>JAZQVN010000028.1:0-98624 GCA_045631885.1 Bacilli bacterium
ATTTACCTTAATTGGCGCGACCACAAGAGCGGGAAATCTCTCTTCTCCATTAAGAGCGAGATTTGGTATTTCTGAGAAGTTAAATTTCTACGATATTGATGAAACCACTCAGATTGTCCAAAGGACAGCTAGAGTATATAACTGTTCAATTGATGAAAATGCGGCAGTTGAAATCGCTAAGAGAAGCCGTGGTACTCCACGTATCGCCAATAGATTATATCGTAGAGTGAGAGACTTCGTGAATTTTGAAGGAAGAGACCATATCACATTGGATGATGCGGTCAATGCCTTAGAAGCCTTAAAAGTGGATGCGATTGGTTTAGATGATGTCGATATTAGATATCTAAGAACTTTGATTGGAAGATTCAAAGGTGGACCGGTTGGATTAGAAACATTAGCTAATGCGATTGGTGAAGAAATCAATAACTTAGAAGATGTATATGAACCATATCTATTACAAATTGGATTTATCGATCGAACTCCACGCGGTAGAATTGCTAACGAGAAAGCGTATAAACATTTAAAAATAAAACACCAATTCAACTTATTTGATGGTGAATATGATGAATAATAGTGGGTTAATTATTAAGAAGTGATTACCCACTTTTCTTTTATTTAGTAAATTGTGGCTGTCTTATTTTAAGACAACGATTTTCTGTCTTTTATTATATAAAGTATTTGAATTATATTTATAATTCGTGTATCTTATTACTTAGTCGCGATTTTCACATGTGATCGCAGGAGGATTATTATGCGTAGATTATGGGCTTATTTCCTATTAGCGTTTACCTCATTAGTATTGGTGGGAGTGGCTTTTTCACCATTATTAAAAAGCGCTAATTCAAATATCGATTATCAATCTGGAAGAGAGATTATTTTCCACATTGAAAACAAAGATGGTAATGACACATTAACCGAACAAGAATTAAAAGATCAACTTCAAGACACCGCTAACACGATGAAAGAACGTTTAGCTAATCAAGATGTCACGCGTTATGAAATTACCACTCAAGGTACTGACACTATTTCCTTAATCTTATCTCAAGATTATGAGCAACAATACACCAACATTGTCCAATATATGGAGTTTGATGGTTCTTTTGCTTTATTAAATAGCGCTGGTACATATGCATTAGCCGATGAATTCCTTGTCGAAGGACAAAAAGCCTCATTAGAAACTTATAATAATTATCCATGTATCGTCCTCCCAGTTAATACTGAACATGAAAAATATAAGAGCGTTCTCGAAGGCGCGAAAGGTGAAGGTGCAAAACCAGAAACCTCTGGCGAAGGTGATGACGCGACTGAAACATATTATTTATATTTATGGTATGGTTTCGAAGAAAAATTAATCACTCCTGAAACTGATTATGCAACCGATAGCCACACCATTATGAAATTTACCGTCACTGGCGATGAAGAAACTCAATACTTCCCAAATACCGACGATAAATTATATTCCGTTTTAAACTTAGACTCCGATGGCGATGGTGTTGCTAGCCAAAACGAAAAAGAAAAAGCTTTTGACACCGCGAAATTCTATGTCAACTTACTCAATGCATCTAAATTAGATGTCACCATTAAAAACGTTGGTTCTAACCACGTCTCTGCTTGGGTTGAAGATTTAATCTCTTTACAAGATAAAGCCAGAGTCGCTATCTCCCCAACATTTATCGCCTTATTGGCGGGCATTGCTTTAGTTTCTGTCTTATTAGTCTATTTCTTCAGATTAGGCTCAGTAAGCGTTATCGTAACCACAATTGTGTCTATGTTCGCTGGTTTAGCCTCAATGATCTTATTGACCGCTGAATTCACAACCATCACAATCTTTGCTTTCGTTGCCTTAGCAACAGCTTCTTTAGCAAGTGGTACAATCCACTTAATTAAAATTAAAAATGAAGCATATAGAGGTAGAAGCTTAAAGAAAGCCAATTCCGAAGGCGCGAAAAAAGCTTTATTACCAGTTATCGATGTTAATGCCATTTTGATTATCATCGGTGTCTTCTGCTACATCTTAGGTGGCGCAGCGATGAGAACATTTGCCGTTATCACCGTTATGGGTGGTATCGCTAGCTTAATCTTAAATACTTTAGGATTAAGATTGATGTTATGGATGGCCTTTAACGCAACATGTGTGCAAGGTAAATATGGACTCTTCGGTATCGATGGAGACAAAGTCCCAGATTTAATCAACGAAGAAAAGCAAACATACTTCGGCCCATACGCTGATAGAGATTTAACAAAGAGCAAAGGCAGAATCGGTATCGCTGGTGGCATCGTCTTATTAGCCACAACAGTCGCGATGATTGTCTTTGGTGTTATGAATGGTAATATCTACGCTAACAAAGCAAACAATCATAATGACCGTTTATTCTTCGAAACTGAAATGAGTGAAAACTCACAAATTAATGATGATAACATCAGAACCATTTTAGGTAAGACATATACATTTACCGATGCTAATGGTAATGGTGCTTATGATGAAGGTGAAACTAAAACAACTGTCACTGCCAAATACGGCATTCAATCTATCGATACAACTGGCAAGAAGTATACTTTAGATGACAAGAACGATGAGGAAATCACTTATTATGTTACTTATGTAACATTCAATTCCAAAATTGATGAAAAAGCCTTATTCTTCTACGAAGGTAATGAAGCTTATGTTGGTGATTTAGAAGAAGTTATTTCTAACGCTGTTAGAGAAAGTAGAACTAGCATCGTTGATACTGATGCAACTATCTCATTTAAAGCCGTGAGTAGCTACGCTATCGGTGAACCAGATGTCCTTAAGATTGCTTTAAGTACATTATTAGGTGTTGGCGTTGCTGGTTTATATCTCATGTTAAGATATAGATTATCCCGTGGCTTAACCGCGATGTTATTATCCATCTCCGCTGGTTCAATCGCTTTAGGATTATTATCCTTAATCCATTTACCAGTCGTCGGTGGTTATGTCGCTGTTATCACACCTCTTGCCTCTTTATTCGCTTATATCATCGCGATTCTCTTTATGAATAAAGAAAGAGAACTTATCTTGGAAGATAAGAGTAAAGATAACTCATTAGAAAATAGAAAAGCCCTTGCTGTTAAAGCAACAAGCTTATCATATGTTGCTATTACAACATTTGCCTTATTAGCCATTGTTGTCGGCATCGTCATGTTCGGATTTGGTTCTGCCTCTTCCGCATTAACATTTGTCGCCTTAATCTTAGCGATGTTAATCGCTTTAGTGGTGATACCTGTTATCATCGGACCAGTCAGCAATCTCTTCTACGCTTTATTCTCTCGTGTCCAAATTCAAAGACCAACGAAGAAAAAGAAAGTTAAAGCGAAGAAAATTACTAAATCCGCTGAACCTGAAGAAGCTGTCTTCATCGGCATTAACGACTAATTAGATAAGGGCTATGATTTTAAATAGCCCTTTAATTTATTTTATAAATTATGAATCAAGATTTATTCCATCGTTTACTCGAATATTACCATATTGACGAATCTCAATATCAAAAGATCACCGCGCCAGTTAGTGCAGAATCTTTTGCGCTTGGCCATAACTTTGATCATATTAATGAAGCAGTAGCAATGGTGAATGATGTCATGAGCCATAATGGAAAGATTAGAATCTATGGCGATTATGATGCGGATGGAATTATGGGAACATCAATCTTAGTGAAGATGTTTGCTTATAAAAATTATGAAGCAAGTTATTATATTCCATCGCGATATATTGATGGATATGGCTTAACCTTAAATCACGCTCAAGAAGCGATTGATGATGGAATCGAATTAATGATTTGTGTTGATAACGGCGTCGCTGCATTTGAACCGATTAAGCTGTTAAAAGATAACGGCGTTAAAGTTCTAGTTTTAGACCATCATGAAATTCAAGACGAAGTTCCTGTCGCAGACTATATTCTTCATCCGGCATTTGATCATTTTGGCGAGACCGCAAGTAGTGGAGCCTTTGTCGCTTTTAACTTCTCACGCGTATTTTTGAATAGATTTGATAAATATTTATCAACACTTGCATCAATATCCTTAATTAGCGATATGATGCCGTTATTAGAATATAACCGAGAATTATTAAGAATCGTTTTTTCAAATTATCAAGAACTTGAATTTTTACAACTTGATTTATTAAAAGAAAACGAACCATTTAACGAAGTGACAATCGGGATGAAAATCGCTCCTAAAATCAATTCGATTGGTCGAATGTTAACTGATACTTCTCCGAACAAATTAGTGGATTATTTTACCACTAGTGATAAAGAGAAAATCTTAAACTACATTGATTGGATAAATGAAGTGAATAATAATCGAAAAGAGTTATCCAAAAATTCCGCGGGTGAATTAGGTGATATCAATTTAGAAGATAAAGGGATCGTTTATATCACCGATGCGAAAGAAGGTATTTTGGGATTAATTGCGAATAACATTTTAAACGCCTATCATTTACCAGTTGTCGTTTTAACAAAAGATGAGGAAAAAGGTTTTTATAAAGGTAGTGCGAGAGCTCCTCAAGGATTCTCAATCGTCGATGCTTTTAAATCTTGTTCAGAGTTTATGCTCGCTGGTGGGGGTCATGCGATGGCGGGCGGCTGCACAATCATGGGCGATAAGATTGAAGAATTTAAAAAAGCCTTTATCGATTATGCGAACACTCATCCTTTAGAAAAAGTCGAAGAAGTAGTCGTTGAATTAGGACTCACTGAAATTAATAAAGACAATTACGATTTGATAAATTCATTTTCTCCTTTTGGAGAAAGCTGGCCTTCTCCTTTATTTGTATTAGAGAAAATCGCCACTAGAGCACTTTTCTTCTCAAAGAATAGAGAACATATCTTTACACAGATTGGCCAAAAGAGCCGCATTGTCGGCTTTAACTTCACAATGGATGAAGTTAGACAAGTTCCATTCGTTGATTTAATAGGTGTATTAAAGACAAACACATACATGAATGTCACATCTATTGAATTTAACGTCAAAAAATTAATTAAGAGGGATTAATTTTCTTGCAAAAAATAGCAAGAACATTAATATTGATATTATGTTTACTAATAAATATTTAAGAAAATATTTTTTAAAGTACCTTCCGTTCATCATTATTGGTGTTGCAACATTAGTAGCGGTCGATTATATCCAATTATTCATTCCTGAATTTTTAGGAAAGATTACCGGCATCTTCTCTGAATCCATCGAAACTGGATTTACTGAAGAGATGAAAAAAGAAGTTCTACAAATTGTTAACTACACCTTATTGGTGGCTTTTGGTATGTTCGCTGGTCGTCTCATTTGGAGATTAGCGATTTTCCATACTTCAAAACATATTGAAGCTGGTGTCAGACAACAAATGTTTGAAAAAGCGGAAAAGTTACCAGTTGAGTATTATCATGTTAATACAGTAGGAACCGTGATGAGTTGGTTCACAAACGATGTTGAAACTATTGAAGAGTTCTATGGTTTTGGCACGGTGATGATCGTCGATGGCGGTTTCTTATCAGTTTTAGTTATCTATCGAATGGTAAATTATAATTTACCAATGTCGATTTTAATCTTTATACCATTACTATTAATTGTCATTTGGGGCGCGATTGTTGAAAAACTCATGTCAGATCGCTGGGAGAAAAGACAAAAAGCGTATGACCAACTATACGATTTCGTCCAAGAAAGTTTTACTGGTATTAGAGTTATTAAAGCGTTTGTTAAAGAAGTTAGCGAATTACACGCTTTCTCAAAAGTCGCTTTAAAGAATAAAGATGTCAACGTTAACTTCGTAAGATTATGGGTCATCTTTGATATCATCATCGAAATCATTATCGCCGCAGTTTTCACAATGGTTATTTGGGTTGGCGGATATTTCGTCTGGTTAACTAATAACGGCGGAACGCCAAACTTATTCGGTATTGATTTCACTTATAACGCAGAGAATTTAGTCACGATGCTCGGCTATTTCGATATGATTATTTGGCCAATGATTGCTTTAGGTCAAATCATTACTTCTTATTCTAGAAGTAAAACATCATTAAAGAGAATTACTCACTTCTTAGACGCTCCTGAAGATATCTTTGATAAAGAAGGGGCGATTGAAGTTAATGATATTAAAGGTAACATCTCCTTTAAAGATTTCACATTTACTTACCCAGGAGAAAATAAACATCCATGGTTAAAGCATGTCACTTTAGATATCAAAGCTGGTGAAACTATTGGTATCATCGGTAAAATCGGTAGTGGTAAAACGACTTTAGCCAATTCTTTATTAAGAATTTATAATGCTGATCCAGGCATGGTCTTTATCGATGGATATGACATCATGGATATCAAATTAGAATCTTTAAGAAAAGCTATTGCTTATGTCCCACAAGATAACTTCTTATTCTCCGACACGATTAAAAGAAATATCGCTTTTAACGATGTTAACGCGGATGATACATTAGTGGAAGAAGCGGCGAAGTTTGCTTGTGTCGCTGATGATATTGAGGGATTCCCAGAAAAATATGAAACAGTCACTGGCGAAAGAGGTGTCACTTTGTCAGGTGGACAAAAACAAAGAATCTCAATTGCTAGAGCCTATATTAAAAATAGTCCAATTCTCATCTTTGATGACTCTGTCTCCGCGGTTGATATTAAAACCGAAGAAGAAATTTTAGAGCACATTAAAACACAAAGAAAAGGTATGACAACTTTAGTTGTCTCATCTCGTGTATCCACAGTTATCCATATGGATAAGATTATCGTTTTAAACGAAGGCGAAATCGAAGGTTTTGATACACCAGAGAACTTATTTAAAACATCACCAACCTATAAGAGGATGGTTCTTTTACAACAATTAGAAGCAGAAAAAGTGTCTAGAAAGGAGGAAGTCGACAATGGCGGAAACTGATCTTGAAAAGCTAAAAGGCGATAAAAAGATTCCGGCGAAGATTCTTTACAAAAGAGCCTTCAGTTATATGAAGCCACAAATCGGCTCCATCATTTTAGCGTTATTCCTCGTCCTTCTTAATGTTGGTTTTGATATCGCCTTACCAAAGATTATCGAAGCGATTACTAACTCTTTAGGTGGTAGTGATTATATTACCCTACAAAATATCTCATTATTATCTGGCGGATATCTCGCGATGGCGATCGCTGGTCAATTATTTGCCTATTTAGAATCAATGGTATTAACTAAAGCGGGCCAAAAGATTGTTTATAAATTAAGAATGGATGTTTTCGAACATATCGAGAACATGTCACAAAATCAATTAAACGATATGCCGGTTGGCTCTTTAGTCACAAGAGTCGCTAATTACACGACATCAATTTCTGATTTATTTACTAAAGTCTTAGTGAATATTGTGAGAAATGGTTTAACGATTGTCGCGGTCTTTATTATCATGCTCACGATGAGCCCAATTTTAGGTTTAGTGATGACTGCGTTTGTCGTTGTTATTTTCGTTGTTAGCTTCTTCTTTAGAAAGATAGTTAGACAAATCTTCAAAGAAGAAAGAAGATACATTTCCGACATGAACACATTCTTAAACGAGAATATGTCTGGAATGAAAATCGTTCAATTATTCAATCAACAAGAAAGAAAGAAAGTGGAATTCACTGAGAAGAATGAAACTTTGAGAAAACAAAGATATAAACTCAACATTGCATTTGCAATGTATCGTCCATTTATCTCCTTCTTATACTTCTTCGCGATTGCAGTTACTTTCTATATGGGTATGACTTTAGAGTTAAATGCTGGTGAAGTTCTCGCTTTCTATTTATATCTCTCTAGATTCTTTAACCCAGTGCAAAATATTGCTGACCAATTAAATGAAATTCAAAAAGCGATGACAGCGTGTGAGCGTTTATTCAACTTAATGGATGTCGCTCCTGAAGTCGTTGATAAACCAGATGCGATTAAGAAAGAACATTTTGAAGGTAGAATTGAATTTAAACACGTTTGGTTTGCTTACGAAAAAGAAAACTGGATCTTAAAAGATGTCTCGTTCACCATTGAGCCAAGACAAACAGTAGCCTTCGTTGGTGCGACTGGCGCGGGTAAGACAACAATCTTATCTTTGATTGTTAGAAACTATGAAATTCAAAAAGGTGAAATCTTAATCGATGGCGTGAATATCAATGATATCGAGATTAAATCTTTAAGAAAAGGTATCGGTCAGATGTTACAAGATGTCTTCTTATTCGGAGGAACAATTAAATCTAACATTACACTACATGATGAGAGTTATACCGATGAAGAAGTCTACGAAGTATGTAAGTACGTGAACGCTGATTCATTTATCGATAAGACTGAAAAAGGCTTAGATGAAATGGTCATTGAAAGAGGCGAAAACTTCTCTCAAGGTCAAAGACAATTATTATCATTTGCAAGAACAGTTCTTGCTAAACCTCAAATCCTCATTCTCGATGAAGCGACAGCGAATATCGATACTGAAACTGAAGTGCTCATTCAAGAGTCATTAGAGAAGATTAAGAATATCGGTACGATGTTAGTGGTGGCTCACCGCTTATCGACAATTCAAAAATCTGATCAAATCGTTGTCCTTCAACACGGTGAAGTAATTGAAATCGGTAACCATCAAGAACTTCTTAAAAAGAAAGGCTTCTATTACCGTTTATATCAATTACAATTACAACATAACGAATAAGAACCCGTTTATTGGGTTCTTTTCTTTTTTGATAGATAACTAGATTTTCTTTAAAAAATAAAGAAAAGAGTTTAATATATCTTTGTTATGGCAAAAAGTGAGAAAAAACCTTTAGTGAACGGGGGATATCCCCTCCATACTTTCGAAGATGTAGAAGCAATTTATGAAACATATATTACTTCTAAGGAAGATAGAGCGAGAATTAAATCCGCTTATGATTTTATCTTGCAAAAACATCAAGGCCAATTAAGAAAAAGTGGTGAGCCATATTATCATCATTTAATTGAAGTCGCTTATATCATTGCTAGTTTACACGCTGGACCAAATACAATTGTCGCTGCTTTATTACATGATGTCGTTGAAGATACTGATACCACAATCGCAGATATCACGAAGATGTGGGGAGAAGAGGTCGCTTTACTTGTTGATTCTTTAACAAAGATTCAAAGATTAAAACTCTCCAAGATGAACGCTGAAGAGTTTGAGGCGGAAGATCACCGTAAAATCTTCATCGGTATGGCGAAAGACATCCGTGTTATTTTGATTAAACTCGCCGATAGATTACATAATATGAGAACTTTAGGAGCCTTATCTCCAGAAAGACAAATCGCTCTTTCTAAAGAAACATCTGAAGTTTTCGTTCCAATCGCTCACCGTATCGGTTTAGATTCGATTAAAAGCGAAATGGAGAATTTGTGTTTAAAATATCTCCATCCAGTCGAATATGAAGAGATCTCTAAATTATTAACCAAGAAAACTAAATATTTAGTGAAATCTTTAGACGCTTTGAAAAAGAGAATTGCTGATATCTTATTTGAAAGAAATATTCCGTTTAGTATTTCTTCTCGTGTTAAATCAATCGCTTCGATTTATCAAAAGATGTATGAAAAAGGCCACGCCTTTAATGAAATATATGATATTTTAGCTCTTCGTATCATTACTGATACGGAAATGCACTGTTATGAGATATTAGGTGTTATCCATAAATCTTATAAGCCTATCCCAGGCAGATTTAAAGATTATATCGCAATGCCTAAGCCAAACTTATACCAATCATTACACACCACAATTGTTTCAGGTGATGGAAACATTTACGAAGTTCAAATTAGAACTGAAGAAATGGATGAAATTGCTGAAAGCGGTGTTGCTGCGCACTGGGCATATAAAGAAGGAAGCGGCTATAACTCTAAACAAGAGCAAAGAGAAATTGAAAATAAATTACACTGGTTTAGAGACTTTGTCTCTATCTCAAACGAACATAGCGATGCTTCTGCCTCAGAGTTCATGGAGACATTAACTGAAGATATCTTTGAAAGTAATGTTTATGTCTTCACTCCAAAAGGCAAAGTCATTGAACTTCCTAATGGAAGTACACCAGTTGACTTTGCATATCGTATCCATACCAAAGTTGGTGATACAACAGTTGGAGCGTTAGTAAACGGAATGATGGTTCCGCTTAACACCATTTTAAAAACCGGTGATATGGTGGAAATCAAAACAAATAGGAATTCTCCTGGCCCAAGTGAAGGCTGGTTAGAATTTGTCCGTAGTAATTCTGCGAAAGCAGCGATTAAGAAATTCATTTCAAAAAAGAATGCATCTCTTGTAAGAGATGAAAGAATCGCGAAAGGTAGACAAGCGTGTATAGATGCCTTTAAAGACCGCGAGATTGATGAAGAAGAGATGATGAATCTTCTCAATAACCCAACATTATTAGAACACTTTGGTGTCGATAGCGTGGATGACTTATTTGTCGCTGTTAGCGGTAGAAAACCATCAACCGCGGCGATCATCGAATATCTACATATTAAAAAGCCAGTCGTTCTTCCAACAGGCGGAAAAGCTAAGACTACATCAGGCAATAACTGTCCAGTCTATTGTAGAGGCGCGGGTAAAGTGGCGATTACATTAGCCAATTGCTGCACCCCAATTCCAGGAGATGATATCGTCGGCTTTATTACTAGAGGTAAAGGTATTTCTGTTCACAGAAGAAACTGCCCAAATATCGCTAATTCAAATGAAAGACTAGTGGATGTCTTCTGGAGAGAAGATTTGGAATTTGCTACTTACCCAGTCGATATTATTATCGAAAGTAGTGATAGACCGAACTTACTCGTTGATATCATGCACACATTAACCGCTCAAAAGGTGACATTAACTAATTTGAATGCGAGAAAAAATCAATCAACATTAATTACCACAATCATCTGCTCGTTCTACGTGAGTGATGCGAAGAGATTAAGCGATATCTTCACGATCTTAAAAGGCATCACTGGCGTTTATAACGTCTCAAGAATGATTCATTAAGGAGGAAATTATGCCAATTATCAATGTTAAAGGTACTCACGATGTGATCGGAGATGAAGCCAATTTATATTCTAACGTTGAGAACGTTATGCGTTTTGTCGCGGAACAATTTTCATTTAACGAAGTCCGCCCTCCAGTTTTAGAACATAGTGAATTATTTGTGAGAGGCGTGGGAGAAAGTAGCGATGTCGTTAGAAAAGAAATGTATACATTTCTCGATAAAGGAGATAGAAGTTTAACTCTCCGTCCAGAATTCACCGCGGGCATCATGAGAATGATCGTCCAAAACAAATTATATGCGACTAATGATTTACCACTTAAATATTTCTATTTAGGTCCGGTCTTTAGATATGAAAGACCTCAATTAGGTAGATATAGACAGTTCAACCAATTCGGTGTTGAATTAGTCGGTGGCCAATCATCTTTAGGAGATGTTGAAGTCATCTCTTTAGCCTATAAGATTTTAAAATCTTTACACTTAGAAAATGTCGTTTTAAAGATTAATACTTTAGGTGATGAAGAAAGTAGAAACAATTACCGTGCAGCGTTAAAGGAATTCTTTGCTAAACATATTGAAAATATGTGCGAAGACTGTAAATGCCGTTATGAACTTAATCCATTAAGAATCTTAGACTGCAAAGTTCCTGAAGATCAAGAAATCGTCAAGGACGCTCCTAAGATGTCTAATTATATTTCCGAAGCTAGCAAGGCTAGATTTAATGAAATCTTAGCTTTATTAGGTGAATTAGAAATTCCTTTTGAGGTCGATGATTCTTTAGTGAGAGGTTTAGATTACTATTCAGAAACCGTTTTTGAATTCCATTACACATCCGCGACTGGAAATAATTATGGCGCGATAGGTGCGGGTGGACATTATTCACACTTAGTGAAAGAAATCGGTGGACCAGACATTCCTGGCGTTGGTTTTTCTTTCGGTATCGAAAGAATCGTTTCTGTTTTAAGAGATGATGGTTTACTTAACGAAGAAAAAGTAAAATCCACAGTGGATTTCTACGTTATGCCATTAGGCGAAGAAAATAAGAACTACGCTTATCATATCGCTTCTAAACTTAGAGACTTAGATTTCATCACTGATATCTGTTTAGATAAAGCCAAATTACCAGCGATGTTTAAACGCGCTGAACATAGAAATGCTTTCTTCGCTGTTATCATTGGTGAAAACGAAGTCAAAGAAGAAAAGATTATTGTGAAAAATTTAAAGACACAAGTCCAATATGAAGTGTTAGAAAAAGATATCTTAAATGATATCTATGATATATATGACGCAAACTTCGATTGCGAAAACTGTAATGAAGATTGCTCAAAGAAATAGGGGAAATGTTATGAAAAGAACTTGTTTAAATACTGAACTTAGCGAAGCTAATGTCAATCAAGAAGTCACCCTTTTAGGTTGGGTGAGCAAAAGAAGAAACTTCGGTTCCATTCTTTTCATCGACTTAAGAGATAGAAGTGGCATTATCCAAATTATGGTTCCTGACGCTGATAAAGTTCCAGATGTCCGTAATGAATATGTCATTGAAGTGACTGGTACAGTCAAACTTAAAGAACAACCAAATGAAAAATTAAAAACTGGTCATATTGAAGTAGTGGCGAAAGAAATTAAAGTTATCAACACTGCGAAGACCACTCCTTTAATCATCGCTGATGAAACTGATGCCTTAGAAGATACAAGGCTTAAATATCGTTATCTCGATTTACGCAGACCTTTAATGCAACATTATTTCGATATTAGAGACACAATCAAAATTACAACTCATAAATATTTACACGAACACAATTTCATAGAAATTGAAACCCCAATGTTGACCGCTTCTTCTCCAGAAGGTGCAAAAGAATATTTAGTTCCTTCTAGAGTTCATCCAGGAAGTTTTTATGCTTTACCACAATCCCCACAAATGTTTAAACAACTTTTGATGGTCGGTGGATTTGAAAGATATTATCAAATCGCGAGATGCTTTAGAGATGAAGACTTAAGGGCGGACCGTCAACCCGATTTCACTCAAATCGATATTGAAACATCTTTCCTTGATCAAGATCAATTCTTAGAAATGATGGAAGGATTAATTAAAGAAATCTTTAAAAACACAATTAATTACGATGTGAAGTTACCACTTCGTCAAATGACTTATAAAGAAGCAATGGAAAGATTCGGTTCTGATAAGCCGGATACAAGATTTGGCCTCGAACTCCATGACTTAAAAGAAGTATTTAAAAATACTACTTTTGAAGCGTATAAAAATGCAGAAGCCATCAAAGGTATTTGCGTTAATGGTGTCGCTTCAGAAACTAGCCGTAAAGTTATTGATAATTTAACTTTAGAAGCGAAGAAATTCGGTTTAGGCGGTTTAGCGGTTATTAAGAAAGAAAACGGAGAATTAACCGGCTCTTTTGTGAAATTCTTATCAGAAGAAGAAAAAGAAGCTTTAATTAAAGAATTAAATGTTAACGATGGAGATATCTTCATCATCGCCGCTGGTCCATATAATAGAGTCACCCCATTATTAGGTGCAATCAGATTACAATACGGTAAACAACTTGGTTTAATTAAACCAAATACATATGATTTATTATGGGTCATCGACTTCCCAATGTTTGAAAGAGATTTAGAAACCGGTAATATGGTCGCTTCTCACCATCCATTTACCCGTCCAAAAGATGAAGACTTACACTGGTTAGATGAAGATCCAACTAAGATGTTAAGCTATGCTTATGATATCGTTATTAACGGTTATGAAGCTGGTGGTGGTACCCTTCGTATTTATGACCAAGATGTCCAAAGAAAGATCTTCAATATCTTAGGTTTGTCTGATGAAGAAATCCAAGCCAAGTTTGGTTACTTCGTTGAAGCTCTTCAATACGGCACACCTCCACATGGTGGAATGGCCTTTGGTTTAGATAGATTAGCGATGATTTTAGGTGGCACAGATAACATCAGAGACGTTATCGCCTTCCCAAAGAATTTAAGCGCAGTTTGCCCGATGAGTGGCGCCCCAACAGAAGTCACAGAACAACAATTAGCGGACTTAGGCATCAAGATTGTTAAATAAACTTTATAAATTGTTAATTTATAAGAAAAACTAAAAAACTACTAATTATCTACTAGGCGTTTTCTTGAAACAAATATTGAGGAAACGCTTTTTTCTTATCTTAATGAATTATCAAAATAATGCGTTTATAATGAATGTGTATTATTTCACATAGCCGAATAATAAGGAGAGAGTTATGAATTCAATTGACAAATTAGCTATTGCCACGATTCGTTCGCTTTGTATTGACGAAATCAATAAAGCCAATTCTGGTCACCCAGGTATGGCTCTTGGTAGCGCACCAATACTTTATACTTTATTTACTAAGCACTTAGTCAGCGATCCAAAAGAACCAATGTGGTTCAACCGTGATAGATTTGTTTTATCAGCGGGTCATGCAAGTGCTTTATTATATTCAATGCTTCATGTCGCTGGATATGATTTACCACTTGATGAAATCATGAGATTCCGTCAAATCGATTCATTAACTCCAGGCCATCCAGAATTTAGACATACAGTTGGTGTTGATGCCACAAGCGGACCTTTAGGTCAAGGTATCGCTCAAGCCGTTGGTATGGCGATGGCGGAAGCTTCTATCGCTGCTAATTATCAAGATGGAAACAAGATTATGAACCATTACACATATGTGTTATGTGGTGATGGCTGCTTACATGAAGGTATTTCTCAAGAAGCAATCTCCTTAGCAGGACATCAAAAATTAAATAAGTTAATTTTGTTATATGACGCGAATGAAGTTACTTTAGATGGTGCATTAGAATTATCATTCTCTGAACAAGTGAAAAATAGATTCCTAGCCAGTAACTGGAATGTTTTAGAAGTCGAAGACGGTAATGATGTCGACGCAATCGACAAAGCCATCTGCTCAGCGAAGAAATCAATGAATAAACCAACGATGATTATGGTTCACACAGTCATCGGTTATGGTTCTAGTAAACAAGGAACTAGTAAAGTCCATGGTTCTCCTTTAGGAGTAGAAGACGGTAAACACGCGAAAGTTGATGTTTATGGTTTTGACCATGAAGACTTCTATATCCCTCAAGAAGTTTATGAACATTTCAATAATACCTTTGGTAAAAGAGGTCATGACGCTAGATTAGCGTGGTTAGAAGAAGTGAATAAACATCCAGAAGGAAAGAAATTCTTAGAATTAGCGAATAACGATGTTAGTAAATATCTCGATGTTAAATTACCAGAATTCGTCGAAGGTAGTGCGACCTCCACAAGAGTGGCCTCTGGTAAAGCCCTTAACTTCTTTATGAAAGTCTTACCAAACCTCATCGGTGGATCCGCGGATGTCGCTGGTTCAGTGATGACAAAATTAGATGATGGAGTTAACTTCGATGCTTTGCATCGTAAAGGTCATAATGTCAACTGGGGCATTAGAGAATTCGCGATGGCCGCAGCACAAAATGGTATGCTATTACACGGCGGCTTAAGAAGTTATGTCGGTTGTTTCTGCGTCTTTGCCGATTATATGAAACCAGCCATCCGTATGGCGGCCTTAACTCATTTACCAGCGATTTATTTATTCTCTCACGATAGTATTGCTGTGGGAGAGGACGGCCCAACCCATCAACCAATTGAACAATTAGTGATGCTTCGTTCTATTCCGTTTACAAGAACAATTAGACCTTGTGATGAAAGAGAGACTTATGGAGCTTGGTTAATGGCTTTAAAGAGCTTAAATACTCCAACATCCTTGATATTATCAAGACAAAATCTTCCATTAATCCCAGGAAGTAGTGTGGAAGGATTAGAAAAAGGCGCTTACGTCATTTCTAAAGAACAAAAAGAAGCTCAGTTCGTTTTAATCGCCACTGGTAGTGAAGTGTCTCTCGCGATTGACGCTCAAAAAGAGTTATTAGAAAAAGGTATCGACGTCCGAGTGATCTCCATGCCATCATGGGAACTCTTTGAAGAACAAAGCGAAGAATATAAACAATCCGTTCTTCTCTTAAGAAGAAAGAAGAGAATCTCCATCGAAATGTTATCGACATTCGGTTGGGATAGATACGCGAAATACCATATGGGTATTGATACATTCGGCGTATCCGCGCCTGCGAAAGACGCGATTAAGAAATTTGATTTCACAAGTGAGCATCTCGTTAAACTTGTTGAATCAATCTTAGCTAAATAATCATGAGGGCCACGAAAGTGGCCTTTGTTTTGAGATATTGACGTTGAAAATCATAGTCTTTTTTGTATTATAATAGTGAGCTGTCCGAAAGGACCGGGTCCAACCTAAACGAGGAATAGGAGACTCCTGTCCTCTCCCTAGAAATAGGTTTTTTTATTATTATGTCTCTTTAGAATAAAGAGTCTCAATAATATATATCTATTTCATGATATGAACAAAGGAAAAATAACGAAATAATCACAATTGCTTAACCAACTCAATAAAACTTGAAAAAACAAGCGGAAAACGATAAATTGTAATTACCAAAGGTGGAAAGTCAACGTTCGACCACGGCGCACCCAATGCATGGGGTGGATCCCAGCGATCCGAGAAACACGGCTGTCTCGGTTGGTAAACAAATGTGTCCTTCGTGGACATTTTTTGTTTACACAAAACATTTTCTTTTGTAAGTTTGATATATTTCATATATAGTATTAATGGATATGGGAAGATACGTTTATATTGATAAAAACTCATCAAAAGGTAGATTCGGCATTGGGATCAATGTTTTCACTCACCTTGCTAATCAAGCTTTAGATCGCGTTCCAGGACTAGTGGAAGAACCAGTTGAATCTCGTAGCGGTCATCATTTACAAGTGAATAACTCTGAAATCACTATCCATCATTCAACAGTTTATGTCAAAGTTAACATTAATGTTAAAAATGATGCAAAGTTAGATAAAATCAAAGAATTAATCACTAATGAAATTAGTTCATCATTTATGATGGTCGCAGAACAAATCCCATTAGAAGTCAAAATCAAAGTCGATAACATTATTTAATATGCCTATTTCACGTCAACAAGAACACTATATTGTCATGACAGTCATTTATGATGAGCTGTCTGATTTTGTTTTAGGTGATGGTAAAACATTTAGAGACGCCAGAGAACTTATGTCTTCACTTTGTGAATGTCCATATGAAGAAGTCAGTGACTATGTGAAAAATGTCGTCGCTTATTCTTTGAATAATTATGGAA
Source organism: Bacilli bacterium (assembly GCA_045631885.1). Taxonomy (GTDB): domain Bacteria; phylum Bacillota_I; class Bacilli_A; order RFN20; family CAG-826; genus CAJOLV01. Next base: position 17,170 of record JAZQVN010000028.1, read on the forward strand.
ATATCAAAGATGCATTTGTTCCACATCTTAAAGATTGGAAATGGGAAAGATTACCATTATTAACTCAATCAATTTTAATTATGAGTTATGCTCATATGAAAGTGGAAACAGTCGATAAAAGAATCGTTATTAATGTCGCAGTGGATCTCGCGAAGAAATATATCGAACCAAAACAGGGGAAGTTCGTTAACGCCATATTAGATGAGGTGCTTTAATGTACCAAGGCAAAGTTATTTATACCGTAAGTGATGTCAATCGATACATCAAAAGTTTGATTACTAACGATGAGAACCTCAAATTCATTTATGTGAGAGGGGAAATCAGTAACTTTAAACCCGGTGCGAATGGGCATCTTTATTTTTCTTTGAAAGATAAAGAGTGTTTAATTAATGTCGCGATGTTTAATAACTATGCGAGAAAGCTCACTTTCGTTCCGAAAAATGGCGATGAAGTCGTCGTTCTTGCAAGCGCGGATGTTTATCCTGCGAGAGGAAGTTACCAACTATTAGCTTTTGAAATGAGCCAAGTCGGACAAGGCGATATCTTATTAGAGTTAGAAAGACTCAAAAAGCAATTACAAGCCGAGGGTTTATTTGAACAAAGTAGAAAAAGACCAATCAATATTTATCCAAGCGCGATTGGTGTGATAACCGCGAAGAACTCTGCTGCGATCAAAGATATTCTTTTTAATTTAAAAAGAAGATATCCAATTGCAGATATCTATGTCTTTTATAGCGCAGTCCAAGGTGATAGCGCTCCTAAAGAATTATTAAAAGCGTTTAATGAATCACAAAAATACGATTTAGATACATTAATCATTGGTCGAGGTGGGGGAGCAAGCGAAGATTTAAGCGCGTTTAACGATGAAATGTTAGTAAGAGCGATTGCTAATAGCAAAATGCCAGTTATTGCTGCGGTAGGTCATGAAATCGATTCCACATTAGTGGACTTCGTCGCTGACAAAAGAGCGTCCACCCCAACAGGGGCCGCAGAATTAGCGACGATTGACCGAAGAGAATTAGAACAGAAGTTCCAATACTCATTAGATGCGATGATTGATTCTATCAAAGATAAAGTGAAAGATATGGAAGAAGATGTTTCTTCTTTAAAAGAAGAATTAGATGAATCAATGAAAGATTATCTCGAAGATAAAAAAAGAACTCTTAAGTCATATCAAGATAGATTAGAAGCTTTATCACCATTAAAAGTATTAGAAAGAGGATTCTCAATTACTAAAGATAGTAACGGTAATGTGATAAGCGATATCCATCAAGTGAACCAAGGTGATAATGTGACAACGATATTAAAAAATGGTACTATATATAGTAGAGTAGAAAAAGTGGAGGAGAAATAAGATGAGCGATAAGAAAGTTGATTTTAAAAAGAACATTGATCGATTAGATGAAATCGTTTCTTTAATTTCTAACAAAGCTTTATCTCTTGAAGAGAGCTTAAAACTCTACGAAGAAGGACAAGCAATTATCAAATTATTGTCCGAAGAGCTTGAAGAAGCAGAAAAGAAGATAGAAAACATTGTTGACATCAAATAAAATTGAATTTTGTTAGTAGTGTTTTAGTAGTTTTTTAGTAGTATGTCAAAGAAGAAATTAATTCAAAGAATTAATATAAACGAGATTAAAGATCCGACTTTTTTGGCTGGACTTAATTATAAAGAGCTCGATTTATTAGCGGGTGACTTAAGAGAATACATCATTGATGCGACGAGCAAAAATGGTGGTCACTTATCCGCGAACTTAGGCGTTGTGGATGCGACGATCGCTTTGTGTCGCGTTTTTGATTTCTCAAAAGATAAGATTATTTTTGATGTTGGACATCAATGCTATACATATAAAGTGTTGACTGGTCGTTCTTTAGAGCGATTAAGACAAAAAGATGGCGTTTGTGGTTTCCAAAGAGTGGATGAATCTCCTTATGACCATTTTGATGCAGGTCATTCCTCAACGAGTGTTGCTGCGGCAAACGGCATGGCTATCGCGAGAGACTTAAATAAAGAGAATTACTCAATCATCGCCTTTATTGGTGATTCCAGTATCGCAAATGGCTTAGCCTTTGAAGCATTAAACGATGTGGCGATGCAAAACCATAAGATTATTATCGTATTAAACGATAACGGTAGATCTATTTCTCAACCTGTCGGTGGTTTATCCAGAGTCTTCAGATCATATGGTAACTCTTCTTTTTATCGTAAGAGTAAATCCTTCTTTAAGAAGATATTCTGTTGGAATTCTTTAGGAAGATGGATTTATAAAAAGGGTGGTAACTTCAAAGACTGGTTTAAGAGCCACGCTTTAAGACTTAATATCTTTGACGGATTAGGCTTATCTTATATTGGCCCTGTTGATGGTCATGATATCAAAGATTTAGAAAAAGCCTTTAAAAAGGCTAAGTCAATGCCTAAATCCTGCGTTGTCCATATTAAGACAATTAAAGGTAAAGGCTATAACTACGCAGAAGATGATGAAATTGGTAACTGGCACGGTGTCGGACCATTTGATAAAGAAACCGGTAAGAGTTTATGCTCCCCGAAACCGACTTGGTCTGAACTATATTCTAATTTATTATTAGAATCGATGAGAGAAAATGAAAAAATAGTGGCCATTGTTCCAGGAACTGGAGTGGGTTCATATATCGATAGAATTCATAGTGAATTCCCAAAAAGAACAATCGATGTTGGTATCGCTGAAGAATACGCTTTAACGATGTCAAGTGGTTTATCTATTTCTGGATATCATCCAGTTATCTCCATTTATTCAACATTCTTACAAAGATCATATGATGAAATCTCTCATGACTTAGCGAGAATTAATCTTAACGCGACTTTATTAATCGATAGAGCGGGCTTAGTTGGTAATGATGGAACGAGTCATCAAGGCATCTTTGATGAAGCTTTCTTATATACCATTCCACATACAGTTATCGCAATGGCGTCTAACCCTGGTCAAAGTAAGTCTTTGTTAAAAGAATCATTTAATGGACATGGTGTCTTTGCGATTAGATTCTCGAAAGATTGCTACAAAGAAGGTTGTGAAGAAGAAATCTTACCATTTGGTAAATGGAAAGAAGAATTAAAAGGTAATAAAGTCGCGATAGTGGCCGTGGGACCAGAAGTTGAAGAACTCAAAGAAGCTCTTAAAGGTAAAGATGTGACCTTGTTAAATGCGATTTATCAAAAACCAATGGATAACGAATGGATTGATAAATTAGTGAAATATGAAAAAGTCATCATTTATGATGCCTATGGCGTTATCAGTGGCTTCCCAAATAATCTAGCTTCAGAATTATTAGTCAAAGGTTTCAAAGGCAAATTGATTATCAAAGCGATTCCAGATACATTTGTCAAACATGCGACAATTAAAGAGCAAAAAGAAGAATTTGGCTTATTAATTAGCGACATCTTAAAACTTCTCTAATATTTGGTTAACATAATATTACATCTCATTATATAATAATGGCGTATGAGTAAAGTGATTGTTCACATCGACTTAAACGCCTTTTTTGTTCGAGCGGAAGAAATTAAAGAGCCCTCTTTAGAAAATAAACCAGTCGCGATTGGTAAAGAAGGAAGAGGGGGAATTGTTTCAACTTGCTCATATGAAGCGAGAAAATACGGCGTTCATTCAGGTATGCCAATGTTTCAAGCAAAACAACTTTGCCCAAACATCATCATCTTACCGGGTGATTACCGCTTTTACAGGGCGCTCTCACACACGTTTATGAAGTTTGTAAGTTCTTATACCAAAAAGATGGAAATCGCTTCTGTGGATGAATGTTACGCTGATTTTAGCGATGTCATTAAAGGTAAGAAGGATGTCGAAGGTTTTTTTAGAAAGTTACAACTAGATTTATATAATAAAACGAAATTAAAGTGTTCAATCGGTGTTGCCCCCACGAAGTTTTTAGCGAAAATGGGTAGCGATTATAAAAAACCAATGGGCTTAACAATTATTAGAAAAAGAGATATTTCCAAGATTTTATATCCATTATCTTTAGATAAATGCTATGGCGTGGGTCGTAAAACATTACCTCGTTTACAAGAATTAGGATTAAAAACAATTGGCGATTTAGCTAAAAAGATGGATGAGGATGATAAAAGTGTTATGGAAGTATTAGGTAAATTCTATTTCACTTTAAAAGATTGGATCAATGGTCGTGGAGATGATGAAGTGATTACTGAGGACTGGGATCCTAAATCAATTGGTCGATCTACGACTTTAAGTCATGACACAGATGACTTTAATGAAATTAAACCTATCTATGATGAATTGTCTAAAGATATATCTAGACAAGTAAAAAGAGAAAAGAAGATGGGCTATACTGTCCAAATCAATATCAAAGAAGCTAATTTTACTAATCATAATAAGTCGATATCTTTAGATAGGCCGATCAACGAAGCCTCGCTTATTTATAAATATGCGATTAATTTATACGAGAAATACTTTTTAGGAATCAATGTTAGATTAGTCGGAGTTACTTTACAAAACTTAGTGAGTAATAAAGAAGTCGCGGTTCAATTAAATCTATTTAATGATGAAGAGATGGAAGAAGACAAAACTAAACTCATTATTAATGAGATAAATAGAGAATTAGATAAACCTTTATTAAAGAGGGCCTCAGAAGTGGAGAAGAAAGATGGAGATAAATGACGCGTTAGATTTATTTAGCCAATATATTCTCGCGGAAAAGGGATTATCTAATCAGACTCTATCTTCTTATTTAGATGATCTGAAACAGTTTTTCTTATATTTTAAAGATAAGAAAGATACGAATGAATTGATGGGGGAAGATTTATCTGAGTTCTTTAGATATGAACAATCAATTGGTAAATCAATATCCACATCATTAAGAAGATTATCTTCAACGAGATCTTTCTATTATTTCTTAAAAAGAGAAGGAATTATCAATATTGATATTCCAAAAATCGAACCAGCGAAAAGACCACAGCATTTACCGAACTGTTTATCGATTGAAGAAGTTGACGCTTTATTAGAGACACCTGATATTTCTAAACCAGAAGGATTAAGAGATAAAGCGATGCTGGAATTAATGTATTCAAGTGGTCTACGCGTTAGCGAGTTATTATCTTTAGAAAGAAAGAAGATTAATTTAGAACACGGAATTGTTTCTATTTTTGGTAAAGGGGCGAAAGAAAGAAAAGTGCCAGTCGGGGACTTCGCTTTAGAATATGTTGTTAAATATATTAACGAAGGAAGAAAGAAAAACCCGGGCAAAGATAGTAAATATCTATTTTTAAATAGATATGGTAAGCCGTTATCTCGGCAATACTTCTTTAAACAAATTAAAAAATACGCTTTGTTGGCAGGGATAAAAGTGGAGATTTCTCCTCATACATTAAGACACTGCTTTGCCACTCATTTATTAGAAAATGGGGCCCAATTAAGAGCGGTACAAGAGATGCTAGGCCACACAAACATCGCGACAACACAGATATATACTCATATATCTACAAAGCGAATTATCAGCGCATATGATTTGTATATGAATAAGAAATAAGATAAGATTTAAGTGATTGGAGTTAAATAATATGTCATATAAATTTAAAAGGATATTTGTCATTGTCGCCGATTCAGTTGGTATTGGTGCGGAACCAGATGCTGATCAATATTTTAATGATGGTCAAACTGATGTCGGCAGTAACACAATTGTTCATATCGCTGAAAGAATGCCTGGCGGTAAAGGTTTAAATATCCCAGTCATGAACTCTTTTGGTATCGCTGATTTAGATAATATTTTAGGCACTCACAAAGTGAGTCACCCTCAAACCTATGTCGCTAGAGCCAGAGAAGAATCTAAAGGCAAAGACACGATGACTGGTCACTGGGAAATGATGGGTGTTTATACCACTAAACCATTTCAAACTTTTACAGACCATGGTTTCCCAAAAGAATTAATCGATGAATTAGAAAAAAGAACCGGTCACAAAGTGATTGGTAATAAAGCCGCGTCCGGAACCGAAATCTTAGTGGAATTAGGTGAAGAACAAGTTAGAGATAATTCTTTAATCGTTTATACATCCGCGGATAGTGTCCTTCAAATCGCTGCGCATGAAGAAGTGACTGGATTAGAAGAACTATACCGCTGCTGTGAAATCGCTCGTGAATTATGTATGAGAGAAGAATGGATGGTGGGAAGAGTTATCGCTAGACCATATTTAGGCACCAATAAAGATAATTTCAAACGAGTAGTGGCGCACCGTCACGATTTAGCCTTAAAGCCTCCAGTAAAAACAGTCATGAATGTTTTAGAAGATAACGGCTTTGATGTCAGCTGTGTTGGTAAAATCGGTGATATCTTTGATGGTTATGGTGTAACCAAAACCCAAAAGACATCTTCTAATGAAGATGGTATGGATAAAACCATTGATGAAGCGAAGAACAATGACTTCACAGGTATCTGCTTTGTCAACTTAGTTGAATTCGATAGTGAATATGGTCATAGAAGAGATCCATTAGGCTATGGAAAATGCCTAGAAGCTTTTGATAAGAGATTAGGCGAATTATTAGAAGTCTTAAAAGAAGATGACTTAGTCATCGTCACTGCAGACCATGGTAATGACCCAACATGGGCCGGAACTGATCATACAAGAGAAAAAGTCCCATTATTAATGTATTCAAAGAAATTTAACGATGGTGGATATCTTGATGAAAGAAGCTCATTCGCTGATATTGGTGCGACCATTTTAAAGAATTTCCATTTAGAAAAACCAGCTAATTTAATCGGTCATCCAATTGAAGAATTATTAAAATAATCTAGACAATTTATTGTCTAAGATAAAAATCTAGATTTTTCAGAAATATTAGACCCATTAGGGTCTTTTATTTTGTTTGCGACAAAATAGTGGATTTCGTCGCATTAATATATGGAGGAAGATTTATGCCAATAAGTAAAGAAAACGATTATAGAAATGCCTACATGAGTTTCTACAAAGAAGAAAGAAAACTAACTAAAAACGAAAGGTACAAAGGTCAAATGGACATGATGGAATGGTTAATCCGTCAAAACGAATATTCGAAATACGCACTTAACGGATATCGAGTTAATCAAGTTTTACGAGCGGGTGAAATATATGAAGTTGATTTTGGGATCAATGTGAATAAAGAATTTTCCCATCGACATTTCGCTTTAGTCTTAACAGATTCAAATGAAAATAACCCATTAGTCTTTGTTTGTCCTTTAAAAACAAATGTCAGAGGCGCTCATCCGTCGAGCGATTTGAATTTAGGAATCATCAAAGACATTGATAACGGCCATGAGACACTCGCAATAATCAATCAGGTCAGAGCAATTGATAAATACAGAATCTTCAGAAAGCCAATCATCGGTAAGAAATACGATTTAGAAGAAAATGGTTACGCGATGAATGACTGTTATGATGAACAAATAAACGAAAAAGACATTATTTATAGGTTAGAAGATGATAAATTCGATTTAGTCTTACAAGCTGTCGTTGACTACTTAAGATACGGGTATATCTGCCGATAGGGGAAAAATTACTAGTAGTTTTCCAGTAGTTTTCTATCTGCGAGATAATGTGGAAAAGTCCACTAATTTTTGGTGGGTTTTTCTGATTTTGTAGAGGACAGTCAATCATTTCTATATTCTATAACTTTGTTATAATCTATTTTGGTTAACATAATGACAATTATGCGAAGTAGGCATTTTTCTATGTTTTTCATGTGTATAAGTTTATCACCCACCCAAAAGAAAAGCCATCACTTTCGGGATGGCATCATATTCTGATTGGATTCTGACTAGAGATAATAATCAAAACATTTTGAGGTTAATCGATTATTTATGTCTCCGCGGTTCTCTTGAAGGAATTCTTTATTGGCTTTTAAGACTGTAACAAAGCCTTTTTCGGCGTTTTCCATCATTTCAGCAATCAAATCTTTGCTATCAAACCCTCTTGTGGGCTCAATTTTATCCGCTGCATAGATGATTCTGGCTAATAAAGACATCTTTTCATTCCCGGTCGCGTGGAATTTGATGGCTTCTAATATTTCTTCATCCACTACTTCGAACTCTTTTTTAGCGATATATTCACCCGCAAATTGGTGAAAAGCGAACCTTGGAAGGTCTAAATAGTCTTTATAACACTCTTCCATAATTGCTTTTTGATCAATTTCTTTACCGATATCATGGAGTAAACCAGCGATTAAGGCTCTATCTGGACGAGGCAAATTGTTACTTTTTGCTATTTCGTAAGCTAATTTAGCGACTTGAACACTATGGTTATAGCGTTTTTCACCGATATAAGAACGGATTACAGGCACGAAATAGAGATTATTGGTCAAGATATAGTCAAAGACTCCATTTGCTAACTGGAGGCTTTTTAATGTGCGGATATCAGTGCTTGATAAGTCCATCATCTCTCCAGATATCTTTAACATGTGGTATTTTTGTATATTTTCTTCTTCTAATGGCAAATTTGGACGGGAGTAATAGATTAGTTGAACTAATTTAGAGATTTCTTCCGCTTCTCTCCACATATGGAACTTATTTACTTGATCAGTTCCTATAAGGAAATAGAATTTATCATTTGGATATTTATTAACAAAATATCTCACTGTTTCAATGGAGTAAGTTTGCTCTTTATCATTATTTACTTCGTAAAGGTCGATAGAAAAAGATGGATTATCTTTAATTGATAATTCCACCATTTCGACTCGGTGAGAAATATCAATCGATTCATTTTTCCAAATGGAAAGTTTGCTCGGAATGAATATCACTTGGGCGTTTAGCTGCTTACTTGCTAATTCCGCCATATGGAGATGACCGAGATGAATCGGATTAAATGCACCACCGAATAATATTTTGTTCATTATTTGACTAATTTGATTTGTGGTTTCTCTTTATTCCTACGGAATAAGATAATAACTCTTCCCACGATTTGGACAACTTCCGCTTTTAAGCGCATTGATAAATCAACCGCTAATGGTTCCATTTCTCCATCATATCCCTTCATGACATCGATTTTAATTAACTCATGCGCGGTCAATGCTTTATCAAGCATATCAATTAAAGTATCGGAAATTTCTTTTTTACCGATTTGATATTTGATATTTGTTTGATTGGCTAAAGCCTTTAATTGTTTCTTTTGATTTTGGTTTAACATAGTTATTTACCCATTTTGGCTAAGGATTCTTTAATCGCGACACCTTTTGGACAGATGACTCTGACGATTTGGCCTCTACCTTCAAAGCTGACCCAGCCTAAACCCGATACGGCGATATCGTGTTCTTGACCATCTTTATCCATTGTATATTCAAAGACATCGTAATCGATGAATGTGGAATAACGATCACTGACTGGACGATATGTTCTCTTAATCCCGTTGTCACGGAAGAAGTTATCAACTTTGTTGCCTTTTAGTCTCTTCACTTCAATGCCTTCGGCACCGTAGAAATGGAAGGTAGAAATTCTACCTTTAATCATGATAAAGGCCGCTAATGAACCGACTGCCATCGCATCGCCTTCATCGAGGACGAGCTTTTGCATTTTGATTTCTTTCTTTGGAGTAATTAAAGCTTTTACTTCTTTTTCTACTTTACCTAATACTGATGTATTAAGGGAGAATCCTGGAACTTCATATAATGAAGAGGAATTGCTGAGTGGCACTTCTAAGACTTTCACAGATGTACCTGGATAGTATTCAGAAGAGATGTTTCTCTTAGATTTATTCTTATAGCCTTTGAGCATTCTATTAATAATAGAAGTTTTACCAGAGGCTAAGGAACCGATTAAGTAGACATCGTGACCTTGTCTTAATTCATCCATTTTTTGGAATAATTCTTCTGGAACGAGTTTTTCAGTATTACCCACGACTCTCACACCGATTGGTTGAATACCGACTTCGTTGAATCTCGCTTCAATGTAGGAGCAGAGAACACTTGGTTCCACTCTCTTGCCGAATAAATCTAATTTAGTACCGATAACTAAAACGTTTAGCTTTCTAACTTTCTTCACGACTTCTGGATTTAATGTTCCATTAAACGCGAATAAATCAACGACCCAAACGATTAAAGCGTCAGTAGCTTTCGCATCATCTAAAATCTTAAAGATTTCATCATCGACATCCGCTTCGAGCATGCCAGTATTAACGGCTTTCATCTTTTCATAACAGTTATGACAATAGATGACTTTGCTTTCAGCATCTTCGACTTCGAAATATTCTTTTTCTAAGAATCCAGCTTCGGATCTATCTTCGCTTTGTAATACCGCGCCACAGTTGAAGCAGCGCAACACTCTTCTAATCTTGCCCATAGAGAGTCCTCCAATCTATTAATTCGCCTTTTTTGGCATAATGTTTACGCATTGGTCGATCAAATAGACGATTGAAATGTGTAGTCCATTGATCTTCCTTAACTATTTTATCAGTTAAGACCATTCTAATGTTAGCCTTATTAGCCATTCCAGCGTCGGTTAACATCTGATCGCCCACCATCATGAGTTCATCGACATTCCATCCTTTTTGTTTAATGAGTTTTTTAATCTTGAAAGCGAACGGCTTGCCGCTACTCCAAAGATATTCGACACCTAATGAGTTAGCGTATGACCCAACTCTTTTGCCCTTATTATTAGAAATAATAAAAGGTGTGATACCATTTTCAATTAACAATTGAATATAGTTTCTTGTTCTTTCTGTTGGGGTATATAGACGATAGCTATCTAAAGTATTGTCTAAATCGACAAGTAATGTTTTAACATTAAACTTTTTCCAGAATCCTACGTCTATTTCGAATATGCTTTTAGCATGAGCGAATACCTTACGTCTTAAACACATATTGTTATTATACCTTAATGGCTCTCTCATTTATACACAAATAAGTTTATAAATGATTTTACCGATAAGAAAAACCGGCTTTTTTGTTCTTTCAGCCGGTTTCTACGAAAGTATTCAATTACTAAATATCTACTAAATATCTACTAATCTATGGTTTTATATACTAAAGTATATATTAGTCTAAATCATCGAAGAGATTCATCTGTTCGAATGATCCTGCGCCATCTTTATCTTCTTTTTTTGTTTTTTTGCTTGGTGCAGGAGCTTCTTCAACGATTTCTTCTTCAATTAAAGATAATTCTTCGTTATTTTCTGGAGCGGATTCCACTATTTCGGAAGCTTCTTCTTCCGTAATTTCGTCATTATTTTCCACGACTCCTTCATTGTCGTTTAATAAGTCTTCTTGTTCAGATTCTTCATCTTCAACGACTTCTTCTTTTGGAATATAATGAGATTTCATATCTTTATTGATGCGTAGTAATTCTTGATCATAAAGCGCGGAAACGAATGTTCTCGCTGGGATATTGATGTTCTTCTTCGCGTATTTATTGACGTCGATTGGTCTAAGGTCATCTATAACTAAGTTATAGATAGTTTGGTCACTTAGATAGATATCGAGGCTGAAAGCTTCGTTTTTATCTTTGATTTTAATCGCGCCGATGACTTTATGAACATCACCTTTGAAGGACGGCATTAATAATTGTGGTTTGCCTAATCTATTCGTGCGTATAAACCTATTATTATCTAATACGCGTTGATGTCCTTTATCAGATAAAACAAGGAATTTTTCTCTTTCACCTTCATCAAAGCTGAGAAGAGCGACTAAAGAGTTCTTACCTAATTGAGAGATGGATTTCACGCCACCGGCTTTACTTCCGAGAATTGTTAAATCGTTCTCAGAGAATAAAGATGCACTACCATTACTTGTAATAACAAGTAAATCATTATTTCCGGTTGTGACTTGGATAGCGACTACTTCATCTCCAGATAACAATTTCATGCATCTCACTGGGCGAGAATGTTTATTGGAATCTAATGAGGAGAACGCCATACGTTTAATTTGACCAAATTTAGTTAAGAAGACGAGGAAAATATCGTTTCTAAAGGCACTTATTGCCATGCCTTTAATCATCTTTTCTCCCGCGGCTAAATTGACAAATGTATTGATGTGAGTGCCTTCATCTTTCCATCTGTTTTCAGTTAATTTATGGACAGGAATACATGCATAGTTACCTTGATTTGTAAAACAAATCAGGTAATCAGTGGTAAATACATTACCATAGCTGACTAATTCATCGCCAGCTTTTAAGCCTGGCAAAGCGTTTTCGCCACTACCTTTATAAGACTTGATACTACTTCTTTTTGCATAGCCATCTCTAGATAAGGCAACCATCACTTCTTCTTTAGCGATTAATTGACGTTTATCGATTGGTCCAACTTCGACTTTATCTTCGATTTGTGTTCTTCTATCATCGCCATATTTTTCCGCGATGGCTTTTAAGTCTTTAATCAAAACACGATTGAGTTTATTTGGATCTTCAATGATGCCTTTTAATGTTTCGATATCGCTTTCTAATTGCTTTTTCTCCTTTAGGAGAATTTCTTCATCAGTATGGCTTAATTTATATAAAGGCATTGTGACGATTGCTTCAGCTTGTTCATTAGAAAATTCGAAGCGCTTCATCAAGTTCACTTTACTATCGGATTTATCTTTACTCTTACGGATAATATCGACTACTTCATTAATATTTAATGAAGCGGTGATTAAACCATCGACAATATGTAGTCTTTCTGTGAATTTATTTAAGTCGAATTTGCTCTTTCTAAGGACGACATCGACTTGGTGAGCAATATAAGCATCGATATATTCTAAAAGTGATAATGTTTTTGGAGAGCCATCAACAATGGCGACTATATTTGCGGAATAACCAGTTAATAATGGTGTTTTATTCATCAAATATTTGACCAAAAGGTCAACTTTGGCGTCTTTTTTGCAATCAATAACGATTCTGATGCCTTTCCAGTCGGATTCATCTCTAATTTCGATCATGCCGGAAACCGCTTTGGAGTGAATAATTTTGTCTATTTCATAGACAAGCTGACTTTTCACCACTTTATAAGGTATTTCTGTGATGACAATTTGAATAATATCCTTTTGGTGAACGATTTGCGTTTTAGCCGCAACTTCGATTCTTCCACGACCGCTTAAATAAATATTTCTTAACCCTTCTGAACGGTAAATAATACCACCACCTGGGAAATCTGGACCTTGGACGAATTGTAATAAGTCTTCAGTTGTCGCGGTTTTATGATTGATACGATAAATGACCGCTTCGATGAGTTCTCTTAAGTTATGTGGAGGGATTTCAGTTGCTAAAGCAACTGCGATACCTTCTGTACCGTTTAAAAATAAGTTTGGGAATCTACTTGGTAAGACTGTTGGTTCGAGCTCTGTATCATCGAAATTGAGCTGCATATCAACAGTGTTTTTATCAATATCACGGACTAATTCATTAGATAATTCGCTTAATCTTGATTCGGTATAACGGTATGCGGCGGGTTGATCGCCATCGATTGAACCATTATTACCTTGGAAGTTGATTAAGGGGTATCTAATTTTCCAATCTTGAGACATTCTAGCGAGTGCTTCATAGATGGATGTATCACCATGTGGGTGGAAAGTACCCATAACCGCACCAACGGTATGAGCGCACTTTCTTGTTGGCTTATTAAAAGTGTTACCACTTTTATACATGGAGAAAATGATTCTTCTTTGAACTGGTTTAAGTCCATCTCTCACATCAGGAATCGCTCTATCTTGAATGACGTATTTTGCGTAGGTCGCATAACGGTCAGACATGACATTTTCTAGAGGTTCCATCGAGATATTTTCTTCGATAACTTCTTCAATCACTTCTTTTTTTCTGGCCATATTACTTGACCTCCTTTAGGAAGGAGTCAACTTCGTTGAAGTCAACATTTTCCTCTACCCATTTCTTTCTTGCCGCGGTATCTTTACCCATTAGAGTTGATACTCTTGCTTCGGCAAGAAGTGGGTCTTCTATATCAACGCGGATTAAAAGTCTAGTTCTTGGATCCATCGTTGTTTCTTTTAATTGAACAGCGTCCATTTCACCAAGTCCTTTATAACGGGAAACTTTATATCCAGCGCCTACTTTCTTTTTCGCTTTTTCTAACCCTTCATCATCCCAAGCATATTCTTGTTTGAGTTTATGACCGGCATCTTCTTTATATATTCTATATAAAGGTGGTACCGCGATATAGACGTTACCATTGGTGATTAATGGTCTCATGAAATGATAGAAGAATGTCAAAAGTAATGTTTGAATATGACTTCCATCAACATCCGCATCGGTCATGATGATGATTTTACCGTAATGGATATCTTCAATGTTGAATGTTTGACCAAAACCCGCACCGATGGTATTGATAATGGTTGCAATTTCTTCATTTTTCATCACCGTGGCAATTGGTAAGCCATCTGTGTTTAATGGTTTACCTCTAAGAGGTAAAATTGCTTGATGCAATCTATCTCTACCTTTTTTCGCTGATCCACCAGCGGAATCACCTTCGACGATGAATAATTCGTTTTTCGCGTAATCTTTACTTTGAGCAGGTGTCAATTTATCAGATAAAATCACTTCAGATTTAGCTTTTTTCACACTTCTCGCGTCATCTTTTGCTTTTCTCGCAGCGATTCTCGCGGCTTGTGAATCGAGGCATTTCTTAATAATGATTGAGGCTAACTCTTTATTCTCGGTTAAGTAATAAGTAAACTTATTATAAATCATATTTTGCACAATGTAGGTTGCTTCTTGAGTACCTAATTTGCCTTTTGTCTGTCCTTCGAATTCGAGTAATTTTTCCGGAATCTTAAGCGAAATGATCGCAGTTAAGCCTTCTCTAACATCATTTCCATCAAGTTTTTTACCACGCAAAATGTTATAAGTTTCACCAAAATCGTTTACTGCTCTAGTGATACCTGCACGGAAGCCAGTTTCATGGGTTCCACCCTCTTTTGTTCTGACATTATTGACATAAGAAAGCACTGTTTCGTTATAGTCTTCAGAGCAATATTGGAGGGCTATTTCAGTGGTAATTCCGGTGTTTTCATCGACATCAGAAAAGTCGGTAATTGGGGTCAATTCCTTCTTATTCACATTAATATGTGAAACGTATTCCACTAGTCCATTTTCATAATAGAACTCTTGATTATCGTTAGTTCTTTCATCGATTAAAATGAACTTCACACCCTTCATTAAAAAGGCACTTTCTTGAAGGTGACCAGCGATAGTTTCACGCTTAAAATCAACGGTTGTAAAGATGGTTGGATCGGGTTTAAATCTCACCAAAGTACCATGCTTTTTAGTTCCCCCTAATTTCTCTAATGGAGTGACTAATTTGCCCCCATCTTCGAAGCGAATATGGTTAATTTCACCGTTTAAATAAACGGTGACATCACACCAAACTGAAAGAGCATTAGTGACAGATGCACCAACGCCGTGTAAGCCTGCAGCGGACTTATAAACCGCACTATTAAATTTGCCACCAGCATGTAATTCTGTGAAAACAATTTCAACAGCTGGTCGACCTGTTTCTTTATTGATACCGCAAGGAATACCTCTACCTTCATCAAGGACAGAAACACTACCATCTTTGTGGATGGTAACTGTGATCTTATCTCCGAATCCAGAGAGTGCTTCGTCAACAGCGTTATCAACAACTTCCCATACTAAATGATGCAAACCTAGAGTGTTTGTTGAACCAATATACATCGCAGGTCTTTTTCTAACACCTTCTAAGCCTTGAAGAATGTGAATATCATCTGCACCATAAGATAATTTGTTGTTAACATCCATTGGCTATACCTCCCATTTGTTTCTAATTATAAACAAATTAGGTTGAAATTATAAAGCAATTTAGTATAATAAACGAGCATAAAATAAGGAGGGACTTATGAATATATTATTTAATATATTAGCGGCATTATTTTGTTTGATATTAGGTTATATTTTTGGTTCTATTCCCACCGCGGTTTGGATTGGAAAAATATTTTTCCATCGTGATCCAAGGTTAGAAGGAAGTAAAAATTCTGGTGGCACTAATGCCGGTAGATTATTCGGCAAAAAAATCGGTATTTTGGTTATTGTTTTAGATATGATCAAGCTTATCGTTCCAGTATGGATTGCCTTTTTGATGTTTACTTACATCAAATTTGGTGATAAATCGCTTTGCCCACTACCAACTGAATACAATCAATTTGATATGAATTTTGACTATATCATTGGTTGGCCAGTCTATTGGTTAACTGTGGTTGGTTGTATTTTTGGTCATTGCTATCCAATATTTGCCTCTTTCCAAGGAGGCAAGGGTTTCTCTTGCTATATGGGCACAATGATTGGAACCAACTGGATGTTTGGTATTGCCCCATCCATCGTTCTTTACTTCATCATTTTGAAAATTAACAAAAAAGTCTCTCTTACAGATTTGATTATGTCCGTTATTTTAACCTCTTTATCTTGGGTTTGGGCTATCCTTATGATGACTGGAGTTATTCCACATGACTTATTCTTATTACCAATGTATGGCCCAACATTAATGCCTGGTTGGATTTTCTCAACCTGTGCGACAATCAGCACAATTCTCGTCTTCTGGAGACATAGAGAAAACATTAAACGCATCATCGCAGGAACCGAAAGAACAATTTCTTGGATGAAGTAGTTAGTAGAATATTAGTAGTTTTATAGTAAAGGCATACTCTTAAGAGTATGTTTTTATTTTTTATGAAAAGTCACCTTTGAAAGCAGGTGCCAGATTACCTTTTATTGTGCGGTGATTTACGATTCGCTTTTTCGCGTTTACCGATTCTCAATATTTCTATCTAGTTTATAAGGACAGGTCCCACTATTTCTTTACCTTTCTTCGCGGTTTTTAATATGCTAATTCGATTAACTTACATTAACTATCCTTATTCTGCATTTTAAAATAGCTCTTTTCAGCCTTATTTACAGAAACGAGTATCTAATCGTTCTTTCTCTTTTCGTGTCTTAAATGGGCTATTTTGATAAAAGAAAAATCCCCATAAGGGGATTTATCAATTGAATTTACTTATCGAGCGTTATTCATTGAACGCATGATTTCTCTGACTTGTTTTTCTGATGGTTTTCTGCCCATTTGAGTGAGCATGACACGAACCATCTTTTCAGTAATTGGAGGATTCTTTTCTAGTTGTCTCTTGAAGACATATCTCGCTGCGAAGAAACCACCAATAGCGCCTGCGACTAACGCACCGACTGCGATACCGATGATACCGCCGACTGCCATCTCGACTAATAACATAGTTATTAACTCCTAGGCTCTGCCGTCGTATTCGCCGTTATCTGTACGGACTAAGACTTCTTCACCATTCTCAATGAATAATGGAACTCTAACTGTTAAACCGGTCTCTAATGTGGCTGGCTTGGTTGGTTTATTGACTGTGTCACCACGAACTGCTGGTTCACATTCAACGATCTTTAAGGCAACTTTAGCTGGAAGAGCGATACCTAAGATTTCGCCTTCGTAAGTTGTGATATCCACGACTTCTTCGCCTTTGAGGAATTGTTTTTCCCATTGGAGTCTATCAGCGTTGATTTCGATTTGTTCATATGTTTCTTGATCCATGAACACTAAGAAGTCACCTGTGTCGTATAAATATTGCATCTTTCTCTTATCAAGACGGACGTCTTGGACCATATAACCGGAGTTACGGGCTAATTCGAGAATTGCACCTGTTCTGAGGTTTTTCACTTTGACTTTTGCGACCATCTTTCTCATCGCTGTCTTATTTAATAAGATGTCTTGAACTTGGTATAAGTTACCTTCATCGATGAAATAGTTATTTGGTCTTAATTCTGTTACGTTTACCATATAATTAAATCTACCTTTCTATATTTAACCTTGATTATTATATCAAATAATCATTATTTCACAAATTATTTTACAGCCCGCAGAGGAATAAGATGAGCTTAATGATGGATATTACGATGATTGTGGCGAATAATCCATCATAAACATATGAGATAATTCTTACCGCTTTTAATGTGCTTTTTCTATTTTTAATAGAAAAGATTAAGAATATTGAATCATTAATAATTAATGCAATATAAACGACGATTGCCACAGCTATAACGATTCCAAAAGTTAAGGCTAAGACACCACCGACGGCGATTTGTCCGCCTACATCTTCTCCTTGACTTTGTTCTTTCGCCGCCTCCATCGCTTCATTTAACTGAGCCCATGTTAATCCAATAAAAAGTAACGTGAAGAAAATAGAGATAGCTAAAAAGATACCTAATATTACTGTCGATGTAATTCTTTTCTTATCGTATGTAACTGGTTTCATAAGCCTCTGATAAATGGATTAGTTTCTTTTTCTAATTTTATATTAGAAGATGGACCATGTCCTGGATATATTTTAACATCTTCTCCAAGAGTTAGTATCTTTCTCATTGAAGAATTAAATGTTTTAGGTGTCGCAGTGGGTAAATCACTTCTTCCGACACTTCCTTTAAACAAGAAGTCTCCTGTGAGTAATATTTTACTTTCTTTTAAATAAAAACACATTGAACCAAATGTGTGGAATGGCGTGGATATACAAAGTATATCTTCATCTAATAGTTTTAGCACTTCACCATCACTTAATGTATTTGCTTTAACATTTAAAACATATTCTTTCCCCATATATTTAGAAACGTTTAATGATGGATTAGTTAACATTTCTTCTTCATCAAAACTGATATATAAAGGAACATTAAATTCTTTAATTAATCTCCCCACTCCTCTTATATGATCAAAATGACCATGAGTGAGTAAGATACCTTTAAGAGTTAAGTTATTCTTTTTGATGTAATTAATTATTCCATCATAATCTTTACTTGGATCCACGACTAAAGCATCATTATTCGCGTCGATTAAAACATAAGTGTTCGCGAATAAATCGTCGTAGTCATCGTAATAAAATGGAATAACTTTTATCATAATGATAAAAAGAAAAATAGGCGCTGCCTATTTCTTTTTCTCCTTGTGGAGTGTTACTTTTTTGCAACGAGGACAATATTTGTTTAATTCCAATTTGTCTGGATGTTTCTTTTTATTTTTGGAAGTTAAATAATTTTCTTCGCCACATTCGCTACATTTTAATACAAATGAGATTCTATCTTCTTTACTTTTTGCCATAATATTCTCCTTCGAGCCGCATAATATGTTAACACATATGTTATTTTTTTCAAAGTATATTTTTAAGATATTTTTTTGTATAATCATACTAGTATGAGAAATAGAACAGAAACAAGGCCAATTCATGTTGGCAATTTACAAATTGGTGGGCAAGATAAAGTTGTCATCCAATCTATGTGCAATATTAAAACAGAACGCTTTTTAGAAGTGGCTGAACAAATCAATGAATGCGCGAAATTAGGCGCTCAAATGATGCGCGTATCAGTCATGGATGAAAAAGATGCGTTAGCGATTAAAGAAATTAAGAAGAGAATTTCTATCCCACTAGTCGCAGATATCCATTTCGATTATCGTTTAGCGTTATTAGCCATGGAAAACGGCGTTGATAAAGTGAGAATTAATCCAGGTAACATCGGAAGTATTGAAAATGTTAAAAAAGTTGTCGATATGGCAAAAGAAAAACATATCCCAATTAGAATCGGTGTTAATTCTGGAAGCTTAGATAAAGAAATACACGATTATAACGAATTATATAACGCCACCAAATTAGTGGAATCAGCAAAGAAACACGTCAAAATCTTAGAAGACTTAGGTTTTTATGACATAGTCATATCTTTAAAAGGTAGTAATGTCAAAGAAACAATCGCTGCCTATCGCTTAGCTAGTGAAACTTTCCCATATCCACTTCATTTAGGAATTACCGAAGCGGGATTTAAAGATATTGCTGTCATTAGATCCGCCGCAGGATTAGCCCCACTATTATTAGATGGTATTGGCGATACAATCCGTATTTCCATTTCAGGTGATGTAAGAGACGAAATCATCACATGCAAGAGATTATTACATGACTGTGGTTTATATCCAAATTACCCCACTTTAGTGGCTTGTCCAACATGTGGTAGAACTCAAGTTAATGTCGAAGAATTAGCGAGAAAAGTCATGGACTATCTCGAAACAATCAATAAACCAATTCATGTCGCTGTCATGGGCTGTGTTGTAAACGGTCCTGGCGAAGCCAAGAACGCTGATATTGGTATCGCGGGTGGTAGACACGAATATGTTATCTTTAGAAAAGATCAAGTCATTAAAAAAGTGCCTGAGGCTGAAGCCTTTGAGGCACTGAAAGACGAAATTAATAAATTCTAATTATTCTTCATCAGATGCGGCCGCGGCTTTCGCGGCTTTCTTTTTGCTCTTCGCTGTGGAAGAAATCTCTTTAGAGATATCTTCGATGAGTTGCTTATCTTGAGCTTCGTCATCTAATTGGATGTTATCTAATAAGTCTTGCAAATGATATTCTTTGATGAGATATTTCTTGGTTTGCACACCGATGATACCGGTCATCGCACCATTGATGACACCTTGTGTCGCAGAACCAATTGCCGCGGAGACTAATGTACCGAGTAATGGTAAGCCTTCAAATGTGGCTTGTAAGCCTTTACTAATTAAATTAGTGCTCGCGGAAGAAACGCCATAAGCGAGTAATGAATCTACAACGACATTACGATAAATCTTCGCTAATTGAGCGTCTGATGGTCTAAAGCCGTACAAATAAACTAAATCTTTGATTAAGTTTAATTCATAGATTGCCACGAATGCCGCGTCTAATTTATCTGATTGGCTGGCCGCGGTAATTAAACCGACTTTTAAGGCATGCGTGGATATAATCTTGTCCGCGTATTTCTTGACGCTTTTATCGTAGATTTCTGTTAACACTTCTTTAACTTGTTGATTGTTATTAGTTTGTCTAGCAATAGCTAATTTACCGACTAATTCATCATCATACCAGTTCGCGCCTTCGACTTTCGCGGTGAAATCAATCATTGAATCTGCAATTTTATTTCTTAATTCACGGTTATACTTCTGCGCGCTTCTCGCGGTTCTGGTATTCACATTAGTGATGAATGGTTTATATTTATGAATTTGCACTAATGGGACGATATAAAAGAAGATAAAGACTAATACGCCGACACCAATAGAAACATATCCGGCGATTTGATTAATCTCAAAAACTCTTAAGATTACTAAAAGTAAACAAGTGAAAATGACTATACCGACAAATGCCGCGGCCATAAATAGACCGAACTTAATCATTTTCGTATTTTCTGGTTTGGTATATTTTTGTTTATATTCTTCAAGAGTCATCGTTTGTTGTTTTGCTTCTTCTTTACTCATACTCTTTCCTCCAGTCTTCGATATATTGTTGATTTCTTAACATTGCTATTTCTGTTTTATAAGGCGCTTTTTCACCGACCCAAGGAGTTTCTAATACCTTTGGTATATTGTCTAATAATGGATGATTTGCCCATTTACATATTGTTTCAAAGCCAATATAGCCATAACCGAGGTTCTCATGTCTATCCTTATGAGCGCCTCTTGGGTTTTTACTATCATTTAAATGGACACATAATAATCTATCTAATCCAATGATTCGATCAAATTCTTGAAGTACACCATCAACATCATGGACATCATAACCAGCATCAGAGATGTGACATGTATCTAAACAAACACCTAATCTATTTGGATATTTGCATTTATTAATAATGTCAGCGACTTGTTCAAAGGTAATACCGATTTCACTACCTTTTCCCGCCATAGTTTCAATCGCGATTCTCACATTAGTGTTATCTTTAGATAAAACTTCATCAAGAGTCTCGACTAAGGCGTCGATTCCTGTTTCATATCCTAAGCCTACATGAGCGCCTGGATGTAAAACTAAAATGGAAGCACCAAAACCCTCTGTTCTAATTAATTCAGAAAGGATTAATTGTTTAGCTAAATCTTGGATGTCTTCTTTGACTTTATTGGCCCCATTAATTAAATAAGGTGCGTGAACGATAATCTTAGATTCATCTAATCCAGTTTCTTTTAGAAGCTTTCTTCCTTCTTCAATTCTTAATTCGTTTAATGGTTTACGATAAGAATTTTGTGGAGCGCCAGTATAAAACATGAAAGTGTTGCTACCATAGCTTAATGCTTCTTTCACGCTTCCGAGATAATATTCTGGTCCGTTCATTCCAACGTGACTACCGAGATAAATAGTTTTCTTTTCCATGATATTTTCCTAACAATTATGTTAACATAATTTTATGGAAGTATTAATACTAAAACCAAAAGGATACTGCGCGGGTGTTTCCAGAGCGATTAAAATCGCTTTAGAAGCGAGAGAGACACATCAAGATAAAGATGTCTATGTTTTAGGTATGCTCGTCCATAATCATCATGTTTCTAATTTATTAAATAGAAATAACATTCAACTTGTGAAAGATTTTTCTGAAATTAAAGATAATTCAGTTATTGTTTTTAACGCGGATGGTCATACCGCTGAACAATTAGAAAAAGCAAAAGAAAAGAATCTCATCATTTATGATGCGGTTTGTCCAAAAGTCGAAAATAATCTTAAAAAGATTAAAGAAGAAATCGCTTCTGGTCATCAAGTTGTTTATATCGGTCAGCACCACCATCAAGAAACTCAGATTGCATTGTCGCTTTCTGATCAAGTCATTTTATATGATGATAGAAACGGTATTGATTGGCCAAAAGTCAAAGATGAAGAATTCTATGTTTTAAATCAAACCACTTTGAATTCCCTAGATATTGTTAACCTCTATAAAGATATCTTAGCCCATTATCCAAAAGCCCGTATTTCTAATGAAATATGCCCAACAACTAGATTAAGACAACAAGCTGTTGAACACGTTGAGGGTGTCGATGCGATTATTGTCGTGGGAGACGAAGTATCATCTAATTCAAAAAGATTATTTGAAATCGCATCAAGAACTCATCCTGATACATTCGTCTGCATGGTGAGTGATGTAGAAAAGCTTCCATTTGACGTCTTAAAAGATAAAAAAAGCATCGCTATTTCTTCGGGTGCGAGCACTCCTAGCGATGTTATTGATGATATTTATAATGTATTAGTTAATCTGTGATTACTTCTGGTAATTTTTCGTGATTAAATGTAATAACTTCTAAAGAAGGGTCTATCGATAAGAGGACCTTTTTCATTTGAGGCATAAAGATTCTTTCAATTTCGTGAGGCATATCTAAATAATTGAAATTATCAGTGACAATCCCTCTTCTCACGTGATGAGGAGCGTCTCCAGAAATATAAATATCGCATCCTTCTTCTAAGGCGACTGGATAATCTCGGGAACCTCCCCCACCGATAATGCCAACTTTTTTGATCACATTTTTCCCTTTATTAATTAATAAAGAGTAATCAACTTTTAAGCATTTATTCGCGTATTTAGCAAATTCATGAACTTCCATTTCATTTTCTAAATAACCAATTCTCATCATGATTTCTTTTTCTGGGCGATAGACATCTTTTAATCCTAAAGCTTCGCTTAATGCATCGTTCATCCCATCTACGCCAGTATCAAAATTAGTGTGATATGAATAAACGACGATATCATCTTCATTTAATTTATCAAATAAAGCTTTCTTTTTCTCATCGTGTTTTAAGATCTTTGCTTTTGGACCAAAGATAAATGGATGATGGGTGATAACGATGTCTGGTTTAACCTCTTTTACTAATGGATAAACCTCTTCATCTAAATCTAAGACTAAGACGATTTTATTCACTTCTTCCGGTTTTTTGCCCACCATTAAACCGACGAAATCGTGATTCATTTTTGCGAATCTTTTCGGGAATTTCTTAGCGAGTTTATTTAATAGAATGTTCGTTTTCATAAGATGCTTTCGATACGGTTTCTCTCGTTCATTAATTCTTGAACGCGTGCTTCTGGGAGAGATTTTGATAATAAATTATCAATTTCTTTAATTCTTGAAGAGTATTTCTCTTTGAATGTCGCAGATTTCTCACTTCTAAGAATTGGGCCGAACTCTAAATCGAATTCGTTATAGCTAGCGATATCCGCTTTGATGAATTTGATGACTTCATAATATTTTTCATCTTCTTTAATCATCTTTTCTTCGGCGATAGCAAAACCCATTTTGGAAACTTCTTCTCTCACTTTATTGACCGCTCCATGAGGATCGACAACAATAGTTTGAACATACTCAAGTTTTTCTGGATGCTTTTTTAAGATATCGACGATTAAGTCTCCACCCATTCCCGCTAAAACGATATGTTTAACTGAAGGAGGGAGATCTTCGATTCCATCAGAAAGTAAAGGAACGATGATATCGACTAGATTCTCTTCTTCTAAAGCTTTTACCAATCGATTATAAGGTCCTTTTTTATTTTCTATCGCGTAACCTTTGGTTAATTTGCCGCTCTTAAATAGAGCGATCATTAATTTGCCATGATCACTGCCGATATCGGCAATCACTCCGCTTGGGAGCATGTCGTGGATAGCTTGTAAACGATTGGATAAGTAGCTCATATTTTAGATTTTTTCTTTATAATCACCTAATTTTTTACTACGTGTTGGGTGTCTGAGTTTTCTAATAGCTTTCGCTTCAATTTGTCTAATTCTTTCTCTTGTGACACCGAATTCACGTCCGACTTCTTCAAGAGTTCTTGGTCTATTATCGTCTAAACCATAACGGAGTCTAATGACTCTTTCTTCTCTATCGGATAAGTCTTTTAAGATGGAGTATAATTCTTCTTTTAATAATTGTCTGGTCGTATATTCAACTGGGGATTCGTTCTCTTTATCTTCGATAAAGTCGCCTAAGTGGGAGTCATCTTCTTCACCGATTGGGGTTTCTAAAGAGACTGGTTCCATCGCGATTCTTTGAATTTCTCTAATTCTCTTTGGAGATAATTCTCCGTTCATCGCTTCACTGACTTCTTCCGCGGTTGGTTCTCTTCCTAATTCTTGGATGAGTTGTCTTTGAATTCTTGTCATCTTGTTGATTGTTTCAACCATATGGACAGGAATACGAATGGTTCTAGCTTGGTCGGCAATCGCTCTTGTGATGGCTTGTCTAATCCACCAGGTAGCATATGTTGAGAACTTAAATCCTTTTTCATAATCGAATTTATCGACCGCTTTCATAAGACCTAAGTTACCTTCTTGGATTAAATCTAAGAAGGCCATACCTCTACCAACGTAGTGTTTAGCGATATTAACGACTAATCTTAAGTTAGCGTTAATTAAGGTTGCTTTCGCGTCTTCATCACCTTCTAAGATACGTTTAGCGAGGATTGGTTCATCTTCTGGTTTTAATAAATCGTATTTACCAATTTCTTTTAAATACATTTTCACGGAGTCGTTAACTCTTACTTCTCCGCTTAAAGTCATGTCGAGATGGTCGATATCAATATCATCTAAACCATCTTCTTCATCTTCAGATGAATATGCTTCATCATCATCGACATCAACGTCTAATAAGCCAGCGTCTGGATCTTCATCTAAATTGATTTGGCTTTCATCGATATCGTCTAAATCGGTATCTTCATCTTCTTCTTCGGTGAGAACTTCAATGTCATTTTCGTGGAAGAAGTCGATTAAATCGACTAATGCGTCTTCATCTAATTCGTAATTGTTAAGTTCGTCGTAGATTTCACTTTGGTCGATGTAACCTTGGGCTTTGGCCTTTTTAAGAAGTTTACCTTTAATTTCATCTAGTGTGGCAATATCAGCATCACCGACTAAACGTGTGGTTTTCTTCGCCCCTTTCTTTGGAGAAGAGATTTGCTCTTCCAATGATTTTTTTGGACGTCCACGACCTTTCTTTGGTGCTTCTTCAACTTTGCTTTCTTTTGGTTTTCTTCCCATGACTTTAGTCCTCCTTCTTGTCGTTTTTCTTCATTTTGCGGCGGTTATACTCGGCGATGATTCTCGCTTTTTCTAAATCGCTTTTATCTTTTAAAGATTCTTCGAGCATATCTTCTTCGAAGATGCGGTCTTTTTCTTTGTTGATTGATTTCAGTAAATCATTTAATAATTCAACAGTGCATGTTGTTGGATGAGTGCTTTCGAAGCATAATGTGGTAATCTCATCGATCAGTACTTCTTTATTATCGACATCGCTATTTTCGATGATGGCGATAATGTCATTAGCGTCGAAATTTGGATTAGTCGCGACATATTCTAAGATGTAATTAGCAATCGCGCGATATATCTCATCGTAGAACCCTCCGAGATTTCTTTCGTAGAAGCGCACAGCTTCTGGATTATTGAGCATCTGATAGAGGAGTTCTCTTTCCGCCATCTCAAGTCTTCTCAGAACTTTTCTTTCTGGATGGAATTCATAGACGACTTTCTTGGCTTCTTCTTCGTTATGTTTGTTTCTCGCTTTAATCACTAGGTCACGAATGGAATTATATTCATAACCGGTGATTTGGCTTAATTTATGGATGTAATTATCGAAATCAAGTTGATTGTTTATCTTGATTAAGACTGGAATAAATTCTGATATGAGTTTCTTCTTTTGTTCAGAAGTTTGAAGTGGATTACTATTTTTATAGTAATTGAGAACAAAATCCACTCTATTTAGTAATTTATTTAGATATGTTCTTAAGGCATCTGGCCCATCAGTATTTAAGATTTCATCTGGGTCTTTGCTACTTCCTTGATTATCAACGACGAATACTTTGAGTCCACTATCTTCGAGTGTCTTACAGCATTTCATCATCGCTGTTTGTCCTGGTAAGTCACCGTCTAAACATAATCTAATTTCAACATTTAGCATTCTTAATAATGCAATGTGTTCACTAGTTAAGGCTGTACCCATAATCGCGACTGCGTTATCAATACCAATCTTACTTAAGGCGAACACATCCATAAATCCTTCTAATATATAGATGTGACCAGCGATTTTGGCTTTGTCTTTTGCGATATGGTAGTTATATAAGACATTTGATTTATGGAATAAATATGTCTCAGGAGAATTCACATATTTTGCTTCATCACTTTGTTTAATTCTTCTCGCGGAATAAGCAATCACATTACCTTCAACATCGCAGATTGGGAAGACGACTCTTCCTTGGCTTCGATCGCTATAACCGCTTGGATTAGTAATTGCGATACCTGTATCTTCGATAGTTTTTAATGAATGTCCTCTTCCTTGAAGGAATTCAATTGTCGCTCTACCGTCTTTTGGTGCGTAGCCTAATTGATATTTATCTCTCATCGAGGCATCGAGATGTCTCTCTTCAAAATATTCAAGTCCTTCCTTACCTTCTTCAGTATTTAACGAATAAGAATAATAAAGAGTTAAATCTTTTAAACATTTCGTTAATATCGCTTTTCTTTGGTCAACGACTTTCGCTTTGACCGCACCTTCAAGTCGAGGATCGGTATATCCTGAGATTTCAGCGACTTTTTTCATCGCTTCTCCATAGGAGATGTGTAGATATTTGCTAACAAAGCTAATTGCGTCTCCACCAGTTCCACAGACGAAGCATTTAAACATCTTTCTTTCTGGAGAAATGCTCATTGATGGGTTTGTATCATCATGGAATGGACAAACTGCGACATAGTTTTTGCCTTTTTTGGTGACAGGTAAAAATGAGGAAATGACTTCCACGATATTGGAATGATCTAAGACGTCTTTTCTTAAACTGTCATCAAATGGCATATTTTCTCCTTAGAAGAATGTTTTAATTGATAAGTATTCAACCAATTTTTCAATTGGTAATCTGATTTGTTGCATGGTATCTCTTTCTCTGATTGTCACTTGATTATCTTCTAATGTATCAAAGTCAATTGTGACACAGAATGGAGTGCCAATCGCGTCTTGACGACGGTATCTTTTACCGATACTACCGGTGTCATCGTAAACAACATTTAAATATTTATTTAAAATATTAGTAATTTCTCTCGCTTTTTCTTCTAATTTCTTACTCAATGGAAGAATCGCGGCTTTATATGGTGCAACCCATGGGGCTAAGTGCATAACGATACGAGTGTCGTTTTCACCGACTTGTTCTTCGTCATATGCATCGCATAAAGTCATTAAGACTAATCTATCTAAACCAACAGATGGTTCAATACAATATGGAATGTATTTTTCATTTGTTTCTGGGTCTAAATATTCTAGAGATTCACCACTATGTTCTTGGTGGCGTTTTAAATCGTAATCGGTACGATCAGCGATACCCCAAACTTCACCCCAACCGAATGGGAATAAATATTCAATATCAGTTGTGGCTTTGCTGTAGAAAGCTAATTCTGCTGGTTCATGATCACGGAATCTTAAGTTCTCTTGTCTGATACATAAGGAATTTTTGACAAAGTCAATGCAGTGTTCTTTCCAGTAATTGAACCATTCTAAATCGG
Source organism: Bacilli bacterium (assembly GCA_045631885.1). GTDB lineage: Bacteria > Bacillota_I > Bacilli_A > RFN20 > CAG-826 > CAJOLV01. The sequence goes on from JAZQVN010000028.1 coordinate 45,430, forward strand.
TATTTGGTTTACAGAAGAATTCCATTTCCATTTGGTCGAATTCTCTGGTTCTGAATGTCATTTGTCCAGGAGTGATTTCATTTCTAAATGCACGACCAACATTACAAATACCTAAAGGTAATTTTCTTCTTGTGGTTCTCACGACATTCTTGAAGTTCACAAACACACCTTGCGCGGTTTCTGGTCTTAAATAGACTGCAGATTTGCTATCTTCAGTGACACCGATATGAGTTTTAAACATCATATTGAACTGTCTGATATCAGTGAAGTTTTCTTGACCACAGTTAGGACATTTAACATGGTTTTCTCTAATAAAGGCCATCATTTGGTCATTAGTCATGCCGTTAACATCAGCGTCTGGGTATTCTGCTTCAATTAATTGATCCGCTCTAAAACGTTGCTTACAGTGTTTGCAGTCGATTAATGGATCGTTAAATGTGGCGACGTGACCTGTCGCGACCCAAACTTTTGGGTTCATCATGATTGCCGCGTCTATACCAACATTAGTTGGACTTTCTTGGACGAACTTCTTCCACCACATTTTACGAATGTTCATTTTGATTTCGCTACCAAGTGGGCCGTAGTCCCAAGTATTTGATAAACCACCATAAATTTCACTGCCTTGATAATAGTAACCGGAGACGATGAAGTGGTTAGTTAATTTTTCAAAATTATTTTCTGCCATATTATATTCCTCGCATAAAACAAAAATACGTGCTCAATTATTCTATTTTTTGCACTATTTGTCAACCTATTATGAGTGTATTTTTTCAAAAATTAATTATAAATTAAGCAAGAAGGTCAAAACTCTTCATTTTATAACCATAAGAATCTTCGATAAATTCTTTGAATTTAAATAAGACGAACTTCAATTCATCGTCGTTGATATCTGAAATGCTAATCGCGTAAGAATTTGCAGAAAAAGCTTCTCTTAACGCTAACATTTGGTTCTTATTAAATAATTTAGGAATATCAGGTGTGTAACAATTTGAACAAATAAAGCCACCATCATCAAAAGAGAATGTGACGATTGATTTCTTGTTCCCACACATCACACAGCCATTAATTTCAAAATCATAACCGCTGATTTTTAAGATCGTTCCTAAATATGAAGCCACCACTTTAAGAGGATTGCTATTTCTTTTTAGTTCATTAATCGTGTTTTTCAAATAATCATAGATAACATGCTTTTCATCATCGCTTAATAAGTAGTTCGTGGCTTCAGAAATCGTCATTAAACTAGCCATGTACCTTAAATCGCTATGAGGGTTAATTGGCGTTGTGATTAACATGCTTGAAGTAATGACTGGATATTTATACTTTCCTTCACTAATTTCAACATCCGCAATTGTTAATGGATTATTAAGTAAAGCGTTCTTGCTTTTTGGATCAAATAAGCCACGTACTAAAAACGACATTTTGCCGTCTACGCTAATCGCATCAACAATGCCGTCTTTTTCTTTATACGTTGTTATTTTTGTAACAATAATTTCCATTAATCTTCTTTTTTATAACCGTATTTCTTTAACGATGATTCGTTATCTCTCCAGTCTTCTTCGACTTTGACAAATAACTCGATGTAAACGTGCTTTTTTAATAGATGTTCAATGTCTCTTCTCGCCTTTTGACCGATGGATTTGATTCTTTGTCCACCAGCGCCGATAACGATACCTTTTTGTGAGTCTTTCTCGACGACGATTGAGGCTTTAATAACGATTGGGCTTTCATCCCATTCGATATTTTCCATATAGATAGCGATTGAATGAGGAACTTCTTGTCTTAATTCTTTTAAAACTTTCTCTCTGATGATTTCTTTAATTTGGAAGATTTCATCTTTATCACTATAGACATCAACCGGGTAATATTCAGGTCCTTCTGGGAGTAATTCACCAATCTTTTTGATTATCTCATCTAGGTTAAATTTTTCCGTTGCTACCGCTTCAAATTGATAGGCGTTTGGGAATAAATCAAAGTATTTCGCTTTGAGCGCTTCCACCTCAGTAATTCTCGCTAAATCGATTTTGTTAAAAACAATAATCAAAGGGGTGTTATGGATATCAAGATGTTCGATGATATATTGATCACCACTACCAAATGGAACAGAGGCGTCCACGACTAAGATAGACACATCGACATCGTGCGCTGCGCTATAAGCCATATCATTCATCTCTTTACCGAGTTTTTGTTTTGGTTTATGGATTCCAGGAGTGTCGACAAAGATGATTTGCAAATCATCTCCGTGGTAAATTCCTTTGATATTATTTCTCGTTGTTTGAGCTTTATCAGTAACAATCGAGACTTTTTTATTCATGATGCCGTTAAGTAATGTTGATTTACCAACATTAGGACGGCCTAAAATTGCAACAAATCCAGATTTCATTATTTTAAATCATCCTCACTAAAGGCATATGGGAGTAGTTCTTTGATATTACTGACTTGAATATCGCCTTTTAGATTAGCCATGATGATTTCTCCATCACTTGGGAATAATTCACTGATGACTTGTCGGCATGCGCCACAAGGAGAACAAGGTGTATCTGTATCAGCGATTAAAGCTAAAACTTTGAAATCTTCTTTTTTATAACCGTGCATCATCGCATTATATAAGGCGTTTCTTTCCGCGCACATGCATAATGGATAGGCGGAATTTTCAATATTCGCACCTAAAAAGACTTGGCCGTCTTTAGTGAATACAGCCGCGCCAACTGCGAAACGGCTATATGGTGAATAAGATAATTTTCTCGCTTCTAATGCTTTTTCGATGTATTTGTTATTATTTTCCATCGTTATTCTCCTTTGGTAATATCTCATCTTGTAATGTAAACATTATTTCTTCATCTTCTTTAGTCATGTGGTCATATCCAAGTAAATGGAGTAAGCCGTGGACGAATAAGAATGATAATTCTCTATTTAATGAATGACCGTATTCTTCCGCTTGCTCTTTAGCTTTATCAACAGAGATATAAATATCCCCTAAACAGACAGGTTCTTTGCTCTTATATAACGCTTCTCTATCTTCATTATCTAAGAAAGCGAATGAGATAACATCGGTTGGTCTATCAATTCCGCGATATTCTTTATTCATGTTATGAATAAATTCGTTATCCACTAAAGAGACAGAAATAATTGGATCGAATTTCAATTTGAGATGCTTAAATGTTTTATCGATTAAAGATAAATAAACATCTTCATAATTATTGAGTTCTTCGTAATTCGAAATAAAATCTAATTCCATGTGGACTAATTTTATCACGAATTCATTTTTATTTGTATATAAATGAATAGCCTATTTATCAGACATCAGATTTAATAATCGCACTTTGCTTTTTAATTGCTCGTTTTTGCATATCGGGTATTTCATAAAGTTGGTATATTGTTCGAACAGCAAATAACATAATGCAAAATAGAAGATGACATAAGGTAATGAGAAAGTTTCATTAAACACTGTGGTTAATAATGCGGTCACCACTAATATTGCGAGAATGACATATTTCTTAACAAGTATCTTTCTAGCTAGTTTATAACTTCTTAAATGGATTTTATCCATTTGTCTTTTTAACATATCGACATTTCTTAAAGTTGATAATTCTCTTTCTTCTATTGCAATAACCTGCTCTTTTTCTTTTATCGCGGGTGTGATGATCTTGAGATCCACAATGGAAAGGAATAAAGGGGTAAGGATAATGAAAGCATTGTAGATGTTATTCATCAAGATCACCACGGCGATAAAGAGAATTGTTAGAAAGGAGAAAGCTAAGTTCATATTGGTCACTAATGAAGCTTTTTTATATTCCTCATATCGTTGGTAAAATAGGGAATATTTCCCCTTTTCTATATTCGCGTCTTTAATAAATGTCTCATCGAACTTCTCCATCCGAGCGATGAGATAATATCGTAAGATTAGTTCAAAGATAAACGCTGAAGAAAGGAATAGTAAGGGGATATAAATCTTTGATTTATCATCAATGAAATATACCCCCACGATCATAAATGCCGCGCTTAAAAATTGAAGGATGGTAGTCAAATATGAATTTACTTTTTTGTTAATAAGGATTTCGTGAGGAAAACTCACTTCGATGGCTTCGAAGTTTTCGATAATTAACGCGGCACCTGTCCAAATCTTTTTAAAATTAGTTTTAGAAGTTCTCACTTCCCCTTCTTCTGGGTCTAAATAAGTCAACGATGTCTTTCTCACTTTAGTAAGCAATACATAATGACAAACGTTATTCTTCTTTTGTAATAAAATAATCGCTGGTAAAGGCATCTCTTTGATATTGTTTTTGTCTTCACATTCAATGCCTTTTAAAGTGATACCGTATTTCAAAGCTTCTTTCGTTAAATCTAATAATGAATAAGGACCGTGACTTTCATCTTGTTTGATATATAAGGCATCTTTATTTTGATATTGATGAGCGATCATCATTTTTAGACAAGCGAACCCACAATCGGAATAATCAATCTGCGGAATAAAATAGTTCATAATTTTTCTCCTTTTTGAGGAAAAACGCAATTTTTCCCTTCTACATATATATGCGAAAAAAATGGTCATTTTGTCGCAAAAAATCGTAAATTTCCTTAAAAAAGTTTTTGAGCAAAAAGAAAAAGACCCAAAGGGTCTTAATCTAGAAAATATTTTTCAAAATGTCTTATTTTTTGAACATTTTCTTCACTTTATCAATAAATGATTGTGATTCGGAACTTGGAGTGGCTTTCTTATATTCCTCGAGCAATCTTTTTTGTTCGCGGTTGATATTAGTTGGGACCACCACTTTGATGTGAACGTATTGATCACCACTTCGACCAGTTCGAGAATCTTTCACACCTTGTCCTCTTAATTTGAGAACTTGACCAGGTTGAGTGCCGCTTGGGATGATTAGGTCACCATCTCCATAAACTGTTGGGATACTAATCTTAGTTCCTAATACAGCGTCAACATAATCAATTGGTAATTGAATGTGAATATCATTTCCTTCTCTTTGGAAGATTGGATGTGGTTTAACATTGACTTCGACAACTAAGTCGCCATTTGGGCCACCTTGGCTGCCTCTTTCGCCATATCCATTAACGACGATTTGCTGACCGGTATTGATACCCGCGGCCACTTTAATGTCGATATCTTTTTTGTTCTTTGTGTAGCCTTTTCCGCCACAATACGGACATTTATCGGTGATGATTTTACCGGCTCCTCCACAAGTTGGACAAGCTTCTTGAGATTCAACAACACCAAATAGTGATCTTCTTTGAATTCTCACATAGCCTCTACCATTACATTGAGAACAACTCTTAATGGATGAAGAGTCTTTTGCTCCTGTTCCATTACAGTGAGGACATTTCTCATCGACATTGAGATTAATGGTATAAGTTCCACCTTTAATTGCATCCATGAATTCGATGTTCATGGTGACTAATCTATCATTTCCTCTACGAGGACCGGTTCTGGTACTTCTTCTTGCACCGCCACCGAAGAAACTATTGATTACATCATCGAAGATTGATGAACCATCGCCAGAGAATCCCCCAAAGCCACCTTCAAATGGGTTAGCTCCTGGATTACCACCAGCTTGTTCAAATGCGGCGTGACCGAATTGGTCATAGGCAGCGCGCTTATTGTCATCATAAAGGATATCATAGGCTTCTTGGACTTCTTTAAATTTCGCTTCATCGCCAGTTTCTTTATTGTCTGGGTGATAAACTTTCGCTAATTTACGATAAGCGCTTTTAATTTCATCTTTACTCGCGCCTTTTTTTATTCCCAGCACTTCATAATAATCGCGTTTGCTAGCCATATCTTCTCCTTTCTTTTACCACGTAAAGAGGCCGAAGCCTCCTTACTAATGTGGTTTAAATTTGATAATTAGTCTTTTTTGTGGAATTCGGCATCGACGACATCGTCATCATTACCGGATGGATTTTCATCAGTATTAGGATTGCCAGCGCCTTGTTGTTGTTGCATATAAGCCGCGGCTTTTTCTAATTCATCCATCTTGTTCTTTAATGTTTCGATATCGTTATTATCTAAAGCGGTCTTTAATTCATCTCTTAATTTCATGGTCGCGTCTTTTTGAGTTGGATCAATAGAATCACCTTTTTCTTGTAATTCGCGATCAATATCGGCGATTAAAGCTTCCGCTTTATTCTTGATTTCGATTTCTTCTTTTCTTCTTTGGTCGGCTTCTGCGTTAGCTTCTGCTTCTCTGACCATTCTATCGATTTCATCTTTGGATAAGCCATTGCTACCAGAGATGGTGATATTTTGTTCTTTTTGTGTATCTAAGTCTTTCGCACTGACTTTCACGATACCGTTAACGTCGATGGAGAAAGTAACTTCGATTCTTGGTTCGCCTCTTCTAGCTGGTTTAATACCAGTTAATTGGAAGTGACCTAATAATTTATTATCGTGGGCCATTGGTCTTTCACCTTGATAGACCATGATGTCAACGGCTGGTTGATTGTCCGCAGCGGTTGAGAAGATTTGGCTCTTTGTGGTTGGAATAGTTGTATTTCTATTGATTAATGGAGTCATCACACCACCTAAGGTTTCAATACCTAAGGTTAATGGAGTAACGTCGAGAAGGACTACGTCCTTAACATCACCAGAAACAACACCACCTTGATATGCCGCGCCGATAGAAACAGCTTCATCTGGGTTAACGGATAAGTTTGGTTTCTTACCTGTTAATTGTGTGACTAATTCTTGGACAGCTGGCATACGGATAGAACCACCGATTAATAAGACTTGGTCTAAATCATTCGCGGATAAGTGAGCATCACTTAAAGCGCGTCTAACTGGTTCTTCACATCTCTTTAATAAGTGTCTAGTTAATTCTTGGAATTTCGCTCTTGAAAGAGTGGTTTCAAAGTTAACTGGGCCATTTGCATTCATTGAAATGAATGGTAAGGAGATAACTGTTTGTAAAGAAGCGGATAATTCGATCTTCGCTTTTTCAGCGGCTTCTTTAATTCTTTGTAAGCTTGCTTTATCGGTAATGTCGATACCGTTTTCAATCTTAATTTGGGCTTTGATCCAATCTGCAACGACTGCATCCCAGTCATCACCACCGAGTTTGTTATCACCAGCGGTTGAGATAACTTCGAATGTACCATCACCGATATCAAGGATAGAAACGTCGAATGTTCCACCACCTAAGTCGAAGACTAAGATTTTTTCGCTCTTTTCATTTTCTAAACCATAGGCTAACGCCGCAGCGGTTGGTTCGTTAATGATACGGACGACATCTAAGCCAGCGATTTGGCCAGCATCTTTTGTTGCTTGTCTTTGTGCGTCATTGAAATATGCTGGAACTGTAATAACGGCTTTTTCCACTTTGTGACCGATATGATCTTCTGCGTATTTTTTCATATACGCTAAGACTTTCGCGGAGATTTCTTGTGGGGTGAAATCTTTGTTTACACATTTAATGTGTACTTTTTCAGCGCTACCCATTTTTCTCTTAATGGATGCGACTGTATCTGGGTTAGTAACTGCTTGTCTTTTGGCAGCGTTACCAATCACTTCTTCTCCACTAGCCTTGAAAGCCACGACTGATGGAGTGGTTACTGTACCTTCAGGATTAGGAATAACTTTGACGGAACCGTCGGCTTGTAAATAGCTGACAACTGAGTTTGTGGTACCTAAGTCGATACCTAAGATAATTTCTTTTGCCATAATTCATTTTCTCCTTTATTTATGCATCGAATTTTTCTTCGTTATTTTCTTTAACTTCTTCTTTTTGTTCTTCGTGATGTTTACTAACGACTACATTCGCTGGTCTTACTAAACGGTCATGTAACTTATAACCTTTAGTGATTACTTTAGTAATGAGTCCTTCTTCTCCATCACTTTCTTCTGTTTCGACTGCGTTCATATCTTTCGCATCGAATTTATCTCCGACATTTGGTGAGATTTCTTTCACGCCTTCGTTTTCTAATACACTGACTAGATTACGATAGATGAATTGGAATCCCACTAAGTAGTTTTTAAGAGTCGGATCTTCTGGTTCGTTCTTAAGAACGACATAGAAGCTATCAAGTATTGGAAGTAATTCATCGAGGAATCCTTCGGAACGATATTTCATCGCTTCCATGTGATCTTTTTCTAAACTTTTACGTAAGTTTTGTGTGTCCGCGTACGCTCTATAGTATTCATTTTTCCAATGATTAACGTCCGCTTCGAGCTTTTCGATTTCTTCTTTTAATTTATCGATTTGCTCATTTAACTTTTCAATCTTACGATTTTTCTTTTCTTTACCATCTTCTACAGGGATGTCATTTTTTTCTTCGTCTACCACTATTCATTACCCCCTTTATCAAAATATTTATTTAGTTCTTCAACAATGTACTCTAACGCGGATAAGACTTTCGCATAATCCATTCTCGTTGGTCCTAACAAAGTTAGGGTTTGTTCTCCATCGTTACCGACTTTGAATTTCGCTGATACCATTGAGACATCTGGATTACCTTCCACATCACCGATATTGACTGAGATTCCATCTCCATCACTGGTGACGTTTTTGAATAATGAGGCATCAGAGAGCATTTTGAACACTCTTTCTAACTTTTCTGCATCTTGTTTAAATTCTGGATTATTGAATAATTCTTCTCTTCCATATAATGAGAGTCTATCGCTAGCGAATCTTAAGAATGTTTCCATTAATGCTTGATAGACAACATCATGAGAGATGACATAATCACTTAAGACTGGTTTAAGAGCTTGCATTTTATCAATCAATTGACTGACTGGCGTGCCCTTAAGTCTTTCATTAAGTAAATCCATGCACTGCACGATTTCTTTCGCGGAGATGCCTTCTTCTAAGATGAAGGTTTTATTTTCGACATATCCTTTATCAGTGACGAATACCGCGGTGATTGTGTTATCGCTGATTTGCACTAATTGGACACTCGCGAGCTTTTCATTATTTTCATCTGGTCCCATAACCACGGAGACAAGATTAGTCATGTGAGATAAAATCTCACAACTTCTTTTAATGACTTCCTCAACGGATTTCACTCTTTCATCTAAGACTAATTGAAGTGATTGTTTTAACTGTTCATCAACTTCTGTATCTCTGAGTTTTTCGCAATAGTATTTATAGCCTTTCGCGGAAGGAACTCGACCGGAGGATGAATGAGTTTTTTCAATATAGCCGAGCTTTTCTAATGCGTACATCTCATTTCTGATTGTCGCAGAGGAATAAGGGAGATTATATTGTTCAATTAAGGTATGCGATCCAACTGGTTGAGCGTTTTTAATAAAGTATTCAACGATATATTTGAGAATCGTATCACTTCTTGATAAGCCCATATTTTTACCTCCTTTTGGCACTCCTGATTTTCAAGTGCTAATTCTATTTTACTTAATTTGATAGCACTGTCAATACTAGAGTGCTAAAAATATCAAAAAAGAAAAGAACCCGAAGGCCCTTCTCTATAATCCTTAATAAATTAAATAATTATTTATATGAGACTGTGATGTTGCCATTTGTAATGGATTCGAGCGTGCCTAATTTAGCAAGTTTTTCATTAGAGGAAGCAGAGAAATCCATACTAGTTGTGGCTTTAGCTTCAGCTTTAGTAACAAAACCAAACTTATCGAATTCAGAATAAGTGGCCATGCTTGAACCAGCTTTGATACCATCATAAAGTTCCATTGGTTCTAAAGTTAATGTTGCTTCAACACCGAATGGGCCAACAAAGAATTTATAACCTTTGACTCCTTCATCTGGAAGGGTTTCGACCATTACTTTTAAACTTTCACCAAGAGTTTCAAGATATTGCGAAGCATGAACATCGTCTGAACTAGTTGTCCATTCGCCATCTTCGAATTTGTATTCGATTGTACCTTTTTCGTGTTCGTCGACATCCACTGTTTTGATTTCTCCACCAAGAAGAGCGGCTGCGATACTTTCTTCGTCGACTGTTTTGCCTTTAGTGGTGATGTCATAATTTAATGTAGCGGATGTATATTGATGTTCTTCAATTTTCGCAGCTTCAGCTTTGAATTCTTTTGCGGAAACTTCTTTACCTCTACCACCACCACAAGCGGTTAACGCACAAACGGCTGTTAAACCTAAGACTAATGTTGTGAATTTTTTCATTTTTGTTTTTTTATCTCCTAACTGGTTAAAATGATACACTTTTGATTTTTATTAATCAAATGATTTGAAAAAAATATCAGTTTTATTTATCTTATTGTTATGAAAAAAGAAATTTATTTTGCCGGGGGTTGCTTCTGGGGAGTGCAAGAATATTATTCTCGATTAAAAGGAGTAATATCTTCTATTTCTGGTTATGCGAATGGAAAGAAATTAAACCCCACCTATCAAGAAGTAAGATCCGGAGTGTTTGAACACGCTGAAACTGTCCAAATCATCTACGATGATGCGATTATCTCTTTAGAAAAATTATTAGAACATTTCTTAAGATTTGTGAATCCATATTCTCTAAATCAACAAGGGGAAGATAAAGGTATCCAATATCGTTCAGGCATCTATTATTTAGACGAAAAAGAAAAAGATGTTATTACGAATTACTTCGATAAACATCTTAAACCAGGATATGTCATTGAGATACTTCCATTAGATAACTTCTCTCTTGCGGAAGAATATCATCAAGATTATCTCAAGAAGAATGTGAATGGCTACTGCCACATCAATCTAAATATCATAAAAGATGAAGAAAAGAAATAGAACCCATTCGGGTTCTTTTCTTATTTAATACCGCGTCTCGCGTTTTCTTCTTCTTGAAGTTTCTTGAAGTCGACTTTACCAAGAAGTGTCTTTGGTAACTTCTTAACGAATTCCACTTCTTTTGGAACCGCCCAGCGGATGAGATATTTTCGACATGTATCGAGAATTTGTTCTCTCATACCTTCTTCATCGAAGTATTTCGCAACGACGAAGATTTTAATTGCCGCGGTTAATCTTCGATCAGGGATTTGAATCGCGCATACTTCTTCTACACCTGGGATATTTTCCACGAGTCTTTCGATTTCAGTCGGGAAAACGCCAACACCAGAGACTTTAACGACTCTCTTCTTTCTTTGATCGAAGTAGACGAATCCATCTTCATCCATATGTCCATAGTCGCCTGTATATAACCAGCCATCTTTGATGGCTTCTTTTGTGCCTTCTTCGTTATTGAAGTATCCGAGCATCATCTCACCGGATTGAATAGTGATTTCACCAACTTTTCCAACCGGAACTTCTTTACCGTTATCATCAACGATTCTAAAAGTAACTCCCGGAATTGGTTTACCAATTGAATTCTCTTTATATGCGTTAAATGTATTAACGGAGTTCGCTCCAACGGCTTCGGTTAAGCCGTATCCTTCAAAGACACGACACCTACTTCCGCGACTCGCCATTAAATCATTAAATGATTTTTCTACAGAAACAGGCATCTTATCACCACCACAGAAGAACATTCCTAGATGGTCTAAATGTTTATTGTTCACGAATTTATCGCATTTCATTAAGGATTCAATCGCTGTCGGGACTGCGCCTGTCACGAGGATACGATATTTATTCACATAGCTCGCGATTTCGTTCGCATCGAATTTAGGTAAAAGAATTACCCCACATCCAATCGCTAATGGAGAGTGCATTGTCACGCAGAAACCAAAGCCATGGAATGAAGGTAAGAAGGAGAGGAAATAACTACCAATCGCATCTTTCTCTTCGTTACACATAATCTCAAACGCTCTATTAGAGAAGAAATTGAAATTACGGTCGCATAAACAAATGGTCTTTGGATCTCCTGTCGTAGAACCACTATGAAGGAGGACACTTAATTCATTAACATCGACATGTCTAATTGGGGAATGTTTATGAGCTTTTGGAATCTTGTGATAATATTTAAAGCCTTTAAATTTGCCTCTGAATCTACCTAATTTATATCTAATTCTACGGTTTAAGAAGTGATAAATTAACTTCTTACCTAAAGGTAAATAGTCTTCCACTCTCGTGACAATAATCATATCAGCGATATCACGATATTTTTCGACTTCTTTGGCGACTCGTTGTTCGAATATAAACGCGTATTTTGTATTAGTTTTACTGATGATGTTTTTAACTTGATTAAATGGAGTAAATGGATGAACTAAATTCACCACCGCTCCTATTTTATTTAATGCATAAATTAACACTAAAACATTTGGGATATTTGGTTGGCTAACCATGATGACATCCCCTTTTTGGATGTCGTAATATTCCACTAATGCGTCTGCATATCGATCGACTAATTTGAGGAATTTCTTAAAAGAAATCTTCTTTCCTTTATATAAAATGGCTTTTTGTCGAGGAAGTCTTTCCGCGGAGTCTCTAATCGCTCCATAAAGTGTCAACGTTTCTAAATCTTTCATAAGAACGCTCCTGTAATAAAGAAATTGATAATCATGAATATGCCAAATATGACAACGATATGGCTAAGATAAATAACCATTGTATGTCTACCTAAGAAACAAACTGGTCTTTCCCAATCAAATCTTCTCGGGAATAAGGATTTTCTATTTTGTTTATAAACAAAATATGAGAACAATGTTCCGGTGAAGAAGAACATCATATATGGGAATAATGGGACAATATCCGCGACGATTGGATATTCCCAAAATATTGGCATATAAAATTTAGGTGTTCCTTCTATTCCATAATTCATTCCGGGTCTCACACTAGTAATTCCACCGAATTGTTGGAGCAATGTCACTCTCATAATTGGGTTAATAAAAGAACTAACGATAAATCCGAATAAGATGACCGCTAGATTAGCTTTCCAAGACATCTTATCAATAAAGCTATATGAGAATATGCAAATACCTAATACAGCGATGATATTCATATCAATTCTGATTAAAGAATCAACATTATTCGCATTTAATATCAATTGACCGATATTGGTAATTGCCGCTAAAGCGACAGCGATAATTAAGGCTACGATACTTCTTTTTCGATTACTTCTTGAGAAAGCACAAGAGATACCAGAAATAAAGCAAAACGCCATCAAACAGATTGGTTGAATAATATCTCTAGCATAGCTATGGACATAAAAATGCGCCATTTCATAGATCCAAAAACCTTCTCCCCACCACTTGATTCCATAATCTTGGAAGCAGAACATGATGTGATCGATGAGGACCAAGATAATTAAAAAGCCACGAGCAAAATCAATTTCGTGAATACGCTTAGAAAAGATATCTCTATTTTTCTTGGTATGTGGCTCTTTTATGTTTGCTACGCTATCCATAAAGTCAAATATACTTTACCAAATTATTACGCTAAAGTAATTCTTTTTTCTTTTTGTCGAATTCTTCTTGAGTAATAATTCCTTCATCTAACATTTTTTTGTATTTCAAAATCAAATCAATCTTTTCACTTTCGGATAAAACTGGTTTTGGTTGTGGATCGTTTTTTGGAGTGTTTAATGAACTAGAAGTTGTGTTTGTATAATGCGTTGATGGCGATGGTTTATACGAACGGTTCGTTCTGATTCTTTGCCCTGAAGAATGTTTGGAGTTATACAAAAGAACGCCCGTAACTAGTAAAACAAAAACAATTATGTGCATGACAGAATAACTTACAGGACCGGATCCTAATTGTAAATTATATTGTCCGTTTTGATTAACGTTCGTGATACTCAGTGTGCAGAACGAGATGATTAAAGCAACAAGTGACATTATTGCCATTAGCACCGAAACCGTGACGCCATTCATTTCGTTACCGCATTTTTCCTCTATGTTGTAGCAAACAATGAAACCAATTATCGCCATGACCATAATCAATATTTGTAAAACAAATAAGAAAGTTAATGCGCCGTATTGTTTCCATAAAACTGCTTGACCTTGAAAATTACCTGCACTGCCAAACATCAAGTTAAACATATTAGGGCCACCGGTGCCACCAGTGTTTGAAAAAGCATCCCCAAAAAAAGCAAAAATGCTTGCTAAAGCAATGATAGAAGCAACAACAAGACACGCTAACATAAAACAGCCTCCTACTTTAAATAGTATATTAAGAGAGAGATGAGAGACAAGCACTTTAGTGCTCGTGTTAAACCGTAACCGCTTCAACGCATTATTAAACATTGTCGAAATGCAACCTACTTTGTTACAATTGCAGAAAATAAAGTCTTTCGAGATGATAAAACAAAAACCACATTAACGTGGTTAGTGTTTCATTTGGCAGGAACTAAAATATGAGATTAATTTGGCCAACTTTCAAATGCATTATACGGAATTCTTTCAAGTGGTATTTCGCTTAAACCGTATAATGCCGCTGCTATTTTAACAATAGTGGCGGATAAGTCTGGATCTTTTCTTGAATCTTCTGCAAGCATTTTTCTTGTGAACGAAGCTTCAAATGTATCGTTATTAAATTTAAATTTAGAATCAACAAGCATTGAAATATAATCAGCAAAATCTTCTTGATATGATGTATCGCAAATAACAACTACATAAGAATAAAACATTCTTAACATGTTTTCAGGAGCCTTAGAATATTTATATTCTGCTCTCTCAAAATCATCAGTAAGTTTCTTTAAATCATCGATTACATCAAATACTCTATCGGTTGATTTTCGTCTATAGTAAACAACTAATTCTCTAAAATCCATATCTTCACCTCTATATTAATTAGGTCTTAAGCGCTTTTATTATAACAAATACCTTATTTGATTATATAAAATCTTTCTAGATTGCAACACGATAATTAATGCATTTCTAACCGTTAGGATTACTAGCGGCTTTTTGGAACAACTGTTAGAGGTGTCAATGTTTGAGGCTTTCGAGGTGACAAAACAAAAACCACTCAACGAGTGGTTAGTGTTTCATTTGGCACCCTCGAAACGACTCGAACGTTCGACCCTCTGCTTAGAAGGCAGATGCTCTATCCGGCTGAGCTACGAGGGCAAGTGCGAATAATATATTATATATAAATTAACTTTTTTTCAAGAAGTTATTTACTCCAAATGGGGCAATCTTACCAAAACTACAATCCAAAATGAATCTTGTTATATAAAGCTAAAGCGACTTTCTTTGGCAAGATTTGTTCTAATTCTTCTAAAGTAGCTTCTTTTAATAAATTAATATCTTGATAAGCGCGATAAACTTTTTCCTTGCCTTTTTCACCTAGTCCAGGAACATCATCTAATAGAGAGGATTTCATCGCTTTGGAGCGTTTTTCCTTATGGAAAGAGATAGCGAATCTATGTACTTCGTCTTGCATTCTGGTTAATAAGAAGAATATCGCTTTGTTTTCAATTGGATAAACATTTCCGTCTTTATCCATTAAGCCTCTAGTTTGATGCTTATCGTTCTTCACTAAGCCATATACTGGAATATCCGCTTTCGCGGCCTCTAGTGCCTTTAAAGTGACTTTTATTTGCTTTTGTCCACCATCGACAAGGATCAAATCAGGAAGTTTTCTATTTTCATTCACTAATCTAGAGTAATGACGATAAGTAATTTCTTCCATGCTCTTTAAATCATCACGAGCTTCCTCGTGTTCAATTTTGAATTTACGATAAAGTTTTTTCGCGGGCTCGCCATTGATGAAAGCCACCATCGCACCAACTGGAGAAGATCCTTGGATATGTGAATTATCAAATAATTCAATATGCAATGGAGTTGGGATATTAATAATATTTCCTAATTCTTCAAGAAGTTCTAATTTACTATCATCTAATTTCGCGGATAAGAAATATTCATCTAGCGCATTTGAGGCGTTTTCTTTCGCGGAGATGACTAATTCTAATAATTTACCTTTTGTAACTAGATTCACAGAGCAATCTAATAAATCGTTTAATAATTCTGCGACTATCTCGTTATTGATAATTACTTCCGTAGGAGTAGGTTGTTTTTGATAGAATTGGAGAATTAAATCAGCGACTTGTTCTTCTGTATCGCCAAATTCTTCAACGGTGAAAACTTGTTTACCTAATAAGATGCCTTTACGGTAGAGAAAAACTGCGAGAGAAAGATAACCGCTTCTAGAAGCGAAAGCAAAAATATCTCTATCGGTGCGGTCGTTCATTTCAACATTTTGATTGATATTTAAATGTTCAATCGCGGTGATTGTTTTCTTATATTCATTGGCGAGTTCATATTCTTGCTTATCACTCGCTTCAATCATCTTGATTTTTAAACTTGAAATCTGCTTTTGATTGTTTCCTCTCATGAAGGATTTGATTTCTTCTCTAATCTCTTCATAAACGCTTTCTTCAATCTTATTAACACATGGCGCTAAACAGGTTCCAAGATGATAATATAGACAAGTTTGATGAGCTAAATTAGAGCATTTCCTAATAGGAAAAATCTTGTTTAATAAGGAAATTAGCTCATAAGCTGCGCTTGAATTTGGATAAGGACCGAAATAATCGTAATTCTTTTTATCTTTATCATTTCTTTTGATGCTTAAATATGGATCACCCTTTTTGGTTAAAGCGATATATGGGTAATGAGAACCATCTTTTAATAGAATGTTATATTTTGGGTAATGAGTTTGAATTAAATTCATCTCTAAAACAAGAGCTTCTTTTTCGTTCGCGGTGATGATTGTTTCAAAATATTCAACATTCATAACCATCTTTTGGACTTTGCCTTGTTGTGGTCTTAAGAAATACTGACTGACCCTTTTTTGTAAATCTTTGGCTTTGCCAACATAGATGATCGTGTTATTTTTATCATGCATCAAATAAACACCAGGGAGGTGCTTTAGATTAGATATTAATGCCTTTATTCTTTCGCTAATCATTTAAATGTGACCACAGTAGCGCCGCCCCCGCCGTCATTCGCTCCACCTAATGTATATGTTAAGTCCTTTTGCTTTGACAAAATCTCGTGGGTTAACTTTCTTAATGCGCCACTACCAAAACCATGGATAATTCTGACCGTTTTAAAATGTTTAATACGGCAGTCATCAAGATATTTGATAATCGCATCTTTAGCTTCTTCGACATGTAAACCGATGATGTTTAATTCTAATCCAACGTTTAATTTCATTAATGAATCGTAATTATTCTCGGATTTTCTTACTTTTGAAGAGCCTACTTTTCGTTCAATTTTATGAAGTTTATCAATTGATACATCCATGGACATCCCGCTATCAGTGGCGACATAAGCTTTGTCACCTTTGATTCTTTTGACGATACCATGGATATTTAAAGCGGGTATGGAGACATAGTCTCCAACACTAATTTCTTCATTATAAGTAACGATATCTGTGCTTTCTTCTAAGTTCTCTAATCTTTGTTTTAATTCGATAACTTCGTGTAATTTCAAATCACCTTTAGATAAAGCGGAAATAATCTCTTCCACTTCTTTTTTGGCTTTTTCGATGATTTGACGTTTTTCTTCTTCAACAGATTCGAGGAGTTTTTCTCTTCTCTCTTTTAATAACTTCTCATCGTTATCTAATCTCTTTTCTAACGCGGAAAGCTTCTCTTCTTTACGTTTTAATTCATCTTCTAAAAGGGTGATTTCTTCAATCTTCTTTTGGAGGATATAAAGTAATTCTTGAGATTCATTTTTCACATTATTTGCGAGATAATCTCTTGATTCGTTAATAATATTAACGGGTATTCCATATCTACTAGCGACATCTAAAGCATATGAATGTCCAGGTGCGGCATATTTAAACTTATAAGTTGGTAAAAGTAATTCTTCGTTAAATATCATCGAAGAGTTTTCTAAATTCTCTGATAAGAAGGCATATTCTTTTAACGCTTCAAAGTGCGATGAAATCATCGCTAAAGAGTGCTTGCTTTCTAAATATTTAACAACACTTAAGGCTAACGCTTCGCCTTCTTTTGGATCAGTGCCAGTTCCTAATTCATCTAGTAAAACCAAATCTCTTCCTTTCGCGACTTTCACTATCGCTGCAATATTAGACATATGAGCAGAGAATGTTGATAAGTTATCGCTTAATGATTGATTATCACCAATATCAATATAAATATTGGAGAAATACCCTAGTGTACCTTTACTAATTGGAATCGCTAAACCAGATTGATGCATTAAGACTAATAATCCCACCGTTTTTAAAGAGACTGTTTTACCGCCAGCGTTAGGGCCGGAGATAATGACAATTCTTTTTTGTTCATCAAGATAATAAGTGTTCGCCACTACTTTTTCTTTTTCAATTAGTGGATGTCTGGCATTAACTAAATCAACGATTTGTTTATCGCTATGCTCTGGAATAATCGCATCGATTTCTGACATATACTGCGCTTTCGCACTTAAGAAGTCTAATTCAGCGATAACACCATTATTATGGATAATCTCTCCTTCTTGAAGGAGGACTAATGCAGTTAAGGCTTTAAGAATCTTTCTACACTCTTCTTGTTCTTCGATATTTAACGCGGTTAATTGGTTATTTAATTGCACGACTTCCATCGGTTCGATAAATGTTGTCGCCCCACTAGAAGAGACATCGTAAACGATACCCAAGACTTTACTTTTCTCACTAGTTTTGACAGGTAACACAAAGTGTCCATCTCTAATTGTCGCGTTTTCATCATTTAAATATGATGAGTAAGCAAAAGATAAAGAAGCAATCTTTTGTTGTAACTGCACTTCCACTTTTTTAATTTGATGACGAATCTCTTTTAATTCTGGAGTCGCGTTATCCGCGATTGTTAATGCATTAGTAATCACTCGATGGATTTCTTTTTCTAAAGATGATAAATCGAGGAATGTTTCTATCTTAGCTTTGCTACGTGGATAACTGACATCGATTTTGTTAAAGAATTTCACTAAGTTTTGGCTAGTTAAAACATCTTCAGCGATTAAATGTAAATCTCTTGGAGTTAATAATCCGGTTTTCTTCGCTAAATCGATGAGATATAAAGCATTCGCACTTGTGTGAATTGGTAATAAACCAAATCTTGTGATAATTGAATTGATTTCAGATAAATCTAATAAGGCATTTTTGACATAGTCAAAACTTTCGAGCATTTTTAAATCTTCGATATATTTTTTGCTCAAATCAGTTTTCGCGTATTCATTAATCTTTTCTTTGATTTTTTCAAATTCAAAGGTTACATAAATGTCTTGCATAAGGATATCTTATCACAACTCTTAAACATAGTTTCAAAAATATGTTATATTTATGGCATGAAAGAAAACGTCACGATTAAAGTTAATGAAGAAATAGTTAACCAAATCATTGAACATTATCAACCTTATCAAATCCCAAATGATGGAGAATATGTTCTTTTCTGCGCGGATTATCAAGGTGTTATCATCACTGTTTTTTCTTCTAAAAAGACATTGAAAAGCGTCACGTTTATCGGAGATAACGCATTAAATGAAGCTAAACTTTTTGATGAAAGCGCAGAAGTTAACAAAGTTAAAGTTTCCACTGAAAGCAAAGAATGGGTCAATTTAGAAAGTCAAATTGGTTCTGATGAAGTCGGTGTGGGTGATTTCTTACTCCCAATGATCGTTGTCGCCGCGTTTGTCCGTAAAAACGATATCAAAACATTAAAAATGTATGGAGTGACTGACTCAAAGAAACTCACAGACGCTGATATATTAGAAATCGGTGAAGCTTTAGGAAAGAGATTCTTTATCTCTAAACTCACTCTTTCTAATGAAAAATATAATGAAATGGTCGAAAAAGGTGAAAATCTCAATTCTTTAAAAGCCAAAATGCATAATCGCGCCTTATTAAACTTATTTAGACGCTTCCCAGACACCAAATACATCTTTGTCGATCAATTTTGCGCGGAAGATAAATACTTCGCTTATTTGAACGATAAAAGCGAAAAACAAGTCACTAACATCACTTTTAAAACCAAAGGTGAGACATATTATCCAAGTGTCGCTCTTGCAAGCGTCTTAGCCAGATACTCATTCCTAAAGGAAAAAGAGAAACTAGAAAAGAAATATAAGATGTCTTTCCCGTTCGGCGCATCATCTAAAGTTGATGAATTCGCTAAAGAGTTCCTGGATAAATATGGTCAAGAAGAATTAGACAAGATTTGTAAGAAAAACTTCGCAAATTACAAAAAGTTATAAAAATATTATTTTATTTATAAAATAAAAGAAAGTGCGGTATGCACTTTTTTCAATTATTTTCACTTTTTTTGCGACAAAAATTAAATTTCTTCCTATTTATTTATGGAGGCCTGTTTTATGGTTTTCCGTAAAAATGGGCATCCTCTTCCCCTTGAGAAAGGCGTTTCCAAATGTGGGAAAACCCGTTTGTCTTGTTATCAAGATATTATTAGTGGTTTGTCTTTGTTTGCTGATACTAGCTAGTTAGGCAAATAAAAAAAGGGGGGCAATGCTGCTACCACATTGCTCTCCAAAACAACCATTTATATGGTAGCCCAAATGGGTGTCATAATCAAGGGGTATGATGCCCATCCTCCGAAACATTATTCTAATGAATCGATGATGAACTCAAAATAATCTGGTAATTTGATTTCAAATTCCATCAATTCTTTTGTGCTCGGATGGATGAGTTTTAATTTTACCGCGGTAAGTAATTGACCGCCTTTATAGATTTTATCGTAATTCTTCCCGGCGTATAACGGATCGCCTTCAACAGGATGACCGATTTCGGAAAGATGGACTCTGATTTGATGAGTACGACCGGTAACTAGAGAACACTCTAAAAGAGTGTGATTAGTAAATCTCTTCAAAACTTTGAAGTTAGTAACTGCATCTTTACCGCCTTCACGAACGACTGCCATCTTTTGACGTTGGACTGGGTGACGACCAATTGGCATGTCAATTGTCCCACTATTTTCTTTAATGATGCCTCTCACTAAACAAATATATGTTCTTGACATCGTATGATCTTTTAATTGTTCAGCGAGAAATTCATGAGCTTTGTCATTTTTTGCTATGCAAATAAGACCAGAAGTATCTTTATCAATACGATGGACGATACCAGGTCTAATCACGCCGTTAATTCCACTTAAGTCAGTGCAGTGATTCATTATCGCGTTAACTAATGTGTGCTCGTGATGTCCCGCGGATGGGTGAACGACCATCCCTTGAGGTTTATTGATAATGAGGATATCTTTGTCCTCGTAAACGATATCTAGAGGAATATCTTCTTTTTGAACTTGTAGAGGAACGCTCTCTGGAATATCAACGGAAATCTCGTCACCTTCCTTAACCTTTAAAGAGGCTTTTTCCACCTTTCCATTAACTAAGACATGACCTAAAGTAATAAGATTAGATAAATAACTACGCGATTTGTCAGGTAAAAATGTGACTAACGCTTTATCTAGTCTTAAGCCATTTTCGAGATATGTTACTTTGTAAAGTTCCATTTTCAATATACTAGAAAACTACTAATTTTCTACTTATGTTCTTCGTTATCTCTATCGATTTTTTCTTGTTCGACTTTGCTGATAACCTTGCCTTCGACTTGTGGTTCGGCGGCTTTTTGGGCTCTATAATCTTTAACCTCTTCAACGACTAACCAAACGATGAGCATAATCGTTCCAATGACAATGCCTGAATCCGCTAAATTGAAGATATAGGCCCATATTCCACAGAAATCAATCCAGTCAACAACGCAGAAATTACTTTGCGCGTAGAAGAGCCTATCGATTAAATTACCAATTGCCCCTGTTAACATGAGCATTAAACAAGCTCTCACATAGAGATTTAATTTCTTAAATTTCTTAATAAAGAAATATAAAATGATTCCCGCGCCAATAACGGCAACGATGATATAAATAATTCTATTTACTGTCGGATCAGTGAATCCCATCCCAAATGCGGCATTCGCATTAAATGATAATCTAATGCGTAAAAATCCTGGGATTATTTCATAATAATCGCCTGGTTGCATGGTTAAAGAGAAGACTAATTTGGTAATAATATCCGCGGCCAATAAGAGGACGAATAACCAAATGAAGGATCTGAAGAACCATTTTAATCCTGGTAATAATTTATTATTAAAGAATTCTTTCATTATAAATCCTCCATCACTTCTTGGCAGCGTTTGCATAAGAATGTGCCATCTTCTTGTTCTATCGCACCTTCTTCATAATTCCAACATCTCGCACAGAACTCACCTGGGTGATGAATAACAGAGATTTCATCTTCTTTTAAGGAGTCATCGACTCTAATTTCACTGACAACACATGATTTAGCGAGGCTCACTAAGCCGTGTTTATTCATTAAAGTGACGTTTTTGCCTGTTTTAGCCACTTTTACGAGGGCTTGTTGAGAGGAACCTATCACTTGGTTATTTCTCGCTTCTTCGAGGCTCTTTAAGATATCGGTTCTGAAAGATAATAATTCTTCATATTCTTTTAATAAAGAATCTCTTTCACTCTTATCCATTTCTGGATGTGGATAGCTTAATAATTGAGCGTTCCACTTTCTATTACCGGGAAGATTGTTATTTAATTCATCCATCGTGAAAGGAAGAATTGGATTGAGGATTCTTAATAAAGTCTCGCCAATCTTATCTAAGACCGTTTGAACTTGTCTTCTTCTTAAAGAATCTTTCTTTTCGCAGTAGAGTATATCTTTAGATATATCGAGATAGAAGCTCGATAAATCAGTGGACATAAATGTCATTAAAGCGCTTGTCGCGGATAAGAAATCTAATCCATCAAAGGCTTTATTACAAATCTCCACGATTTCATCTAACTTCGCTAAGATATATAAATCGACTTTTTCAAATTCTTTCGCTGGATTATTAGTGTCAAAGTCCACTAAGTTCCAAGAGATGAACTTTAATGTGTTTCTAATCTTACGATATTGATCAGCGACTTGTTTGATTAAATTATCACCGATTCTCACATCTTGATGATAATCAACACTGGCGACCCATAAACGGAGAATATCCGCACCATAAACATTAGCGATCTTGATTGGGTCAACGCCGTTACCTTTAGATTTATGCATTTGTTCTCCATGTTCATCTAAAACCCAACCATGGGAACTAACGGCTTGATAAGGCGCCACTCCTTGCGTAGCAAGAGAGACGATTAATGAGGAGTTAAACCAACCTCTATATTGGTCGCTACCTTCTAAATATAAATCACTTGGATATTTGCTTCCTCTTCCTAATAAGGCTTCTGCCCAAGAGGAACCAGAATCAAACCAGACATCCATAATGTCGTTTTCTTTTGTGAACTCACCATTTGGTGAATGTTCGTTTTTATATCCTTCTGGAAGCAATTCTTTCGCGCTTTTTTGATACCAAATATTACTACCAAATTCTCCAAATAACTTTTCAATATGGTCAAAGACTTCTTTTTCGATGATTGGTGAACCATCTTCATTATAGAAGATAGGAATTGGGACACCCCACGCTCTTTGACGAGAAATACACCAGTCTCCACGATCTTTAATCATGTTGACCATTCTATTTTCGCCCCAAGCTGGATACCATTTCACTTTGTGAATCGCATCGATTAATTCATTTCTAATTGGCTCAATAGAACAGAACCATTGAGAAGTCGCTCTAAAAATTAATGGTTTACCAGTTCTCCAGTCATGTGGATAGCTATGGGTAAATGTTTGATGTTTTAATAAAGCACCATTTTCCGAGATGATTTTAAGAACTGCATCATTCGCTTGTTCATAGAACAAACCTTCAATACCTTCGCCAGTTCCCTTCATCATATAGCCTCTTTCATCAACTGGGCAATATGGTTCTAATCCACGACCTGGATAGTTTTTACAAACTTGATAGTCTTCAACGCCGTGTCCAGGAGCGGTATGGACTAAGCCAGTGCCAGCGTCATTTGTGACATGAGTGCCAACGATGACTAAAGAATCTCTATCGTAGAATGGGTGTTTGCAGACGACATATTCTAATTCGCTGCCTTTAAATGTCTTTAGACATTTGATTTCACCTAATTCTAATTCTTCAGATAATTGTTTTTCAAATTCTTTTAAGAATACTAATTTGCCTTTATTTGTTTGATATTCGCCATACACGAAATCTGGATGAGCGGATATCGCTAAGTTAGCAGGTAATGTCCAAGGAGTTGTTGTCCAAATGACTAATCTAGCATCATTATCTACGACTCCTTTTCCGTCTCTCACATTAAAAGCAACATAAATTGAGTGAGAAGATACATCAGCGTATTCAATTTCTGCTTCCGCTAAAGCGGATTCACTACTTGGTGACCAATAAACTGGTTTCAATCCTTTATAAATTAAGCCTTTTAAAGCCATAATAGCAAACATGTGAATTTGCCAAGCTTCATATTCTTTTGTCAAAGTAATGTAAGGATGATCAAAATCTCCGACTAAACCTAGTCTTCTGATTTGTTCTTTTTGTCTATCGACTTGTTTATAAGCGTATTCAGCGCATTTTTCTCTGAATTCCACGATTGGTGTGGTTTTTCTATTCACACCTGACTTTGTCACTTGGTTTTCAATTGGTAAACCATGTGTATCCCAACCGAAGACAAAAGGAGTTTTGTATCCTTGCATGTTTTTATAACGGATGACAAAATCCTTAAGGATTCTATTTAACATATGACCGCAGTGCATATCGCCATTAGCGTATGGTGGGCCATCATGTAAAACATATTCTTCAGCGCCTTCTTTATCAGCGTTCATTGCTTCATAAAGCTTTTTGTCTTTCCAATTTTGCACTAAAACAGGCTCCTTAACATTAAGGTTTCCTCTCATCTCAAAATTGGATTTATTCATTAATAACGTGTCTTTATATTCCATAAAATTTCCCCCAAGAAATTTATTTAACTTCGTTAATCGCGATTGTGTTGATGTATAATGATCCAACTAAACCGCTAAATTCGATGGTAACAATTCCGCTCTTTGCAGCGGTTAATTCAAATAATTCAGTGATATTAGCAGAGCTATTACCAGTAATTGATATTGTCTTTACTGTTTCATCGCCGATTTTAACGGTGAGAGTCATCGTTTTACCAGCGGCTGTATTAACGATGAACTTAAAGGCGTTGACATTATTAAATTCACTTTGACTGACTAATGTGAATTTTTCAGCGCATTTACTAGTTCCGTTACCAATCGAAACACCTAAAGGTGAATTTCTATTTGAGATGTTAGCGACATGTGCAGCAGTCGCGTTCCACCCTTTACCAGCTAACGTGAGAGGTTTAGCCACGCCAGCTTCATAATCACTTGTTCCAAAATCAGTTCTATCTCCAGCGTATTCATATATATATGAATAATCTAATGAAGCTTCCTCGACACTGACTTTTAACTTAATATCGTTTTTATCGGTATCAATGATCATAACTTTGCTTCCGATATCACTTTCGACAAATGTGTATGGTTGAGTAGAATCAGCGTTTTGCGGTAAAGAAGTTTCACTTAAATCTTTTTTAACTGCAACCAATTGATAAGATTCTTTGTCAAATGTTTCTCCGACTTCGAACGCTCTTGTCGCTTCTTTAATTGCGTAATGGCTGATTTCGTCGATGTGCATTTCAAGGTAATGATAAGAAGGTTCTAAATCACTTAAATCACCAGCTTGGTCTTGCTTATCGCCATAAATGTAATCAACTAATCCAGGATAATCGACAAATGGATTTCTGTTGTTTTGGGCTAAACCATATAAACTATTCACATGTGAATAGACTGATTCATTATGTTGATATTCTTGCAAATTAACAGGTAATTCGCTCCATTTGAGTAAATCGCTTAAGTGACCGATGGCATATTTGCAGTTTGCGGCAACATATTTGCCATACCCGTCTTCATCCTCACCATATTGTTCAACAAGCACTTGAGTCGCCTCGTCTTCGTGGTAATGATATTTTGTGTAACTGACGAGATTGATGCTTCCGACAGCTTCTTCTTGAATTGTTACTGGTTTATAAGTGACAGGAACATGAACTGTTGTGGAAGCTTTACCATAGGTAGCTTTATCAGCATCGTTATAATTGAGAGTGAATTTTACTGTTTCTTCTTCTTCGGTGCTATACATGACACCCATATAGAAGATGGCTCTGGCTAACATTCCTTTGTCTTCATCAGAAGGTTCGAATGTCTTTGTGTCATATGAATAACTGCCAGTATTAGTATATCCAGTGGCTTTTTTATCGGCGTAACCGAAGTTCTTGTCACTACGTGATTGGTTACCCGAACTATCTCCAGCGAATAAATTATGCCAATCAACAGCGCGGCCTTGATGTGTTTCAACAGCGTTACCAGTTGGAACACCAGTCATTAAAGAAGCAACAAAGGCATGTTCTCTTTGCCAGCCTTTTTGTGTATTGGTTTTAGCGATATCATCGTTGTTATAAACAGCATTGACCATTTCATAATCGTAAATGGATTGATCAGCGAATTGATTGGTTTCCCAGTTTGGAGAGGTGTATCGCAAATAATTGACATCTTTAGAGATGATATCGTGTAATTTTTCTTTTAAATCCTCACCATCGGTCCAAGTTAATTCACCATAATATCCATCGTAATAATCATAACCATATCCACCGGCTGGGATCTCTTTCCATTTGGCGTATAAAGTGATGTCTCCGCTGATAGAGGTAGTAAAATCAAACGCTTGTGTGCATGCTGAATCAGTGAACCATCCTTCAAAAGAATATCCTGCTTTTGTCGGATTAGATGGTTTAGTAACTTTATTACCGCTTTCCACTGTTTGTGGGTCTACAGCGGAGCCACCATTAGAATTAAATGTCACTGTGTAAGTTGTGGCTGGAGTCGTTCCTCCCTCGCCTTCACCTTCTCCTCCGGAGCCACTGCCTTGTTCTCCTTGTTGGCCTTCTCCAGAATCACCTCCAGAGCCTTCACCGGAATCTCCAGAACCTTGGCCACCCTCTCCTTCGGAGCTTTGACCACCAGATCCTTGGCCGCCTTCGCCTTCAGAACCTTGACCTTCGGAACCCTCACCAGATTGTCCTTCACCGCCATCGCCTTCTCCAGGAGTTGGAGGAATGATAATAGTACTATCACCAGAATGACCGGTGGTACAAGCAGATAGTCCTAATGTGAGTAAGAGTGCTGGGAGAATCAGTAACTTTTTCATAAACGATACCTCGTGTATATACATTATCGCACACATGAAGACAAGAAAAAAGGACGAATTCGCCCTTTTTTAACTTATTATTTGGACCACTACTTGTCGTTTCTCAAGAAGTTTGGAAGGATGCTATCGTCTGAGAAATCATCATGTGCATTTTCTTCTTCGACTTCTTCAGGATGTGGTTGAGGATTAGTGAGGATTGGAGATTCTTCAATCGCTGGTCTTGGTGAATTAAAGGAAATTGGTTGACCGAAGTCGACTTCGTTTTCAAAGTCACTGGCGATAACACTAACTAAGATTTCATCAGTTAATTGATCATTGATTGTGACACCGAATTTGATATCAATATCCCTATTTGCAGCGGATATGAGTAGGTTAACACATTCTTGAGCGTCAAATAAGCTGACATTACTACCACAGGTGATAGCCACAATCGCTCTTCTAGAACCAGAAATGGATGCTTCTAATAATGGAGAATTAATGGCTGTGTTAGCCGCGTCTTTGGCTCTTGTTGGGCCTGTACCCATACCAAATCCAATTAAAGCAACACCAGAATTCTCTAAAGTTGATCTCACATCAGCGAAATCAAGGTTGATAACCGCTGGTAGCATAATTAAATTGACAACTGTTTTAACAGATTGAGCTAAAACTTTATCAGATTCATTAAACGCTTGAGATATTGGAGCGTTACCGTTAGTCATTAAGAGTTTATCGTTAGAAACTACGATAATTGAATCGACTGAATTCTTTAATTTATTTAAGCCTTCAATAGAGTGAACGATTCTCTTTTTACCTTCAAAGGTAAATGGACGAGTAACAATCGCGATAACAAGTGCGCCTGCATCTTTCGCATAGCGGGCAATGACTGGCGCGGCACCTGTGCCTGTGCCTCCGCCCATACCGGCAGCGATAAAGACCATGTTAGCGTCTTTGACGATTTCCTTAATCTCTTCTGAAGAAGCTTCTGCGGCTTGTTCGCCGATTTCAGGAATACCGCCTGCACCTAAACCGCCTGTGATTTCAGGACCCAAGACTAATCTATGTTCACTTTTAGATGTGGATAAGGCTTGTTTATCGGTATTCGCCACCCAAAAAGTGACATTAGCGATTTCTTCATCAATCATACGATTGACTGCGTTATTTCCCGCGCCACCGACGCCGATAACGACTATCTTAGCAGCAGGTTCGAAATTCGAAAGATCATAATTATCCATAGATCGCCCTCCTATTTCTCATCACGCGTTACTTGTCCAATACGCGGATGGTTTTCATCATAGACAACGGGATTCTTGGAATTAGCAAGAATCAAACCGAGTAAATTCGTAAATGTAGCATCTCTAGCGCCCAAGGATTTTGGGGTAATCACTTTGACATATTCGCTAGGCACCTTTGGTGTAATATATTCAACTAAGCCATTTAATCTAGAGCCACCACCAACTAACATCATTGGGAAGCTCTTAGTTCCAATATCGTAATTCTTTAATAATTCATCGAGAGAAGAATTCAAATCTTTAACTAAGATTGATAATTCATCTTTGATGATTTGATTTAATTCATCTGGATAGTGTTTGATTTCATTACCTTCACCATCGCTTGATTTACAAACTGGAGCTTTGAAGTTCATCTGACGATTATCGATGCCGTAGCTGATTTTATATTTTTCAGCATCACTTTCGTTGATGTTGAATCTTTCGATAATCTTTTCGGTGATCTTATCTCCTCCCCATGGGAAGTAAGTGGAACCATATAATCTCTTTTCTCCAATAAGAGAAACGGTTGTCATCGATGCACCAATATCCACTAAGATGTAATTATCTGGAACCTCTTCATAAGAAGAGAGTAATGTTGCAGCACCATAAGATGAGACCATTGCCTTTTTAAGATTGATTCCGGCATTGATGAGAATGGAATTATATGTATCAGGAATCTTCTTTGGTAAGGTATGAACTAATGCAGCAATCTTCACTGTGGATGATGTCTCCTGTAAAGGAGGATTAGTGAATCTTCTTCCTTGACTTAATTCGTAGAAGACTGGAACGATATCGATTAATTCGTTTCCATTAGTGACCGCACTATTTCTGATTAAGTTATGGACATTTCTAATGTCGATTCTACTAATAAGGCCATCTTCACTAGTGACTGCTGTGATATGTTGACTGGTGAATATTTGTAAACCATAAGGTGGAAGAGCCAAGATTGCCTCAGCAATATTCATTTTTAATTGTGCGGATGGGTCGGTAAAAGATTTAATCTCACGAGTGGATTGACAAATTCTCGCTGGATCGATAACTTCACCGTTTTCAATTAAGCTTCCGTATGGTCTAGTGATAGCGTAAATGACATAAACTTGACCATCAAGCTCATAACCGACAACTAATTTCAATTTTTTCGAGCCGAATTCAACGGCGGCAACTGGTTTTTCCATAATTTATTTCACTACTGCATATCATTATAAATGATGCAAAAAAATAAATCAATAGATTAACTTTAGTTAAATAGGGAGAAAAATATCTACTAAAAAACTACTAATTTACTACTAATTATCTTTATTTTTATCTCGCTTCTACTGGGGTGAGATGCTCTTTATATAAGTTAGATTTAACGATTAATAAGACGACTAAAAGGATCAAAACGACCATGTAATTGTCTTCCATACATGAGTGACCAAAGTATATTGCAATACCAAATGCCATTGAGATGGCCACCACTTTATTGACTTTAAAGCATTTGATGAAGATATAGAAAGCATAGACTGATAAGCTTAAATAGGCGATTAGAGACACTAAACCACCGCGACAGAGTATTGATATGAACCAGGCATGGCTCGCCCACGTGTGCGCGCTATTTAATAATATAGAATTATAAACGCCATAACCGATGCCACGGAATATATTGAAATTAGATAGAATCTCTAATCCTCTTTTCCAAATAAAGGTTCTACCAGTGAATGTCATATCACCTTGTAAAGCAAAGTCTGTCTTTTCTTTAATATCAATATTCGTGTTATATAAAATAACAATCGTGATAAAGCTGGCAATAATAATGAATAAGATAATTGAAAAAGTGATGATGTCACCTTTCTTTTTCTCAATTATACCAATGATAAAATGAGTAAGAGAATAGATGATGATTATCGCTGAAGAGGCCACTATTCCAGATTTACAAACCGTTAATAATAATTGGACATAGAATATTGCCCCGATTACTAAATGGAATCTCTTTTTACCAAGTGAATAGTTGATAACCGCAGCGATCATTCCAAATTCAATGACCATACCAAACATATTTTTATTTGTAAAAATACTCTTTGGAGCGAATCCTTGGATATGTTTAAATTCTTCGACTGTACCGAAGATTTTGCTAAATAAGGTTGGGTAATCATCCACGATGATACTATGTATCATAAGTCCAAGACAAACCGCATAGAAGAGATAACATAATAGCTTGATGAATCGTAGATCCACTCGTGTTGGTAAGATGAACATGCCGGTATATAAACCAGTTAACAAATAAACATAGGAGAGGAAATAGATAAGTTTAGCTTCTCCGCTGATAGATGTCACCGATGTCTGTAAAGCCCCGGTATGAGAATGAGTTATCACCGCGATTACA
The DNA here is from genome assembly GCA_045631885.1 of Bacilli bacterium. GTDB lineage: Bacteria > Bacillota_I > Bacilli_A > RFN20 > CAG-826 > CAJOLV01. The sequence goes on from JAZQVN010000028.1 coordinate 75,993, forward strand.
TCAGGGGCTAAGAAGATATCTTCTGCTTGCAAGATGATGAATAAAGTAAAAGCGACAATTATCCAGTTCTTCGGCTTAAAATCACCTCTCTTATATTCTTTATGAATATAAAGGATAAAGAAGATGACAAAGCCTAAAAACGATAATAAAAGAGCCCATAATGGGATGTTAGTATGTTTAGGATTGCTAGTGGCCATTAAAAGATTTCCTTCAATGACAACTGGAATTCCGCATAATAACGATAATGTGACGAATAGGTCTGATAATCTTAAATGTATCTTCTTGTGAAACAAGTCCATGTGTTTATTATATACGCTTAAAAAATTTAATAAACAAAAAGCCACTTATTTGTGGCTTGATGTGCGATTTGGCGAATCGCTAAATAAGGGATTGGGAGAAAATAAACTAGTATTGTAATAAAGTGAATCGATTATTATCTTTTTCACTTCTGTCTTCTAAGTAATTATCGTCATCTTCCACTACTTCTGACTGAGCATTTGTAGGTTCTTTGACGTTCTCTTTGATGACTATGTAGGTTGGAATCATCGCGATAGCCATCATACTGGCAAATAGGACAAAGGCAAAGAAGAACGCTTTGGCGCGATAATAACTTCCACGATGATTGTTCTTGTACAATTTGTCTTTCATCCTCTTTTACCTCCTTTTTTATTTTCTTTCGAGAATTCTGAGCTTTGCGCTAGCGCTTCGGTGATTATTTTCTAATTCTTCTTCACTAGCTATGATCGGCTTATTATTGATTAACCGATATTCTTTTTCTTCATTAATTAATGGTCCATCATTTCGATTACCTATGGTAATGGACTTTTCTTTGAAGATGTTTTTGATAATTCTATCTTCACCACTATGGAAGGTGATGATAGCTAATCGACCACCATGTGGTCTTAATATTGGAATGATGTCATTAACTGCTTTAATTAAGACGTTAATTTCATCATTGACCGCGATTCTTAAGGCTTGGAATGCCTGTTTAGCGGGATGGCCAACTTTCTTTAATTCTTTCATTGGCTTACTCGCTTTGATGATGTCTACTAGTTCAAATGTCGTTTCAATTTCTTTCTTTTCGCGATATTTGACGATGTTTTTAGCGATTTGGAAGGAGTATTTCTCATCTCCATAATCTCTAAATATTTTATTTAATTCCTCTAAAGAGTAATTATTAACGATTTCTTTGGCCGTTAACTTCTGTTCACGGTCCATTCTCATGTCTAATGGGGCATCTTCTTTATAAGAGAATCCACGACTCGCTTCATCGAATTGAGGAGATGAGACGCCTAGATCCATCAATATCCCATCGACATAATCGATATTTTCTTTTTTTAAGATTTCTAAGATGCTAACAAAGTTAGATTTGTAGATTTTGAAGTTATTAGAGATAGAAGCTAATTTCTTCTCGCTATAACTTATCGCTTCTTCATCTTGATCAACACCGATTAGTAATCCTTTATCTAATTTAGATAAGATGACTGAGCTATGTCCGGCTCTACCAAGAGTTAAGTCGAGATAGATACCATTGCTTTTGATGTTTAATCCTTCAATTACTTCGTTTAACAAGACTGGAATATGTTCGTTACTCATCTTTATTTCCTAGTCTTTCAGCGATTTCTTCGTAATTATCTTCGATAGAGGCATCATATTCTTCGAATGTCTTTTCATCCCAGACTTCGATGTGATCACCACTTCCGAGGACCACTACATCTTTACCAATATGGTATTTATTTAAGATTGCGGTAGGAATTTGAACTCTACCCATCTTATCAACATCAAGTTCAACAATACTGGCTAAACGGATTCTGAGATAATCACGGTTTTCCTTTTTATTGAAGGAAAGAGTTTCTAATTCTTTCATCAACTTTTCAAAAGCGGCTTGTTGGTAAACGGCTAAGGCTCCATCAAACCCTTTCATGATGAAGATCTTATTTCCTAAATCATCTCTCATCTTTCTAGGGATGACTAAACGACCTTTATCATCGAGAGAATGTGAATATTTTCCAAAAAACACGTTTCCCACTTTTTCCCACTTTCTACCACTTGGTACCTAGATTATAACTGATAAATTATCATTTAACAATACCTAAATTGAAAAAAATCAAAAAAATATTTCTTGACTCAAATTTTGGATAATAAAATAAAAAAGGAATTAATTTATTTAATTCCTTTAATTTGGTTTTCTATCTTAATTCGCGTATCTTTTCCGAGGAGATATTCCACTATTTCTAAAGCGAACTGACTTGTGTAATACATGCTTCTTCCGGTAATGAATTTCTCGTCTTTTACCACTTCTTCACCGGTATAAATTCCATAGCTTTCATCTTGCCAGCCGGGGTAACAAGTGTATCTTTTTCCCTTTAGATAGTCACGCTTTCCTAAGATGCTTGGCGCAGCGCATATCGCCGCGATCAATTTACCTTCTTTAGCAAATTTATTTAGTAAGTCATCAATTCTACTTGATGAATCATTATTAATCGTTCCGGCTTTTCCTCCGGGGATGACTAAGGCAGCAAATTCATCTACATCTTCGTGAAACGGTTTGACTTTAATTTCTAATTGATGAGAAGAAATGATTTCTTCCTCATCATTAATGTTCATCATTTCTACTTCTAGACCAGAACGCATAAAGATATCTCTTGCGATTAATCCTTCACATTCTTCTAAACCATTAGTGAATATCATTAATACTTTCATATTAATCAACCTCCAAGTCATCCAGGACATCAAATGGTGATGGCTTTTTCTCTTTACTCGCTTCTTCTTCAGTTAAAACGCGATAACCATCTCCACCACTTGGTAATTTTGCGCCTTTTTTCACCACTTTGATCGGTACATTAGAAACGATTAAGGTAATGAGCATTTCATCGATATCAAGAATGTCTCCATCCATATCGAATTCATCTTCTTCATCTCCGCTTAATTCAACCACTTCTTTAACGTGATATGAATAAGGAATTTCTTCTAATGTATAAGCGCATGTAGTCATCACTTCTCCTTTAATATTAAAGGAGAGGACGATTAAATCATCGTAATTTGTCACATCTAAATCCATGTGACATGATGAGATGCTTCTGACATGATATTGGTCTCCACGATATGAGGAAAAATCGATATCTTCATGATAAGAAATCGTTTTTCCAATGGGTAATATCGCTCGATTAATCTTCATCTTAACTTCTTAATTCTGCGTGGAAAGATTTTAATAATTCAAATTTAATCTTATCTTCGACATCTGTGACTTCTTTTTCCGTTAAAGTCATATCTTCTTTTTGATAAGTAATGGTAATCGCGATAGATTTTTTACCTTTTTCGATATGTTCGCCTTCGTAAACATCGAACACTTCCGCGTTAGTGACAATACCTTTGCCACTTACTCTAATCGCTTTGATGATGTCTTTGACATCAATGTCTTTACTAACGACAAACGCTAAGTCTCTACTCATCGATGGGAATCTCGCGATTTGTTTCATTTTTGTGACAGAAACTTTAACACCCAATAATTCATCGAGTTTTAATTCCATGACCACGACTGGGTTTTTACCTAAATCGTATTCTTCCACTTTTAATGGATGAAGTTCACCTAAAACACCGATTAATTTATTTTGGAAATATAATCCTGCGGATTTACCAGGATGTAATTCGTCTAAATGCTCTTTTAATCTTTCAAATTTATACCTCGATTGTTCAATTCCTAAAGAATCCATAATGGAATCAACAATACCTTTCATATGATAGAAATCATAATTTGTTTTTTCCATTAGACCTTGTCTATTTTCTTGACCCAATAAAACAATTGCTAAATGTTCTTGTCGAGATTCTTTAGATTGAACGTGGCTTGTTTCAAATAAGGCTAAGTTCTTATTTTGTCTAGCGACATTATATGAGGCCACTTTTAATAAGGAATGGAGAATATGAGTTCTGAAATGAGTTCTTTCATCAGTTAATGGATTGAGTAAGACATAAGCTTCTTCATTATTTAATAAATTAAATAACTTAATCTCTTTTTCACTGATTAAAGAATATGTTAAACATTCATCTAATCCTTTATTTAAAAGTAATTCACGAACATCTTTTAATCTTTCTTGTTCTAAAGATAAAGCGCCGACTTGGACATTTAAAACTGGAAGTTCACTCTTCACATTTTCATATCCTAATAATCTAATCACTTCTTCAGATAGATCTGCGTCACATGTAACATCTAATCGATATAAAGGAACTTTGACATTTAAATTGCCTTCATTATCCATCTTAACAACAAAGTTAAGTCTTTCTAATGTCTCTTTGACTAATTCATTATCAAATGAAGTTCCTAAGCGGTTATTAATCTTTTTAACACTCGTGTTAATTTCTTTCTCCACGAGCTTCTCAGTTTGATAATTAACATAGTTAGAGAATTCTTTACCTTCGCAGTATTCTTTTATTAAATAGGAAGCGAAGTTAATAACAAATTCACTTTGGAAATGGTTTGTGCCTTTGACAAATCTAGAAGAAGATTCACTGGCTAAACCTAATCTATTGCTTGTTCTACGGATAGAGGCACCATCAAATGAAGCGGCTTCGATGATGATGTGTGTAGACTTTTCATCGACCGCGCATTCTAATGAACCCATCACACCACCTAAACACATTGGTTTTTTGTTACTACAAATAACGATGTCTCCAGGAATGACTTTATAAGTCTTTTCATCTAAAGCGACAAAGTCGCCTTCATAATCACTTCTCGCTTCTAATGCGCACGCTGGTAATTTATCCGCATCATACATATGTAATGGTTGACCAGTCATTAACATGACATAGTTACCGATATCAACGATATTGTTGATACTTCTAATACCCATGCTTTCAAGAGCTTGTTTCATGAAAGCTGGTGATTCTTTGATGACAATGCCTTTAATTTCTTTTCCAGCGAATTGAGAGCATTTATCAGTCGCTGAACCAGTAGTCAACTTGGTTTCAAATGTTTTGATTTCTTTGAAATCAGGAATCTTCACCTCTCTATTAAAGATCGCACCTAATTCTCTAGCGACATTATAAACAGAGAGTAAATCTGGACGATTGGCTAAAACGTTTAAATTTAAAATGACATCATCTAAACCTAAATAGCCTAAGACATCTTCTTCACCCAAAGGGGCATCTAGTGGCAATTCTTCAATACCGGCGATTTGTTTTTCGCTTAAATATTTTGGATCAACGCCAAGTTCATTTAATGAACAGCACATGCCGTTAGACTCTTGTCCGCGGATAATACCTTTTTTGATTTCAATTTTTGGTAAGATAGCCCCGACTCTTGCGACGATAACTTTTAATCCTTTACGGGCATTAGGCGCACCACAAACGATTTGGTTAACACCATATTTTTCTCCTAAGTTTACTTGTAAAACATGGAGATGATCGCTATCAGGATGATTGACACATTCAACAATTTCACCAATGACGAGATTAGTGCCACTAGCCATTGTTAAAATTTCTTCAACTTCAACACCGGCAAAAGTTAAACCTTTCGCGATTTCTTCTTTAGTTAATCCATCTAAGGATACGTAATTTCTTAATGTTTTTAAACTGACTAACATAATTCTTTCCTCCTTAGATCTTCTTTTTGAATTGATGTAAGAATCTTACATCATTAGTGTATAATTTTCTGATATCATCAATACCATATCTGAGCATTGCCACTCTTTCGATACCGATACCAAAGGCAAATCCAGAATATTCTTCTGGGTCATAACCATTCATCTTTAAAACGTTTGGATGGACCATGCCACCACCTAAGATTTCAATCCAGCCTGTGCCTTTACAGATATTGCAGCCTTTACCACCGCAGTTGATGCAGCTGATATCAACTTCAACAGATGGTTCAGTGAATGGGAAGAAGGAACTTCTTAATCTGATTTCCCTAGATTCTCCAAACATCTTTTTGGCGAATAATTCTAAAGTGGCTTTTAAATGACCAATATTGATGTTTTTATCAACAACTAATCCTTCAATTTGAGCGAATTGATGGGAATGGGTCGCATCATCATCGTCTCTTCGATATGTTTTACCAGGACAAATCATTCTGATTGGTTGACCTTTTTTCTCTAACATTGTTCTCGCTTGAACTGGAGATGTATGTGTTCTTAATAATGTATTTGGGTCAATATAGAATGTATCTTGCATATCTCTAGCAGGATGATCTTTTGGAATATTTAATAATTCAAAGTTATATAAATCAGTTTCCACTTCTGGGCCATCTTTGACTTCAAAGCCCATACCGAGGAAGATTTCTGTCATTTCATCTTTGATGATATGGAATGGATTTTTTCCTCCAATATCAAAATTACGACTTGGCAAAGAGATATCGATAGTTTCGTTTAATAACTTCTCTTCTAATTCTCTTTGTTCGATTTCTTGTTGTTTATTTTCTAATGCTTCAGTGATCGCCACTTTCACATCGTTAATTTGTTTTCCCGCTTCTTTTCTTTCTTCAGGATCTAACTTTCCTAATAAGGAAAACATAGACATTAATTCTGATTTCTTAGATAAAAAAGCGTTACGAATATTGTTAATATGCTCGCTATTTTTGGCTTCTTTAATCTTTTCTAAGGCAGAATTTAATATCTCTTTTAATTTCTCTAACGCCATAGGATATTCTCCTTTTCACTACGCGATTAACTATATCACAAAGACATAATCAAAAACGAGTTTTTTATTATGAAAATAATATATTCTTATCATTTTATTATTCGTTTTATAATGATTTACGAGGTCAAGGTTATGAATCAAGAGAAATATATTATGTTAAAAGCTATCGTTCCAACGAGAAACGAAATCACTTTAGGAAATATTAAAGATGAATTAAATGTCACCGCTGATGAAGCCCTTGAAATGATGAATAATCTCGCTATGGAAGGAATGGTTGAAACTCTTCCATACGATGGCACTCATTTTAGAGTTATAAAATAAATCATTAAATAAATATCACCACTTTTCCTATATTCTTTTTATTGACTTTAAAAAATAGATTGTATACAATTTAATTGTCTTGAAAAGGAGAAAATTAATTATGACAGTTTATGATTTCAAAGTCTTAGACCAACAAGGTCAAGAAGTAAGCTTAAGTAAATATGAAGGCAAGGTGTTATTAATCGTTAATACTGCGACCAAATGTGGATTTACCCCACAATATGATGCATTAGAAAGTATGTATGAAGAATTAAAGGATCAAGGATTTGAGATTTTAGATTTCCCATGCAATCAATTCTTCCGTCAAGCTCCAGGCTCCGATGAAGAGATTAACACTTTCTGCACGATGAAATTTAACACCAAATTTACAAGATTTAAGAAAGTTGAAGTTAAAGGCAATGACGCTATCCCATTATATAAATGGTTAATCGCCCAAAACGAAGAAGGCAAAGCCAAATCTATTAAATGGAATTTCACCAAATTCTTAATTAATAGAAAAGGCGAGGTTGTCGCTAGATTTGCCCCAACTGATAAACCAGAAAGCTTTAAAGATAGAGTCATCGAAGAATTAAATAAATAGTTATGTCTAAACAGTTAGATGAAATATTAAAACTCGATAATCAACTTTGCTTTCCTTTATACGCGGCAAGTAAAGAGATTATCAGAAGATATAAACCAATTCTTGATGAATTAGATATCACATATACCCAATATATTGTTTTATTAGTCCTCTGGGAACAAGATGGTTTATTAGTAAAAGATATCGGTTCTAGATTATATCTAGATTCTGGAACATTAACTCCTTTATTAAAAAAATTAGAAAAGAAAAACTATATCAAAGAAGAAAAAGGAGAATATGATAAAAGAGAAATTTATATTTACCTTACTGATGAAGGGAAAAGATTAAAAAATAAAGCTTATGATGTTCCTTTATCAATCGGTAGCTGCGTCAAACTTGAAAAAGAAGAAGCCGCGGTATTATATAAATTACTTTATAAAATATTAAAAGGATTAGAAGAACATGAATAGAGAGAAAACGATTGTAAGAACTAGTGTTATCGGCATCTTAGGTAATGTCTTATTAGTGGCCATTAAAGCTATCTTTGGCTTTATCGCGAATTCTATCTCTATCATCTTAGATGCGATCAATAACTTATCTGATGCATTGAGTTCCACGATTACTATTATCGGGACTAAATTAGCCCATAAAAAACCAGACGCGAAACACCCTTATGGACATGGACGAGTGGAATATCTCACCTCGATGATTATCGCAATTATCATCTTAGTAACTGGTGGTTCAGCAATCTATGAATCGATATTATCGTTAATCAATCCAAGAGAAACTAATTACACTACGATTACCTTAATTATCGTTATTATCGGTATCGTTATTAAGATTGCTTTAGGTATCTATTTTAGAATCATGGGTAAGAAGACAAAGAGCGATTCTTTAACCGGTTCAGGAATGGATGCATTATTCGACGCGATCTTATCAACAGGCACTTTGATTGGTGTTATTACTTCCTTAGTGTGGGGAGTTAATATCGAAGGATATCTTGGTATCATCATCGGTTTATTCATCCTTCGTAGTGGCGTTGAAATCTTAAGAAGTGCTTTCTCTAACATCATCGGAGAAAGAATTAGTAAAGAAACGTCTTTAGGTATCAAACACTTAGTTTGTCAACATGAAGAAGTCATCGGAGCCTATGATTTAATTATAAATAATTACGGCCCAGAAAGAGCGATCGGCTCTATCCATATTGAAGTTAAAGATGATTTACCAGCGAGAGAGATCCATCAATTAACGAGAAAAATCTCTGAAGATGTCTATCTACAATATAACGTCTTATTAACCGTGGGTATTTATGCTTCTAATACATCAAGTGAAGAAACTAAAGAAATCAGAGGATATTTATCTAATTTAGTTAAAGAATATCCCAATATCAAACAATTACACGGTTTCTATGTCGATAAAGAGAAATCCACTATCTCGTTTGATATCATCCTTGATTATAAATGTCCAAATGTTGAAAAGATTAAAAATGAGCTATTCACTAAATTAAAAGAAAAATACCCGTTATACGAGTATTACATCATCATTGATAATGATATTTCCGATTAGAAGTCCTCATGACTTCTTTTCTTTTTCATCAATTCTTTCAAGAATAGATTTTAAAACCATGGAATCAGAGTATTTATATATACCAAACACTTTATTACCCATTCTATTTAATGACGCACCAAGGGAATAGCATTCTTTATTATCTATGATTAGGAACCTATCGTGAAAAGAATTATTGATTCTAATTTCTATTTTTCCGTATTGTTTTTCAAAAGTTTCGACGTCTCCTTTATTGAGTTTTGAAAAATCGCTGATAACTATGATTTTGACTATGCTATTTTCTAACTTTTCTAATAGCTCCAGCCCAATAGAATCAAAATATGGATCGATTAGTATAATCGTTTCTTTTGCTCGCAATAATAAATCTATCATTAGTTCATGAGCATCAAAGAATTGACCATCATAAAATATTTTCTCGTTAGGAATTTTAAGTGCACCACTATTTTTGGCCTCCATTAATTCTTCTCTTAATTTATCAATCTCCGCATCTATGCGATTGAAATTCCTCGCTATAAATAAACGTTCTTCATCGATTGCATAGCCATTAATCATGTAACTCTTCAAGACTGAAGTTGCCCATTTTCTGAATTCAATGGCTCTTTTACCCTTCACTCTGTATCCAATAGCTAGTATCATATCAAGGTTATAAAACGCCACCGAATATTGTTTTCCATCAGAAGCAGTATATAAGAAATCCTTATGAACTGAAAAATTAGTCAATTCGCTTTCATTTAATATATTTTGCACGTGCATAGAAATGTTGGGTTGAGAAGTTTCAAACAACTCTGCGATTTGATTTTGATTCAGCCACACCGTATCTTCTTCTAACGATACATTAACATCTAATTTTATTTGACCATTACTATATATTTTGATATTTGAATGTATCTCTTCGATTCTTTTAATCAGGACCTCTTTTATCTTATCGCAAAACAAAAGGCCTTTATTTGATTTTAAAAGCTCCCCTATTTTTAAGACAGTATCTAGACCATAAAACTTCGCATTATTTTTAATTATTACTGCATCATTTTTTACACCATCTGTCAAAATTTGACACACTGCTTTGTCAACTTTCTCATTTTCAGTGTCAACTTCCTCACTGTTATTTAATACTTTTATGATGTACCTATACACCGTTGATTTACTAATGTTATATAACCTACCGATTTCACTTGGTGATAGATACACCATATTACTGCCTTCTTCTACATAAAACGATATTTCGTTATTATCAATTATTATTGTTTTCTCAATATTCATAAAAAAACCTCCTATATATAACTAGGAGATTTTTCGGATTTTGTTGCAAAATTTTTATATTTTAATCAAAAAAACTTTTGTGGATTTTCATTAAGTACTAAGTACTTACTTTTTTATGTTCTAGGCAAATAATATAGCGATAAGGGCCATTAACTCTTCATGACTAATAAAACCATTTATTTCATATAAATATGAGCCACAATATTCTTTAATGCGGTTACCTTGGATTTCCGCGATATATGGACCACAGTATCTTTTGATTCTATTACCATTTACTTCTAATAGATAAGAACCACAGTATCTCTTAATGAGGTCTCCGTTAATCTCATATAAATATGATCCGCAGTATTGTTTTACTCTACCACCACTGACTTCATATAAATATGAACCGCAATATTCTTTAATTCTGCCATTAGAAATTTCTAATATATTTGGCCCACAATATCTTTTAACAATCGCCATAAAATAAACCTTCTTATTTATATTTTACATTAATTGTTCTTTTGTATTCTATTTTTTGAACAAAAAAGAGGGACTATTAGAATCCCTCAATTATGGATTAATATTATGGATTTGTTGGGAAAAGACCCCATTTTTCTAACATCCTTACTTTTTCAGGATTGGCTGCTTTCCAAGCGGAATCCGTCACTAATTCACCACTATTCCAACTTGTTCCGTTATGTGTATATAGCTTATTGGTTGCTGTATCAAACCACATATCACCATTTACGGCAGCATATACTGATGATTCTGGTGGCGCACCTGTTCCGTATTTAAAGGAAGGTGTCACGAAATTAATCGTGAAATAATGTGAAGTAACCACTGTGTCATCAATTTCATCACTTGGCGTAATGATGGTTATTGTATAAGTTGTACTGTAGCTATTTGAACCCACATAAGTAGCACTAACTGGAGCGTAATAATAACCGTTTATTGTAGGATCCATATAAATAAATTCAACAATATCAATGCCTTCTGCACGATATGAATAAGTGATAATAACCGTTGACATAGAGTTTGCAGTACTGACAGAATCGTTTTCTGTTGTACAATTAATGTCTTTGACATTAGCTATTGTCATCGAGATGCCGGTGTCAGTGTTATATATTCTCCAATGTGTTTCATCGGTAATATTGGTCCAAACAGTCGCACCTTTATCAAGAATGTAATATTCAACAGTTCTTACTGCATTGCCGTCAATAACTGTACCCATTGCATCTTTTTGAACTGTGTGAACGTCACTAATGATAGTTTTTGAAGTAGTTTTTGTTACAGAATTGTAATCAAAATATTGCACTCTCGTTGTGGTGTCTGTTTTAGTTTGCCCAGAAGGTACATTATAGTTAACTGTATGTTCAGGATCTTCAACTACCGCGGTAGCTAATCCACTAATAAGGACATCATCACCTGCAAAGACAGATCTTGCTTTTTGAGTATTAGTTATTTGAATTGCCACATTATCTTTAGCGTCATTTTGTCCTTCCGTTCGATCAAAAGTTATCACTCCTGGTGCATTTCCTGATGATGGTGTCATGATTAAAACACTCGCGGAATCTAAAGGATCCACCACAATCATGACATCTTGATCTAATTGGGCTTCCCTTTCCAAAGATTTAAGGCTTGCTAGTGTTTCAGATGCTGAAACGACAATTCCAACACCTAACGGATAATAGAACTGAGTTTGAGTAGAAATGAATTTTTCTAAGAAAGTTGTTCTAAACAACTTAGTCGCGTTTGCACCGATATCGAGATACATCAAATAAGCACCGTTAGCACCGCTAACTGAACCAAGGCAGAATTCACCATCATTCATCGGAATTTCAAAGTAATAAGCACATCTTGTTTTGATGCTTGTGTTCTTCTTGATTCGACTTGTGTTGAATGTTGTGCTATATCCAGATGGCTTATTTGTAGAACCACTCTCGTTTGTTGCGATTAAATTAGCGATAGTGTCTGCATATGGACCCAAAGCTTCTTTTTCTTGTTGCGTAATTCCAACATATTCTTTACCAGTTGTTTTTGTGACATATGGTCTAGTGTAATAATATCTTGTCGTATTGGTTGAAGTATCTTTTAATAAATAAACAACAGAATATTCAGTTTCGGTAGCGTGTTCCAAAATCTGGGTGATTTCCATAATATTTTGAATAGAATTACCGTTTCTAAAAATCTTATATAAAGCGAAGAATGAGTCGTTATTTCCGCTGGTACTATTAATATAGTAAGTTCCCGCAAAGAAGTTCACAAATCCCTTTTCTTTTAAGTTGAAATCGATACAATCGGTAGGTAACTCATATTCATAATAAGTTTGTCCATTGATAATCGCTTTCGGGACAATAACTGGATTGCTTCCACCATATGATATGGTAGTATTCATAAAGTGCAATCCATAGATTGAGTCGTTTGGATTCTGAGCGGTTCCTGAAAGGGTTGATTCTAAAGATTCTTTTGAGCCCTTATAGAGATCTGTTTCCACCGGTGTCGCATCAACTCTATTACTCGCGTCAACAGTGTAAACAGTTTCTAAAGTCGCTTCATTATTATTATTATAAGTCAAACCAGCAATGTTATTTGCGCTTGCTTGCGAATCAACAAGCGGGAATTTAGAAACACGGATATCTCCATATGGGTCAACTTTATACCCACCACCAGAAACGATATAGCCAGTGTTCTTGGTTCCAGGAACTCCTTCAGCCAAAACATTTCCATCATCATCTGTTTTTTCCATTAATGGAAAATATGTATGCGGTAAATCAAATTTTGCATCTTCAGTTGATGTGCTTGTTACTGCTATTTTTTTAGTTTCATTTGTAACTAGTGTGACAGATGGACTTGCATAAGCTTCTACAGTGACTGTTTGACCGCTAACATTTCTAGCGGAAGCCCACGAGTTACCGCTTAAGGTAATAAAATATGTATAACTGCCATATGTTGCTCGTAAAGTGCCAGTGCCTGAAGCGGTGCCTGTGTTTAATTTAAAAGCATAGCCAGTGTTTGAACTTCTAATTCTTATGCCATTAGAGTTGTAATAAGTTAAATAATATTTTGTATTTCCTTCTTGAACATAATAGCCGGTATTATCGTAATTCCACTTTGTCGCGCTTTCCGCGCTAGTTGAATTGGTTGCACCTCTATTGTTTCCGGTTCCATTTTTAGAAAGATAATGTGTACTATCAGCATATATAACATATTGCGCAGGCGGGGTTAATGATGTTTGCAAATACCAAGATGAAGTGTCACAAGTTAAATAATATTTAGTCCCGCTATTATCATAATAATAACAATTATTAGTTGAATCCCATGTCCAGTTAGTTGAATTAGTTGTATTAAGAGATAAGGCACTACTAGAATAGCGAAGATAATATTGTGTGTTATTGATATATGTAAAGAGTTTATTACCGCTATAAATCCAAACAGCAGAATTGTTTTGTGAAGTCGTTGCAGTTACTCCGCTAGTTCCATTATTTGTTAAATAGTATTTAGTTCCATTTATAGTTGTGTAAATATAATTAGCCACCACACTATTATCTGTTGTAGTAACGCTAAGTTGATTAGTTACTTCGACGGTTTTTCCTCCAGTCAAACACATATACATTTCTTCATCGGCGTAATTATTTACACCAGTTGTTTGAATAACGAAAGAATAAGAAGAAGTTTGCTGTTTATTTGCATCTGCTTCACTAGTGTCTTTGTGGTTATATGTGTAATAACTGTGTTTATAGCTACCATTATTCGTTATGTTTTTGTCAATAGGATTGCTATTTCCAAGTGAGTTGGCTATTGGATTAGAATATGTTGGTTCTTGTGTAACACCGTTTTCATCAATGGTTATCGCTTTGTTTCTGTAATATGAAACAGCGTTTACATCACCGATATAGTTAGGACTGCGCGTATAGCCACTATTAAAGTGTTTCCATACTTTATCTAAACGATTATATGTTCCCTTCATATCTATAGAACCGCCCCAACCAGGGTTTCCGTCGGTGCTTTGCTCTTTCGCGGTAAAGGTTTTTTGACTTGTTGAAACGGCAAACATCTGCTCGTCGACTTGTTGAATTTTGCTTTGGTATGCTTCTTCGCAGTGGCCGACCAATGAGTATTCGGAAAGATAATTCATTCCGGTAATAGGCTGGACATCTTCGTATTGAATATCGAATTGAGATAAAGTTGTCTTATTTTGTGATTTAAAACTATCGATAGCGACGTTTTTAAGCTCTCCGTTAACATAACCTGCCGCTAAACCAACAAGCGTTTTAGGAGTGACACTTTTAACGGTAATTCCATCGATACCAACATTAGCAATTCGGTTTGTTGAAGTGTCATATGTTGCTGATGGTGAAATGGTATTTTCATCAATCGGATAAGAACCCACAACACCAAACAGACCAACTATTTCCGGTTGATCGTTATATTCAATAATTCTTGGTTTAGTATTAATTGGGCGTTGGTTTGAAACTGTCAAATTAGAAATTGTATATCCAGCACCATTGAAATTACCGATAAATGGGTGGTCAATTGTTCCAATTGGAGGAATAACCCATCCGGAACAATCGATATCTTTTCCCAATTCAAAATAATATGTGTCTAAACCATATTGATCATCAACAAGATTCGTATCAAAATAACCGTTATATTGTAACCAAGCTAAGTTAGATAGGTGTTTTGGAGTTCTAATACCAAATGGATCATCAGCGGTACCTGTTCCATAAGCAAAATAAGCACCATCAGTACCACCTGAAATATTGTAATCAGGTATACCGGTCTCTCTATAAAACCACGCAAAAGCCGCAGTTGTTGCAGAAGCAGCTGTGAAGATTGCTAAGGATGTCATGAATGCTATATATAATTTCTTTTTCATCTTAGATCTCCGTACTCCAGTCGCATAAGAAAGACAAACCATCTGATAAATATGGGTGTCCTAAATAATATGAAGAAACATATTCAACTGCTGCGGCATTATAATCAACAACAACACCAACATAAGTCAAACCATTGGTGCTGCCGTAAAACATTTCCATTTCTTGTTCATAATTAACCAAAGATCCTTCGTCGGTAAATGTCGCAAAGGCGCTTTCGTTATCGTTTGTAAAATCATCTGAATCAATCCAAATGCCGCCTTGAGATACTGGGTCAGAATCTGCTGGTGTATAAGTTTTTGTCGTAATAGCGTTAGAACCTGCATTTACATTGAAACTTTGATCAAACGGGGCTTCAAAACTGAATTTAAAATAATGTGATTGAGCAACTGAAGATAATGGATTATTTTCCATTGCTAAATCAGTCCAAACTAATTTAAATTTACCATCTATATATTGATATCTAGTTTTAATCTTGTATTCGTTATCGTGCTCATCTTTATAGATACCTTTTTGACTAGAGTCATTCGTTACCTCATAAATCTCATTATTGTTTGCACTGGAAGGTAAATTGGTATAATCCGCAACAATATGTTGAGCATCTAAAACATTGTTTCCAGGTTTATCAATTGGCAAATATGGATTTTTAGTTTTTGCCACAATTCTTTGTTCTCCACCTTTAACTTTGAATAACATCAAAACCGGATGATGAGGATCATCTAATGAATATGTACCTAATCTTAAGTAACCCTTTGGAGTTCCTTGGTTATTGTTTCCAATATCATTTTTGACATATTCAACGTTATCGGTCGATTGATTATAAGCTAAGACTGAATATGGGGCTGGATTAAAACCAAAAAAGTCATCGTTTGAGATTCCATAAAATTCATGGAAGGAGATTTGTTCTACTGTTGTTCCTGTTTCTCCAGTTGTAAATGAATCGGCTTCATTATTAACACGGCGAATTGAAATAAACCAAGCAAAGGTTCCCATAAAGACAGAGGCTAAAGAAAAAATCGTCATCATTGTGGCGGCTATTATCTTTAAGTTTTTGTTACCTGTTCTTTTCATACGCCTTTAAATAAAAAACCCAGTCCTTAGAATTCTTCATTCTCCGGCAACTGGCTATCTTTATATAAAGACCCTGTAGCTTTGCGTCACAGCATCACTGCTGTTTTGCCTTTTACACTCATATTTTAGTAATAACTAAATATCTATACAATCAATTTACGCGCACAAGCGAAATGCGAAAAACACTGAATGAATCGATACATTTTGCTAATGAATGGTAATAAAAAGTCTATTATGAAAAGAAAAATCTTATATATATTATATTTATATAATAAGGATATAAGGATAAAATCCTAGGACCATACATTTTTAGGTTAATAGATGTAGGAAAAACCACCATTTCAAGTGAGACAAAAATTAAAAAAGTTGTGTCTACATCAAAGAAAAAGGAAGTAACGCTAATGCGCTACTCCCTAAACAATTTTTATGGTGTTGGAGGTGTGACTGTATCTGGTGGAGTAACAGTATATGTACCCGCGCCAGTGATAGTTACTGAGTTAATTTTGATTGTTCTACTACCGACTGATAGAACGACGATTTTTAAGGATCCTGATTCAATTTCAGCCGTGAAGACATAATCGCCATATTTGTAATAACGTCCACCTTCGATTGAATTATCAACAACGAGTTCTAAGAGCCAATCTAATTCAGCATTGACGCCATCTTCTTCCACATATTCAATAGTCAATATTACATTCGTATTGATGGAAGGATTACCATCCACTATTTTATATGTCTTAACCGTGGATGTTGATGGATCTTCTAAATCCTCTGGGTCATATTTAATACCGTTTGAGGTGTTATAGATCTTCATTTCTTCGAGTTCTTCGGTTGATTCACCATTTGCGTACTCTTGATAGAATGATCTTTCGTATGTTGTTCCACCATCAGTGCTTATATCAGTGATGATTGTGACCATTAATTCGTCGAGGTTGACATTGTAATCCCAATATTGGAGTCTACGAATATCAGTCGTTGTGTTAACAGACACAATCTCGGATGTCAGATTGTCTCCCGATGGATTATGAATATTATATTGTTGATACGTGTCATCCCACATATTATCACCAACTAAAGTTGGTTTAGCACTAGTTATTCCGCCTGTTCTATCAAATTCGACATCATTTCCATCACGACTTACGCTGACTTTGCCTTGATAACCGGCGTAGATGACGAAGTTAGAAGTATCAGTTTCATCTAAGGCTGTTTTACTAGAGACATTTGTCGCGACAATTGTCGTAGCATTAACTGCTACACCGTTTGGATATGTGAACATCTTTTCAATGATTTGATAATGTTCATACGCGATAGTTCTTTGAGTTTTAGCGGCGTTAGCACCAATATCTAGATAAAGTAGGTATGCACCAGTACCACCATTAACAGAACCTAAACAATATTCGCCGTCATTCATTGGGAATTCGAAATAGTAAATTCTATTTGAAGTAAATGCACTATTACGTTTACCAATTTGGCTTGTCTTGAATCTTAGTGAATAACCAAATGTTGAGACATATGAGTTAAAGTCAGACTGAGACATGCTGTAATTAGCGGTATATGGAGTGTTGTTATCGTCTGTGTTGGCCTTATTCATGACATATTTGTTTTGGTTACCATCAACACGATATGGTTCAGAATAAGTACCATCGCTATATTTGTAAATAATTGAATATTTACTTGTTTTAGTTCCGACATCATATGAAGAAGCGTATATTTCACTAATTTCTTTGATTTGATTGATTGTATTGAAACTTGTGTATGTCTTATTTTCTTCATTTAAACCAACTGCGTCGTTATTACGAATGATTTGATGCAATGAGAAGAAAGAGTTGTTCTCATCAAAATATGTACCAGCAAAGAAGTTGATAACGCCTTTTTGTTTCAAATTAAAGTCAATACAGTCGACTGGGAATTGATATGTATCACTCTTATAGCCCAAAACGCTGACTTTTGAAGCGTTCACCAATGCTTGATCACTAATCGTAGAATTCATAAAGTGCAAACCATAAATATAAGCATTAGTTTTATATTCGCTATTACTATAAGTGGTCAATGAGTTGGAATAGAATGTTGTCTTAGAGTCTTTATATCTCGGATATAATGAGTTACTGGCGGCGTAATTCACTTGGCTCATATTCGTCTCTGTTCCAGAAGTATTAATCGTGTAAATTGTGTTATCAGGAAGATCGGATATTGTTGAAGTAGAGCCTGAAGACTTGTTGAAGCTAGCATTGACATTTGTTATGGCGTAACGAGAAATACGAATATCACTATCTTGAGAACTTAATTTTGTACTCGTTCCCATTTGACCCCTAGTGTTAGAACCAGAAACAATATAACCAGTATTACTGTCTTTTGGATCGAGATTACCCGAGCTAATTTGGGTATTCATTGATGAAGTATTAGAAATATAAGAATCCAAATCTTTACCAACGTTTAAAGGAATATACGTGGTATCTTCTGCAGTGTAATACATGTGGGATTCATTTGTGGATCTCGTGGTATCCGCTGAAGTTTGATGCGAATCTGGGCCAGTAATTGTCGATGTTTCAATTTGATTAATAACAGAGTTTACTGAAGGTTGAACAACATTAATGACAGGGCTAAAGGTTCTTGTGTCATGATACTCGATGGTCATATTAGAACCATTATTTTGATTTGTGTCGGTTGTCCAAGCTGGGTTACTTCCATTATATTTGACATAATATGTTGTACCGCTGTAAGTCGCATAAATCTTGCCGGTTACACTAGGTGTATTGGCATCTGGCAAAATATCCCCGACTAAATGGTATAACGCACGCGAGTCATTATAGACTTGAACAGCATAAGTTCCAGTTGAATAGAAACCAAACCAACGGTCTGTTGAGCTAGATGTGTAATAGAAACCATATTGGCCATTACTGTTGCTAGCGCTACTTAGACCATAGGACAATTTAGCGGCACCGGCCTCATTAGTTGATGTAGCTGCACCTGAACCGGTATATGGACCAATATAATGGTTATTATCATCATGGATTAAATAATAAATCGAACCTGAATCTTGTTTTAATTTCCATCCGTTTTCATAAGTGATGTGGTAATTTCCATCATAAAAATCAAGTTTATTGTTTGAATTCACGACAGTCCAGGTGGTTCTATTGTTGTTAGTTGCTGTTGTTAATGTGCCATTATTATTTCTTAAATAATATGTAGTGTTATTATAGGTTGTATAAATGTAACCAGTACCACTTGTTGGATAAGTCCAGGTAGAAGCAGAACCAGAATTAGTCGTATTGGTTAAAGAACCATTATAAGTTAAATAATTTGTGCCATCTGTTATGTATAAACCAGGAACTGCAGATAAAACCCAGTTGTTATTTGTATAGTTAATGTAATAATTGCCACAATCAATGATAAATTTGTTGTTTTTCACAGTGATTGTCCAAGTTGTGGCAGTTCCACTGTTGCTTGTTATTCCTAAATTTCCATTGTTGTTATACAAATAATAATTTGTGTTGTTGTAGGCTGTATAAATTTTGCTTGAGCCTTCAGAAAAAACCCATCTTGTGGCACCGTTTAAAGCGTTACCTCTAGTGATTCCGTCATGATTATTATTTATATTTAAATAATATGAACCGTTGGTAATAGGATATCCTTCGTGAGTATAGTAGGAGTAATAATGTCTATTTTCATAATGACCACCACTTAAGTAAAGGTATTGTTGGTCACCATAAGTTTCATTATCACTACCATAGCCATTTTCACCTTGACGAGCATAAACATTGTAACTACCTAAATATTCATGACCAGTTTCGTTAAAGCCGTTATATCTAGAGAATGCATCGTCATATGTTTTATCATTGGTTAGCGCTGTATATGTAGCGCGAGAGGAAACATCTTCAACGCCATCATAATATGTTCTATCAATTCTCCATTGATATGAGCCTGTAACATTAGTGGCTTTTGTTTTTCTTAAAGAAACGATACGATTATAGATCGTTTTCATATTGATGGAACCGCCCCAACCTTGGGCATCGCCATCATCGTTAGCGTTAAATTCGTTTGGAGCAACGATGTTAACATCGTACATTGTTTGATCAACATGTTTGATGCTCTTTTTATATGCATCAGCAGCATAGCCGACAACGCCATAATCAGATAAGTTTGTGGTGTATTTATTATCTACGCAAGCTGCAGAAGCGTGTTGAATATCAATTGTGGAATCATTAATGACAACATTACTGATGTTTGCATTTACATATCCTGCCGCCATACCTGCTAATGTCTTCGGAGTTGTTGAAATGATTGTAAGACCATCAATGCCTGTATCGACGATTTGGTTAGCGGATGTGTTATATGTATGTGTTGGATATGTTGTTTGATTTTCAGTAATACTACCAACAACACCGAAAAGTCCCACTATTTCAGGTTGTTCGTTATAAGCGATAACTCTTGGTTTTGTGGAAATTGATGATTGGTTAGAAACGGTAAGATTGCTAATCACATATCCTTTACCATTAAATTGTCCAATGAATGGGTTATCGACGGTTCCGATTGGAGGAATAATCCATCCTGAACAATCGATATTCTTATCTAATTCAAAATAAACAGTTGGATAAGGTACATTAGGATCCGCGCTTTCTTCTTCATTTAAATTGAAGAAATTTGTGTGTGAAAAATAACCGTTATATTGTAGCCAAGCTAAGTTAGATAAATGTTTTGGTGTTCTAATACCAAATGGATCGTCAACGGTACCTGTACCATAAGCAAAGTAAGCACCTGATGTATTACCATTTACATAGTAATTAGGAACTGTAGATTCGGTATAGAACCATGAAAAAGTACCGAGTGTGGCTGCACCGGCTGTAAATATTGCTAAAGCGGATAACGCGATGACTTTCCAATTCTTCTTCATGTTAAATCTCCGTTACCCAATCGCATAAGAAGGTCAAACCTTCGTTTAAGTATGTATGTCCTAAATAATAGGAAGAAATATATTCGACTGCATCTGAGTTGTAATCTACGACAACACCGACATGAGAGTAAGTGTTGGTGCTTCCGTAGAACATCTCCATAGTTTGCGCATATTCAAAGTCATCTCCACCTTCATCAATAGAGACAAATCCTGCTTTATTATCATCGGTAAATTCACTAGTTCCAATCCAAAGACCTTTTGTCGCTCCTTGAGGAGTAACTGCACCTGTTTCATCATCAATTTCATTATATGTTTTAGAAACTAACGCTGTAGAACTGTTATTGATAACATAATCTGAATTTTGTTTGATATATGGATAATTCTCTTCATCCCAAGAAAAACCAAACCAGTGTGTTTCAATAACAGAAGATAATGGATTGTTCTCCATTGATAAATCAACCCAAACTAAATCGAAACCACCAGTTGAAGCGTTATATGCATATCTAGTTTTAGAAGGTAAAACATCATATTCTTCTGTTTCTACATTATATTGTTCATATCTTCCTTGTTGATTCTCATCATTAGTGACTTCAAAGATTTCTCCATCACTAGCACCAGCGGCTTTCGCGGCAAGAGCACTATAACTTGCGACAATATTACTCGCGCTTAAAGGATCATTGCCTGGTTTATCTTCTGCAAGGAATGGATATTTGGTTTTAGCGACAATTCTCTCTTCGCCACCTTTGACTTTAAAAAGCATCAAAATTGGATGATGAGGATATTCAAGGGTATATGTTCCTAAACGGATGGCGTTATTAACGACACCCATGTTGTTTTTCTTATATTCTAATTGACCAGTATCCTCGTTTAATGAAAGAACAGAATATGGTGTTGGATCAAATCCGAAATATGTTGGGTCGCTTTCACTAGCAGGGATTGATTCTCCATAATATTCGTGGAAAGAAATCTCAATAACTGAGCTACCTGTTTCTCCAGTTGTGAAAGAATCGGCTTCATTATTAACACGGCGAATTGAAATAAACCAAGCAAAGGTTCCCATAAAGACAGAAGCTAAAGAAAAGATCGTCATCATTGTGGCGGCCATTATCTTTAAGTTTTTGTTACCTGTTCTTTTCATACGCCTTTAAATAAAAAACCCAGTCCTAAGAATTTCTCATTCTCCGGCAACTGGCTATCTTTTTTCTTTAAAGACCCTGTAGCTTTGCGTCACAGCATCACTGCTGTTTTGCCTTTTTCGCTTATTATTTTAATAATAATTTTTTCATAATGCAACACAATCAAGCGATTTTGCCTCGTGAATTTGAGACAGTAATGATGTTTTTTGCCTCACTCAAAATAGTAAAAAAATGTGATACAATCAACATAATTTGACTATCAATTTCCCTTAAGATTTTCGGCTTATTTTTTTATAAAATAATTGTTATTTTTTTCTTATTATTTATTCCTATTTTAATATA
>JAZQVN010000029.1:0-10502 GCA_045631885.1 Bacilli bacterium
TCGCATCTACTTTTAAGGCTTCTAATGCATTAACTGCATCATCTAATGTGATATGGTCTCTACCTTCAAAATTCACGAAGTCTCTTACTCTTCGATATAATCTATTCGCGATACGTGGAGTGCCACGACTTCTTTTAGCGATTTCTATCGCGGCGTTTTCATCAATTGAACAGTTATACACTCTCGCTGTCCTTTGGACAATTTGCGTAGTTTCATCAATATCATAGAAATTTAACTTCTCGGAAATACCAAATCTCGCTCTTAATGGGGAAGAGAGATTTCCTGCTCTTGTGGTCGCGCCAATAAGAGTAAATGGAGGTAAATCAAGCGTTAAAACTCGACTTCCATTTTCTCTAGATAAAACGATTGAAAATTTAAAATCTTCCATCGCGGAATATAAAGCTTCTTCAACTACTCTAGGTAAACGATGGATTTCATCAATAAATAAAACATCACCTGGTTGAAGTTCAGAAAGAATCGCTGCTAAGTCACCTGTTTTTTCAATGCTTGGTCCACTAGCAACATGGATATTTGTGTGCATTTCATTAGCGATTACATAAGCCAAAGTTGTTTTACCTAATCCAGGAGGACCATAGAATAAAACGTGATCTAAAGGCTCATCTCTATGAAGAGCGGCACCGATAAAAACACGGAGATTTTTCTTTAAATCTTTTTGTCCTACATATTCGTCTAATGTCAAAGGACGAAGACTTACTTCTTCGGCTTTATCACTACCTGTAACATGAGCATCTAATAGTCTTGACATTATTATTTCCTCAATTTAGATAAGGCGATTCTGATGATGTCTTCAGCGCTAGCATTTGGTTCGTTGATTGTTGCTAACACTCGATCAATCGCTGCACCTTTGAAACCTAATTCTTTTAAGGCATCATAAACGATATCATAAACTCCTGGATCACCTTTTTTACCATCGCTAGATAATTCGCCTTTAACATCTAAGATGATTTGGGCAGCGGCCTTCGCGCCGATACCTGGTAATTTCTTTAAATAAGCAACGTTGTTGCTATTTATTGCGCTAATAACTTGTTCTGGAGAAGTCGCAGAAAGAGCACCAATAACAGTTTTTGGTCCTAAACCTTTGACCTTAATTAAAGATAAGAAGACAGCTTTTTCTTCTAATGATTTAAAAGCAACTAAATAGTTTTCATCTTCTCTAACGACATTATATGTATAGACGAACACTTCTTGGCCAATTTCATATTCATCAATGTGGCTGACTAAAACTTGATAACCGACATCTCTGACATCAATTATCACTGTGTCTTTATCAATTAACGCCACTTTACCTCTTAAGAAATAAATCATGCCTTCTCCTCCTTATATCATATATAAATATATATTAATCACGAACAAACTCTTCTGGTTCTGGAACTGGAATGCGTTTATGTTCAGTAATTCGATGTAATCTTTCAATTTTATCAATCGCTTCTTGTGGAGCGCCTTTTCCTAATAAATAAGAATCGATATCTTTATATAAAATACCCATTTCTTTTTCATCAGTTTGTCCTGGGAATAATCCAGCGGAAGGAACTCTTTCCGCTAAACGGGTGGATAAACCTAAGATTTTACTAGCTTCAACCACTTCGCCTTTCACTAGTTTTGCGATTGGATATAAATCAGCGGCACCATCACCATATTTAGTGAAGTAACCTGTATATCTTTCATCTTTATTATCAGTTCCTAAAACTAGATAATTATGTTTTTGACCATAAGCGTAGAAGATTGACATTCTAATTCTCGCTTTTAAGTTTGATTCACTGGATTGGTCCAATTCCACGCCGATATCAGCAAATGCTGATATATATCTATCGAATATCTCACTCGCATCGATCACTTCATAATGGATATCGTGAGCTTTACAAATCTCTAACGCATCAGATAAATCTTCTGGTAAAGAATGGATTGGAACCATGATGCAAGTTAATTTATCTTTGCCCACCGCTTTTCTAGCGAGTAAAGCGACTAAAGAAGAATCAACTCCACCAGATAAACCCATCACATAGCCATTACCGTGAGCGGTAGCTAAATAATCCACCATGAATTTTTCAATGACTTTTAAATATTCTTCTAATTTCATATTACTTCACGTATTCAAAATGGAAATCATCTAAGATGATTGTGTCGCCACTTTGCGCTCCTAACTCTTCTAATTTATCTTCAATTTTGAGTTTTCTAATGCGGTTCATTAATATCATCATACCTTCATCAGTGGAGATATTAGTCATACGATAAAATTTAATAATTTTATCTCCTTTAATTTCCCAAGTATGAGCGTCTAATCTTTGGATATAGAAATCTTCTTCTTGCTCATCAAGAGTGTAGACTTTATGTTCGAGTTCTTCTTCTTGATCATCAACTAATGGGAAGATTGGTGTCTTTTCTAATAAATTAGAACATTCATATAAGATTTCATCAATGCCTTCTTCTAATAAAGCGGATAATGGATATATTTTTTGCTCAATTTGTTTTTGTAAAACTTCTAATCTTTCTTTAGCCCCATCTTCATCCATCTTACTAGCGACGATAATGACTGGTCTTTTTTCTAAACCGTAACCATATTCTTTAAGTTCAGCATTAATGATTTGATAATCGCTATAAGGATCTCTACCGCTATTACCTAAATCGATAATGTGGATGATGACACGGCATCTTTCGATGTGTCTTAAGAATTGTAAACCTAAACCTTTTCCTAAATGGGCTCCTTCAATTAATCCAGGAAGATCCGCCATCACAAAGGATTTACCGTTTTTCACTTTCACAACCCCTAAATTAGGAACAATTGTGGTGAATGGATAATCGGCAATTTCTGGTTTAGCGGCGCTAACAACACTTAAAAGTGTTGATTTACCAACGCTTGGGAATCCGACTAAACCGACATCGGCTAATAATTTGAGCTCTAAAATTAATCTTTTTCTTTCTCCTGGTTCACCGTTTTCGGCAATCTTAGGAGCACGATTAGTTGGTGATTTAAACATTGTATTGCCTCGACCACCACGACCGCCTTTAGCGACCATGACGATTTTGCCTTCTTCGTTTAAGTCGCCTAAGAATTTATGTCCTTCTTCTTCATAAATAACTGTTCCTAAAGGAACATCAACATAGACATCTTCAGCAGCGCGACCATATTGGTTTTTAATATCGCCTTTACCACCGTCCTGTCCGATGAATGTTTTAGAGTGGCGGAAATTTAATAATGTTGTGATTTTGCTATTAGCTCTAAAGTAGATAGATGCACCTCTACCTCCATTACCGCCATCAGGTCCACCATTAGGAACGAATTTGGCGTGCAAAAACGAGATAGCGCCATCGCCACCTTTTCCACTTCTTACTTCAATAACCGCACGATCAATGAACATAAATTACCTCGAAGATATTATATAATAATATAAAATAAAAGACCACAATTAAGTGGTCTTTAAGTTAAACATTACGCTAGAAACATTATTTATCGGATGGAATAACTTTAACAGCTGTTCTATCTTTGCCAACTCTGTAGTATTTAACAATACCGCTAGCGGTAGCAAATAATGTATCATCTTTACCTAATTTGGTATTTTCTCCAGGATAGATTCTCGTGCCTCTTTGACGATAGATAATGGAACCGCAGTGGCACCATTGTCCATCAGCGACTTTCGCGCCTAAACGACGACCAGCGGAATCACGACCATTCTTTGTAGAGCCAACACCTTTTTTAGAAGCAAAGAATTGTAAATTTACTCTAATATACATAGTTTTCTCATTCCTTTCTATCGATCATTCGACCGATACTTTGACAAATTTCGGATTGTCTCTCGCGATAGCTTGTAATTGCGAGACAATGGTTTCAATCACGATTTTATCGTGTTCTCCCATTTTTCCGAGGTTAGACAGCTCAATTCTCCCTTTAGCTTCATCGGCTTTAATCTCGTAGTGATCTCCATTCAATGCGTTAATACCACCGAGGATTACCGCACTAACGCCTGCGCAGACTAAGTCTTCGCCATAGCGTGCACTACCAGCATGCCCTTCGCTAACCAAAGAGATAAATTCACCTGTCTTTTGATACCTAACAACAATTTTAGTCATGATTAGGCATTAATGGCTTCGATAACTAAGCAAGTATAAGGTTGACGATGACCAATGGTCTTGTGTTCGTTCGCTTTTGCTTTGTACTTGAAGACACGGATTTTCTTGGATTTTCCTTGTTTTTCAACTTTAGCGGTAACTGTCGCACCTTCAACATAAGGTGCACCAACTTTGACTGATTTACCTCCGACTAAGAGGACTTTGTCAAGTGTGAGGGTTGAACCGACTTCAGCTTCGAGTTTTTCAACGAAGATTTTTGAGCCAACTTCAACACGGATTTGTTTTCCGCCAGTTTCGATAATTGCGTACATAATGTCCCTCCTTTTTTTGGATTCACTAATGACTCGCTATTAAGGTAACCTTAATAGGTTTTGCTAAACCTCTTCTATGCGGTTGTAGCTAGTGAGGCGACAACGCATGTAATATAACATAAGTTATATATAATGGTCAACTATTTATTCTAATTTCTAATTAGATAATAAAGAGCGTTCATACATCGCTTTTTGATATGACCAATATCCATTACCGCCGATGATAAGATGATCAAGGAGAGAAATGTGCATCTTATTCGCTTCAGATGCGATTTGTAAAGTGGAAGATAAATCCAAAGTTGACGGATCCGCCACTCCACTTGGGTGATTATGGATAAGATAAAATCCATCTCCACCATGGATAATGACTTTTCGGATAATCTCTTCTGGAGAACACTCCACCCTTTTGTCAGTTCCCTTATAAAGAGTTTCTTCGTGGATTATCTTCCCAGAACGATTGACGATGACAATAATAAATAGTTCTTTATCAGATAATCTCAGTTTTCTCATATACCTTTGATATAAAATATCACTATTAATCTTTTCTTCTAAATGCATGGAAGCATCATATCTTTTGCTTAATTCAAAACAAGCGGAAAGAATGAGGGCTTTTCCTGGTCCGATTCCATGCACGGATAGTAAAGCGGTATATGGTTTGGTGAATAGATTGACTAACCCATGACTTTCATCTAAAAGTTGATGGGATAAATCCATCACCGATAATTCTTTTGTGCCCGTGCCTAAGAGCAACGCAATTAATTCTTCATTTGATAATTTATCAATACCAAATCTTCTCGCTTTTTCTC
Source organism: Bacilli bacterium (assembly GCA_045631885.1). Classification (GTDB taxonomy): domain Bacteria; phylum Bacillota_I; class Bacilli_A; order RFN20; family CAG-826; genus CAJOLV01. Next base: position 5,204 of record JAZQVN010000029.1, read on the forward strand.
TCGGACGGTCATATTTAGGCAAATCTTGAATCTTGCCCATTAGTTCCAAGTAAACTTCCAACCGCCAGGAACAGTCGCGCTTCCTTTCTTAGACATAAATAAACGATAGATAACTACAGCCATGACAGCCGCGCAGAGAACAGCCATCACCGTAGCGACAGTAATTGCTTCTCCTCCATAAGTTTGAGCCATTTGCTCATCTGATAAAATTTTGAATTTCATGAAAAAAACCTCCTATAAATTAATAGGAAGATTTTTCGTTTTTGTTGCAAAATTTTTATAAATTTTTCTTTTTTTCGATTAAAGAGGCTAAATTCTCTTTGTGTTGATTTAACTTACTTCTCTCTAATTCCACTTTCTCTTTTGGAGCTTTAGAAATGAAGTTAGGATTGTTGAGCATCTTCTCTCCACGAGCGATTTCGTTTTGCTCAAATTCAATCTCTTTATCAATACGGGCGATGAGTTCATCTTTGCCGGCTTCATTAACGATTAATAAGTCGGCTTCATTATAGACTTTAATCTCACCTTTCATATTGTTGATTTCATTACCGATAACCTTGACTTCAGAAAAAGTGAATCTATTCAAATAAGTTAAGAATTCATCGAATGTTTTAATTCTTAGATTCAAAGATAATTCAAGCTTTGCGTTTGGAGCGATTTTGTTCTCAATCTTATAATTTCTCACATCCTTAATAATGGAGAATAATAATTCGACTTCCGGGTTTACACTCTCATCGATTTCATCCTCTTGATATGATGGATAAGATTCTAACATCACACTATCAAGATGCTCTGGTAAATTGAGATATAACTCTTCTGCGATGAATGGTGTGTATGGGTAAATCAATAAGATAATTGCTCTTAAACATTTAACCAACACTTGATATGTAGTGTTTCTAATTTCTTCATTATCAGAATTTAAAGAAACTTTGCTCATTTCCAAATATTGTGAACAGAAATCATCGTAGACAAAGTTATATAAATGGTTACTCGCCGCGTTAAAATCATACTTCTCCATATTGGCTTCAACATTACGGATCGTGAGATTCAAACGGTTGATAATCCATTGATCGATTGGATTGAGTTTATCTTTATTAATCTTTTCAGTCTTGAATCCTTCTGGTAAGACACTTAAAACATATCTCGCGGAATTCCATATCTTATTAAGATAATTTTGGCTAGCAGCGACTTTTTCATCTATATATCTCATGTCTTGTCCAGGTGTGGAGTTCGTCGTTAAGAAATATCTAAGCGCGTCCGCGCCATAAGTATCGATAACTTTAATTGGATCAACACCGTTACCTAATGATTTAGACATCTTTCTTCCTAACTCATCACGGACTAAGCCATGGATAACGACATCTTTAAATGGTCTTCTCTTAGTCATTTCTAATGATTCAAAAATCATTCTAGAAACCCAGAAGAAGATAATATCGTAACCTGTCACTAAACAATCAGTTGGGAAATATCTTTCTAAATCAGGAGTTTTATTTGGCCAACCCCAAGTGGAGAAAGGCCATAATTGAGAGGAGAACCAAGTATCCAAAACATCTTCATCTTGGACCCAGTTTTCCATATCTTTTGGTTCTTCAATACTGACTAACACTTCACCAGTTTGCTTATTATAATAAGCAGGAATGCGGTGACCCCACCATAACTGACGAGAAATGCACCAATCATCGACTTTTTCCATCCATTGGGTGAAGACGTTTTCAAATCTAGCTGGGACAAAGTCCACTCTGTCTAAACCTTTTTGGTTTGCTAAAGCTTGTTCGGCTAATGGGCGCATCTTCACAAACCATTGTTTTGATAGCATTGGTTCCACTACTGCATTAGTTCTTTCAGAATGGCCAACTGGGTGAACGATTTCTTCGATCTTCACGAAGTTACCATCTTTTTTGATTTGTTCCACTAACGCTTTACGACATTCAAAACGGTCCATACCTTCGTATTTACCGCATAAAGAATTCATCGTCGCGTTCTTATTAAAGATAATTGGTTTTGGGAAATGATATTTTTCACCGATGATAAAGTCATTTGGGTCATGGGCAGGAGTACATTTCATCGCACCTGTTCCAAATTCTAAATCAACGTATTCATCACCGATGATTGGAAGCTCGTCACCATTGGCAGGATTGATAACCTTCATTCCAATATATTTCTTATATCTTTCATCATTAGGATTAACGACAACACAAACATCACCAAACATTGTTTCTGGTCTAGTTGTGGCGACCACTAAATGTTCGTTTGTTCCCACTAAAGGATATTTGAAATAGAACATTTGTCCTGGGTCATCTTGGTGAATAACTTCAATGTTACTCAAAGCGGTCATTTGTACTGGGTCCCAGTTAATGATCTTCTCACCTTGATAAATCAAACCTTTGTCATATAAAGTTTTAAAAACTGTCTTAACCGCATAGTTAAGTCCTTCGTCTAAAGTGAATCTTTCTCTTGTGTAATCTAAAGCTAAACCGAGCTTCGCCCATTGATCATGGATTGAATCGGCATATTCGGCTTTCCATTCCCAAGCTTTCTCGAGAAAGAATTCTCTAGAAATCGTTGTCACATCAACACCAGTCTTCACTAATTTTTCCATGACTTTGGCTTGCGTTGCGATGCCAGCGTGGTCCATACCTGGTAAATAGCAAACATCATAGCCCTTCATTTTTTTATAACGGGCAATGATATCTTGGATAGTCGTGTCCCAAGCATGTCCTAAATGCAATTTTCCTGTGACGTTTGGAGGAGGAATAACGATGGAGAATGGGGTTTTAGTTTTATCGCCCGCGGTAAAATATCCCGCGGATTTCCACTTCTCATATTTTCCTTCTTCTACTTTCTTGGCTTCATAACGTTTCTCTAACATGTTTTCTCCTTCTGGGCAATAAAAAACGCCCTCTAAGGACGCTTCCGCGTGGTACCACCTTAGTTCGTCATATGACGCACTTATTAACCTATTTTCGCTAGGCAACTATTCCTCCAAAGCGACCTTCGCTGAACTCTATTATCTAGCTTCCACCATCCTAGATTCTCTATCAATAGATCTTTCAGTTACTCCTCTTCTTCAACGGACTAACTTATTTACATAGTAAATTGATTAGATGTGTTTTTCAATACCACTTCTCAATTTTTCTAATGTTTTATTTTCTAATGAGGAAGTTAAGTAGATGCGATAATCCTCTACTCCACTTTCTTTTAGATGCTTTAATAACTTGGATTTTTCACTTTGATTGACTTTATCAATCTTAGTTACGACTAGGAAATAGTTGATTTGATATTCTTTTAAATAATCTAAGATTTCTAAATCGTTTTCTCCAAATGTACGTCGAGCATCTAATAACAATAAGACTAATTTTAGTCTTTTCGCTTTTTCAAAATAATCTGACATCATCTTGCCAAATAGTTTATCTAAATCAATTCCCCCTTTAGCGTAGCCATATCCTGGCGCATCCACTAAGTAGAATTTGTCATCGACGTTATAGTAATTTAATAAACGTGTATGACCTGGTTTAGATGAGGTAAAAGCTAAAGCTTTTCTTTGACATAATGAGTTGATTAATGATGATTTCCCCACATTACTTTTACCAACGATCAAAACTTCGGGATAGCCCCCTTGAGGAGCATCTTCAATCCCGGGAGCGGATTTGATAAAAGTAACGTGAGAATAATTAATCATTTTATTTTAATAAAGCAATTTTCACCGCGTCATCAACGCAGCTCATAAACTCTATTTTGAGAGTTTCTTTGACTTCTTTTGGTAATTCATCGACATCTTTCTTATTGTCTTTCGGAACAATAATTGTCTTGATGCCACTTCTTAAGGCCGCGAGAGATTTCTCTCTTAAGCCACCGATAGGAAGAGCGTTACCTCTTAAAGTCACTTCACCAGTCATGGCAATATTCGCATCAACTGGAGTTTTACTTAGACAAGAGATAATCGCGACCGTCATCGCAACACCTGCGCTTGGTCCATCTTTTGGGACCGCGCCTTCAGGAACGTGAATGTGGATGTCGTTTTCTGCGAAGATATTGCTATCGACATTGAAGTGTTCAGCATTAGCTTTGACATAGTCTAAAGCAATGGTCGCACTTTCTTTCATCACATCGCCTAAATGGCCAGTTAAGACTAATCCACCTTTACCTTTGAAGTAATTTACTTCAATTGGGAGGATATCTCCACCATATTCGGTATAGGCTAAACCAGTCACAACACCAACTTGTGGTTCTTTTTCTTTCTTTGAATCTTCAAAGATTGGTGTGCCTAAATATTCTCTGACTTTGTCGACATCGATATGGATGGTTTCAATACTTGGATCTTTAACAATCGCGACAGCGACTTTTCTTAAGCAAGAAGCAACCTTTCTTTCTAATTCACGAACACCCGCTTCTCTAGTGTAGGAACGGATGATGAATGTAATTGCTTCATCAGAGAATGTCGCTTGTCCTTCTTTTAAACCGTTGATACCCATTTGTTTCGCGACTAAATGTTCTTTTGCGATATGGATCTTTTCAATTTCGGTATAAGAAGAAAGTTGGATTAGTTCTAATCTATCTCTTAATGGACCAGGAATTTGGTCTAAATAGTTCGCCGTACAAATGAATAAGACATCGCTTAAATCGTATGGCTCTTCGAGATAGTTATCATTGAATTGGTTATTTTGTTCTGGATCGAGAACTTCCAATAAGGCACTCGCTGGGTCTCCTTTATAGCTAGAAGCGAGTTTATCGACTTCGTCGAGTAAGAAGACTGGGTTAGTGACACCCGCTTTTCTCATGCCTTGAATAATTCTGCCCGGTAAAGAACCGACATAAGTTCTTCTATGTCCTCTAATTTCGGCTTCATCAGAGATGCCACCTAAAGAAGCTTTGAAGAATTTTCTTCCTAAAGCTCTCGCGATGGATTTACCTAAAGAGGTCTTACCAGTTCCAGGTGGCCCGTAGAAGCAGAGAATTGGACTCTTTAAATTACCAGTTAATTTCTTAACGGCTAAATATTCGATAATTCTCTTCTTTGGGTCATCTAAGCCATAATGGTCTTCATCTAAAATCTTTTCGACATTCTTTAAATCATCGTTATCTTCTGTCTTTTGCCACCAAGGTACATTGAGGATGACATCGAGATAAGATTGAATTAAAGCGCCTTCTAAAGAGCCGCCAGGCATCATATCGAACTTTTTAAGTTCGGCTTTGACCTTTTTCTTAACGTGTTCCGGATAAGGATTGTTCTCTAACTTATCTAAGATGGATTCTGGAGAAGAAGCATCGCTTTCCTCGCCGAGTTCCTTCTTAATCGCTT
>JAZQVN010000030.1:0-24997 GCA_045631885.1 Bacilli bacterium
ATTCATAAGTGGGATTTGTCATGATCATTTTGGTGTAAGCCTCGATTTGGTAAGTTAGAGAATTCTCCTGGTCTTCACTTTTGGAGGAAACGCGGGTATAAGCACATACTCTTCTTTTACCAACTGGGGTAGCTTTATTAATTTGAATTATTTCTTGAGCCATGGGTAGTCCTCCAATCTTACAATTTTGTATTTATAAACTTTAGTGGTAATAGGAGAAGTGTAGTAACCATGCATAACTTCTTCTAAACTGTTTATCTTTTTGATGTTTTTGTTAATGCTTTCTTTAGAAACACGGTGACCAACATTATCGATAATGGTGATAGAGTTATTTTCATTAACGATTACTTCATCGATAAGTTTTAAGTAGCATTCATCGTTATCCATATTTGTTATCAAAGAGGCGATTTCCTTGCTTCTAGCTTCAGAGATAAAGGATTGATATGTTTCACCAGATAAAGTGTCTAATTTAGCCTTTAATTCATTTAGAAGTTTCTTGACTTCTTTATATTCGTTAGACAATCTTTCATCATCTTCTTCTGAGTCGGTTTCCATCTTTTCTTCAATAATGGCTTTGAGCCTATTTTGAGTAGTGGTAATCTCATCTTTAACTATGTTAAGTTCCTCTTGCTTATGAGAAGCTTGGCCTATAGAAGTTAAGCAATCTAAAAGATTAGCGGTAAGAGAGCTATCAGAATAATACGATTCCATCGCTTTGATACAGATAGCATTTATCTCTTCTTCTTGAATAGGGGGAAGGCTACATTTTTCTTTCTCTATATTTCTTCTGTTAACATTGCAACTGTACATTTGTTTGCCATCACTTCTTGATTGATAAACAAGCTTTTTACCGCAAATGCCGCAATAGAGTTTTGCAGAAAGAGGATTGCTGCTGTCAGGTCTAAGGAATCTATCGTTCTTTTTGTATTCGATGATGGTTTGGACTAAATCAAAAGCTTCTCTAGAAATAATGGCGGGGTGGTGGTTCTTTACTAACCACATGTCCGCGTATTTCCCATCTTTATTGCTTCTAGACTCATGAGATAAATAATCGATAACAACAGTCTTTTGAAGAATTAAGTCGCCTTTATATTTCTCGTTTTGGAGAATCTGCATGATGTTTTGACGGCTCCATTTTTCTTTGCCTGAACCAGTTAAATAGTGGTTACCTTCTAAATAAGCGATGATTTCTTTTATTGATTTATTAGCGAGATAAAGATTAAAGATGGCTCTAACGATATCGGCTTGAGTTTCATCGATAATCATGTTCCCGTTTTCGTCTTTGGTATAACCAAGGAACTTCTCAGTTGGTACTTTCCAGTTACCATCTCTCATTCTTTTTCTAATTCCCCACTTAACATTATCTGAGATGTTTTTAGCTTCTTCTTGAGCGATGGAGGAGTGGAACGTTAAAACCATATCGGTCCTGGTATCTAAAGATGAAAGGTTTTCTTTTTCAAATTTAATCTCCACGCCAATTTCTCTTAGCTCTCTAACAATGGTGAGGATATCTAACGTATTTCTTCCTAGTCTAGAAATAGACTTCACTAAAATAAGGTCAACATTACCTTTCTTAGCTTCTTTTAATAAGGCGTTAAGCCCATCTCTTTTCTTTAAAGAAGTACCTGAGATACCTTCATCAGAATACATGCCGACAAATTCCCAGTTAGGATTACTGGTTATCTTAGAGGTATATTCATCAATCTGTGCTTTAAAAGAGTGAATCTGATCTTCGCTATCAGTAGACACTCTTGCGTATGCCACTACACGTTTCTTTTTATTATCTAAACCAGTAGAGGCGATATATTGAGCGGGACTCGCTACTTTAATTACTTCCTTTTCCATCACGTGTATATTGCCTCAACACTGACTTAATATCAATATAATTGATATTATTGATACAAGGGAGGTTATACTTCTGACGGAGCATAGTTAAAAGAGCATACCATTCTTCGTGGGTAATCTTGTTTTCTTTTAATAATTTATCAAGAATCGCTACTTCAAATTCGTAGCTAATAGTCGCATTCATCAAAAAGCCCTCCCTAAGAAGGGAAGGCAATATAGCCAACTGGCTTTCTAGTTCTGCAAAATCAATTTATCAATAATTAGCAATATTGTAAATATTCATAATGTGGAGATTATTTCTAATAATCTATGATAACTTTTTTAACAATTCCTCTACATACCATCGCTAAAGTTGAAGTTTCCATATAGAATTCATTTCCATCTGGATAAGCAAATTTATAGAGTCTTTTGTATCTGCCATCTTCAGTTAAGTTCCTACTAAGGTTACGTAGTGGAGTAACTAAAGTAATGAATTCATTGGTGACTGTTGGCCCTCCTAAAGCTTCTTCAATAGGATCGTTTGGATCAGCTGATTTAATCTCTTTAGTTATCTCTAAAACAAGATAAGTTGGTTTATCAATTGTAGGGACGTGTTCTCTATCAACATGTTGAATAATGATTTTAGAACCAAGAGGGAGGTTAAGGACGTTATCAGTATCAGTGACTTCTAAAGCATATAAGTCTGTTGGATTAATGCCTCTAAGTCCTTCATCTACGCGATATGTTCTTTCTGCTTCTCCAGCTGAGGTATTAATCATTTCTTTGTGGAAACAGTGGACCTTTTCTCCTTTTGGTAATTCCCCTCCAGTAATAACAACAGGTTTATATACATCAATCTCATCAGTCATTTTGATATCGATATCGGTCTTTTCTAAAATGAGCATGCTTACTTGGATTTTATATAAGGTTGCGAGTATACGTGCATATTCAGGTTTTAAAGGAGCATCGCCTCTTTCTATTTTTGAATAGGCTTGACGAGTGATACCAAGTTTTTCAGCTATTTCAGTTTGTGTGTAATTGTATTGAATTCTGTACTTTTGAAGAATTGCGCCAATCTTAATTCTTTCAGCGGTGGCTTTCTGATTTTTAGGTGTTTTATATTTCATTTGAGTGTTCCTCCGAGGATATATTAACACAGCAAAAATGTATTTGTACATAAAAAAATGAATGAATGTTAAAAAAGAGTTGCGCGAAATCTCCAAATGGCGAACGGATTTTTAGCAAAAAACAGGTAAAAACCCCGAAAAAGCAACTCAAAATATGAACATTTTCAAAATGAATGATACTTTTTGACTTGCTATAACCGTCTGTTTAAAATGAGAGTGTACCTAGAAAATAGGTGTTAAAAAACGCAACTAATAGGAGGAGAGATTTATGAGAAAATACCTCATTGAAACAAGAATCAAAAAAGGCTACTCACAAAGAAAAGTAGCTCGTGACTCTGGTGTCTCTTATCAACATTATTCAAAGATTGAAAATGGTGAGAGAGGTGGCAAAGTATCATTCTTAGTCATTGCACGTATTGCACGTGTACTCGATATTCCTCTTGAAGATTTATATATCTTAGAGCAGGCCTATCAAGACTCATTAGATTTCAAAGCGGAAAAGCATTAACGCATTGAATAAAACATAGGTGCTTATTAGCTGATAACATGAAACGAATTCTAGTTCTGCAAAATTGGAAGGCAATATCATCGTTCATAAACTGATAAGCATCTAGCTAATTATTAAGGAGTTAGATCAAATGAAAAATCAAAACAAAATAGTCAATGATGATAATGGTAATGCCATTGACGTAAAAGAATTAATTAAGCGTTATCCATGGACCAAAACAATAGAAGCTTTTATTGCTAAGAAATACCAAATCAGCAAAAGTAGCAGATTCAAAGGCGACTTTGTAGATTACTATGCTTTTTGTAAGTGCTTTGGTGAATACCTGAATGAAAGAGTAGTGGTCATGCCTGATGTAGTGGATGTTACTGACTTCCTTTCCGAAGTAGCTTTATCCTTATATGAAATACAAAAGTGTGTTCCTATCATCTGTGATTTCTGCTCGTACTGCTTTGACCACCAATGCGACCTATTTGGAGGGACCATCAAAGATGTTGAATTAAATCTAACAATCTCTAGAGGTGTTTCTTTACTCACCTATCAAGTAAATCTTGATGATTATTATGAGGAGGATAACACAGGTGCATAAAGTATTTGATATTGTCGATGCTGGATATCGTTTTCTTGATATCGAGTTTCCTTTAAATGAAGTAAATAACGGTAACTTTATGGATTTTGCTCAGCCAAGTGTAGCGGTAGAGGATTTCGCTCATTTTTTAGAAGACCAAGAAGTGACCTTTCCTACAGTTCATGATTTGAATAAATATTTAGCGATTAGAAAACCACTTAGACTTGATTGGTATGCATCTGTCTTACCAGTGATTGTGAACTTCATCTACTTTGCTTGCCAAAGAAAAATTAAGTTTGATAGAGGTGAAGACCCATGGAAGTAAGAGATTTAGTTATTGCGATAGGGCAAAGAGCAAATAGCAAGTCCTGGACAAATAAAAAAATCTCTTGGGAACAACTCTGTGAAAAACTAAGTCATACAATCTATACCGCTGAATCGGTAGCAGAATATAAAACTTTTCTAAAAGAAGCTAAACAGGAAGCTAAAGACCATGGAGGATTCGTAGGCGGAAAACTATCAGCTCCTCAACGTCTTAAAGCAAATGTTGAATACCGCAGCATGGTCACTCTTGATGTTGATGACGCGGAACCTGACTTTCTAAAAAAGTTTACTGAGTCATTTGAATACACATGTTGTTTGTACTCAACGCATGGGCATAGAGATGACTCACCAAGATTTAGATTAATCATTCCGTTAAGTAGAGATATCGATGGCGATGAATACGTCGCTGTTTCTAGACTTCTTGCAGATAGTTTAGGTATCGAACAAATAGATCCAGTTTCCTTCTCTGTTAATCAATTGATGTATTGGCCGTCCACTCCAAACGATGGTAACTATATTTATCGAAAAATAGCCAAAACCCTATTAAATCCTGACTCTTTTCTAACAAATTACCCAAATTGGAAAGATTTAACAACTCTTCCAAAGAAGGCAAAAGAGTCTCATGTTAATAGTGGTAAACCTGGTAGAAAGCAAGCTGACCCACTAACTAAAGATGGAATAGTGGGAGCCTTCTGTAGAGCATATACAATCTCTGAAGCAATTGATACTTTCCTACCTGATATTTATGAACCAGTAGGTGGTAATCGTTATCACTATATTCCAGCTTCTTCTACAGCAGGAGCGATTAACTATGATGACAAACTTTTCTATTCTCATCACGCGAATGATCCTGCTTCTGAAATGGAACTCAATGCTTTCAACCTGGTGAAGGTTCATCTATATGGAAACGACAACGCTGCTTTTAAGAAGATGGTGAATCTTGCTAGAAACGATGAGAAGGTAAAGTCTCTTATAGCTAGCGAGAATATTAAAGCCGCGAAGGAAGACTTTGGAGATGGAGTCAATCTCGAATGGATGAAACAACTCTCTACGAATGATGATGGAACGATTAAAAACAATCTTAGTAACTTAGTCACCATTCTTCAAAATGATGAAAACCTTAGGTCTATCGCTTTTAATACCTTAGCGAATATCTCTGAAGTTAGAGGAGTGGTGCCTTGGAGTAGAGTGGGCTCCACTAAATATTGGAGAGATGGAGATACCGCTCAACTAAAGATTTATATCGAAAAGCATTATTGTGACTTCTCTGATAGGAACTTTGAAAATGCATTTAAAAAGGTAACCGAAGATAGAGCGTTCAATCCTGTAAAAGATTATCTAGATAACTTACCTAAATGGGATGGAGTTAAACGTCTTGAAGATATCTTTATTAAGAATTTAGAAGCTGATGATAATGATTACACCAAAGAAGTAACTAGGAAGTGGTTTACTGCGGCAATCGCAAGAATCTATAATCCTGGGGTTAAATTCGATAACATCATCGTTCTTGACGGTAAGCAGGGTGTAGGCAAGTCCACAATTATCAAATCACTAGTGGACCCTGACTTCTTCTCCGACTCACTTCAATTATCCGACATGGATGACACGAAGAAAGCAGGAGAAAAGGTTCAAGGCTTCTGGATTATCGAGATTCAAGAATTAGCAGGTATGCGTAAAGCTGATATCGAAAAGGTAAAAGCGTTTATATCTTCTAATGATGATAAGTACCGTGCCTCTTATGGTCACCATGTAGAAGTTCATCCGAGGCAGTGCATTATCTTTGCTACCGTTAACGGAGAAAGAGGATACCTAAGAGATTTAACTGGTAACCGCAGATTCTGGATTATCAAAATCAATTCTAAAAACGTGACACCTGACTTTGCCTTTAATAAAGAGTTTAAAGATCAAGTGTGGGCGGAAGCTAAGTACTATTACGAACATGGTGAGAAGTTATTCTTAAGTGGTGAGTTCTTAGAAACTGCTGAGGAATATCAAAATAACGCGATGGAACATGATGATAGAACTGGCTTAGTAGAAGAATATCTAAATCACTTGCTTCCTGATAATTGGGATGAATGTTCAATTGCTGATAGAAGATATTATTTCAATAAAGAATTCGATAGTAACTATTATCCGCAGGTGACATATGATCCAGAACTCTATCAAAGAGAAGAAGTTAGCCCAATAGAAATCTGGTGTGAATGCCTAGGCAACGATAGAGGGAGATTTACTAGCAAAGAATCTAATCCAATCATTGCGATAATGGCCCAAATTCCAGGTTGGGAGAAGTCTGGTAAAAGAAAAACTATGGGTCCGTACGGCAAGCAACAATATTATGTTAGGACCAAAAAATAATGGTGATGATGGACAGACTGGACAAGTAAATATATAAGAGTTCCAAAATCAGAAATTAATTATAGGCTACTGAATTAAAATCACGTTTTAGGAATTATATAAAAAATCTGTCCAGCTTGTCCTCTTGTCCTTAGGAGCTGAGTGAAGTGTAAGTAGGGGTAGGGGGGTCAAAATCTCTACGACTAAAAGCACGGACACCGGCCTGGGGTTTCACGCGAAAAATTCGCAAAAGCAAACGGGGGAATAGTCAATTACTGTAGACACCCCTAAATCTTAATAATGGAGGATACAAATAATGGCGAAAGATTTAACACTTAGAGGTGGCCAAAGAATCAATCAAACTGGTAGACCTAGAAAATCTTTGTCTAGCAAAGTTAAAAATGGCAATCCTGGTCATAGAAAACTAAGAGTTTTAGATGTTAATGATCCACTTGAACCCGCGGAGATAGAAGGAGTGGATATGCCTAATATCAAAGAATACTTATTTGAAGTTCAAAGAGACGGAAAGCCATTCATCGCTGGAGAGATTTATAAAGAAACATATAAGTGGCTTGAGCTAACTGGATGTGAGACTTTAGTTCAACCTCATCTATTAGAACAATATTCCGTTTCTCTTGCTCGATGGATTCAATGTAGTGAAATGATAACTAAATACGGAGTTATTGCTAAACATCCAACCACAGGTGCACCTATCCAGTCTCCTTATGTTAATGTTGCTAATCAATTCATGAAAGCAGCGAATCTCATGTGGATGCAGATATATCAAGTAGTGAAGGAGAACTCTACGGTCGATTTACGTTCATCTGATCCTAGAGATGACATGATGGAGAAATTACTAAATGGAACCTGGCGCAAAGAATCCGGAAAGAAATGATGGGAGAAATCCTCATTTTTTGTATCAAAGAAGTGTGATTATCTTGCTATATATATCACTCTACAGAGTGATATATATCATGACCAGATAAGAAGGAGGGTCACAATATGGCAAGATACATCGAGACCAAAAAAGGCCTTAAAACCCTGCTAGAAAGAATGGATGATCTCAAAGGGGCATCCAAATATCAAGACTTTGATTACTGGAAAAAGGTAGTTGAAGGCTGTATCGAAGAAAACCTCGCTATGGATGAGGTTGATTACGAGAACGCACCAGACTGGTTCAGACCACTTTGGAGGGGGCTCAAATAATGAAAAAGGAAGAATTGAAGATTGGCATACAGTTAAGGCTATCTTCCGTGAATACGGACGTCACCTTATTTATGGTAAGGTTACTGAAATCTGCACTGATGAGCACGCCTTAGAAGGAACTTGGGTTGGAATTAAGGTCAATGGCGGTGACCATACCGATAAAGTGGTGAACACTATGATTTGGTTCCAACACTCAGTTTTGGTGCCACTTAAAGATGTCTTGGAGGTATTAGGATAATGATGGACAGATTAAGATTATTCCGTTGGATTGATGAATTCATGGAAGGCAATTTTGATGTCAATGATGTTAAAACCCAAATCAAGGCAGGTTGGTATGACTGGTTCTGCAAAGACTTAAGCTTAGCCAACAAGACCAAAAAGATGGGTAACATCATTAAGCAGGTCAAACGTGGTGGAAAGGTAGACCTAGATAATAACTATGTCTGGTTAATAATAACTGCCCACTTAACGGTCCTTTATACGATGACTTCCGTTTTGCCGATTTAGAAACTGGAGAAGTCCAAATGACCATCTAATTAGATTGCTGCTGGAATAATCACCGCTAACATAACTGGAAAAGAGGAAGAAGGAATTACTTATCTACGCGGCAAAGAATTCTTTACTAAATAAGAATTGTGCATACTAACATATGATTAAATTTTGATGTTTTGACTAAAATATTCTTTTATTACATCAATTGAACTTGTAATTAAAACAACATTTCCAAATAAATCTAGTATTTTATATTGGCCTTTCATTATGTCTTGTTGAATAAAAAAGTTGTGGCCACGAGTTATTTCAACCCACCAATATGATCTGGCACCAGAATCTGTTGAAGTTTTGGCTTCATCGTTCGTTATATTATCAGCTAGAGAACATGGAACGTATTATGAAGTCATTGTCAGAGACAAAACTAAAAACAGCAGCAATCAGACAATATATATGAGTTGTTGAATTTAGCAATCAAAAATTTTAACTTTCTATAAAATGTTCCTCTAGTTAATCCTAGCCTAATCACAGCTTCGTCACTTGTGATTTCCTTTTCTTTACATAGAAAATATATTTCTTCAAAATTTACTCGTATTGGCAATCTAGGCCTGCCAAGCTTAATTCATTTTTGACTTGCGATTCTAATGCCTTCTACTTGTCTTATTTTGCTTGTGTGCGAAAATGATTTTTTTGGATAGTTGGCTGTTTATATTTTTCATACTATTATACTGACTTTATATATTTGCAATTTAAAAACGTGCTAATACATTTTGTTAATTTTATCAAATATTCTTTTGCCTTTGGTAAATGATAATTTGCTTTTATCTATAAAATTTAATAAATCTGTATTTTTTTGATTTCTCTTGTTTTTTTGAATAGAAAAAAAGACAAGTTTATCAAATAATTGTTGATTAACTTCAAAACATGTTAAAAACAGAAGAGATGACAAATTTATGAGATGTTTTTTGAATGAACACATATTCTCATTCGGAAAGCCGTTTTCTTTTCTTTCTAACGCACATTCACCGCCACACATAAGCTTATATTCGCAATTAATGCATTCCATCGTGGAATTCTTGATATTATTGTCTCTATTCTTTGCTAAATCCTCAGCAGATTTCATAGAAATTCCCTGTTCTGATATTACAGAAAGCGCCGGGCATCCATATATCGTTTTATCGGCAGTATTTATTGTAAATCTATTAATATTTGAATCACATCTTGTTATTGCTCTTGTATTGGAAAAAAGTCTACAAAGATATCTTCCAAAATAATCATCCCCGTTCATTAAAATTTTGAAAAATCTATCATCACCTTTATAAATTTCGCTTTTCAAAAAATAAAACAAATTATCATATTCTTTCTCCCAATTTTTTTCAGAATCTATATCAAAACATATATTAGATCCTCTAACGGGTCTATATGAGATAGTGTGGAAAATTTGAGAAAGCTCTTTAATTGAATTGACTAAATTAAATGTGTTGCGTGTTAATGTAACTGCGCATCCAATGTAATCTCTATTATTAATACTTCTAATGTTATCTACTATAAAATCGTATGTATCTTCTCCATTTTTATTTTTTCTATGTAAGTTGTGAATTTCTTTGTTTCCATCAAGACTTACGCCAAATAGTATGTTGTTTTCTTGTAATATTTTTGCAGTAATTGAGTTAAGTAAATAGCCGTTGGTTACGAATTGAATTAGGATTTCTGTTTTAATTTCATCTTGTTTTTTATTTCTCCAGTTGGCAATTTCCAGTATTGTTTTGATATTTAGCAACGGTTCGCCTTTTCCAGATAAATCAATATAATATTTATCTCCGTTCGGAAAAGTTTTAAACATTACTTCCAAAAACTCAATAGCGGTTGTTCCAGAAATCATTGTGTTGCTCTTATGTTGATTAAAACAATAATCACATGAAAAATTACATCCATCAGATAAATTGATGCAAAAAGTATAATAATTCGGGAGAGAGTATTTTTTTGAAACAATCTCCCTTTTTAAATTGCCTATATCTATTTGCAAAAAATCGAAAGAATTTCTGCTAACTACAAAAGTATCTGTGTCAAAATAAAAATGTTCATTCAAAATAATCGTTTCTTTTATCATTCTGATATTATATAATACTCAACTTGTGTAAGAAAGGAAAACAAAGAATGAAACGTATTAAAAAAATAACCCTTCTATTAGGAACGATGTCGATAATGCTAATACCACTAAAAAATAACTCTGATTCAATTATCATCAACAATACAAAAACTCAATGTTTTTCACAATTAAAAAGAATGGTACGTGCAGGTAACGATGATCCATTTGATATAGCGTTAGATAGTTATGAAGATTTGCTGAATGATGTCATGAACATCGATGGTTACAATAGAAACTATTATTTCAAAAAACCATTTAATGCTAATGGTAATAGAAATGAAGAATTAAATGGATATCATTACAATACCTACAAAACGAAAACAAAAGCTGTTTTTGACCAAATGGATGCAGAGGCTAAAACGGCTTTCAACAATTTAAGAAATCAAAATGCTGCCATTAACGATTTTGGCAAGTTGATTGATTCAAATTATTCATCATCAACAATAAATGAATTACAAAGAAGCATTGATTTTGAAATCAGTGATTATATGGTTGATTATGTTGAAAGAGTAAGCGAAAAACAGTTCAATTCGATAACAACCGAATTTGTAAACACACCAACTCAATACTTTGGTTTGGATGGTATTTTTTATGAAAATGTAGTTACAAGAGCAAGTGGCTTTTTTTTCAATTCTTTTCAAATGTTGGCTACTGCATTAATTGGATTGGGATTAACAGAATTTGCTGTTGCAACATTAGAAGGAGCAAGCATCACAATTCAAGTAACAGCGGTTGCACCAATTTTTGCATGGATAAAAGCGATTATAATTGTTGCAGCAATAGTTGCCATCGTACTTGTTTTGGTATCGTATTGGTCTCAAATATCTTTAATTTGGAATGAAATAGTTAACTATTTTGTTAATTCTGCACCTTCTGGATATTCGGATAAATTTGAATCTGTTTTCACGGATGCTGGAACCACGGCAAGCTCTTCTGCAAGCGCTGGCTATAGGACTATTGATGGTAAAAAAGTGTATGCTGATGTTTTAAATATGTCTTTGGTTAATTCGCTGCAACAAACAGCAACTGCTGACCAATATTTTTATGCATTTACTTCGTTAGAGAGTTATTCTCAAAGCTTTAATATGCAACAAGGTTATCAATATTTATTTGTTGTAACAAGTATGCCGTTGAATATTGATTTGGCTGCATTATGGTTAGCGTCTAATAAAAAACACAATGTCTATTCTATTTGCAATACATCTGCATATGATGTCCTCCTAGTTTCACATTCTCAATATCAAATAATAGGGCCAGAGAATCATTCGCAAACACAATCTAATTACGGTACTTATTTTTGGCATTATCATCCAAATATTGGAAATGGAGATAGACCACATTCGTTTTTTGGGATACCAATTATCAAAAAACCATCAACGTCTTTTGGGGGTTGCTAAATGTCGAGTATATTTTTTGAAGATTTAATCGATAATTTGGATTTGCAAAAAGAATATGTAGAACCAATTAATCTTGCCTCGTCTTTTTTCCCTTTATCTTATTCAAAGGCAAAAGACATGGGCTGCATGAATTTTTTTGGTCCTTCTGTTGATTGCAACAACATAATGTATTTAAAAAATGACACTAACTTGCAAAGCACTTTTGATTTAATTATGATTCAGTTTTATGGACAGCCTTACCCAAATTATACTGAAATTGCGAATGCTCATTGCAGTTCCGTTTTTGAAATCTCATTATCACAAGTTGATTTAAATCAAAAAGTGACGGTAGACAAAGATTCAAACAGTTTTTTCGGTCTTTATGAAAAATTTATTTCTAATTCCGATGATGGCGTTTATGTTTTAAATTTAAATAGATTTCATGAAAAAATGGAGATTGTTAATGGAAAAGTTCAAATTGTTTTAGACAAAACCAAGGACTACTTTTTTGATGATTCAAGCGAAGAATTATCACAACACCAAATGTATTATAGAATGGATTACTATAAAAATAGTGATTCAAAAAAAGTGACATTTAAACAGTTTTTGTATCTTTACATCCATGGATTTAATTCGTGTGGAGGAATAATTGTTGCAAATAATAGTGGAAG
The DNA here is from genome assembly GCA_045631885.1 of Bacilli bacterium. Taxonomy (GTDB): domain Bacteria; phylum Bacillota_I; class Bacilli_A; order RFN20; family CAG-826; genus CAJOLV01. The sequence goes on from JAZQVN010000030.1 coordinate 12,574, forward strand.
AGTTGTCTTGTCTTCTTGTGATAATGAAATACTAACATTATTTAAGAATAAAATTAAAATGTTGTAGTTTTTATTTTAAATAGCGTTTCTCCTCCAATGATTAACCTAATTACCGAAACGAAGCGGGGACGAATGTTTGGGGAGTGGAACGACTACGGACGACTTTTGGATTATTAAATCCCGGTTTATAAAGAGAAATATTTAACCAATCGTATTTAAATAAAATAAGTCATTCTCATTCATTTGGGAGTGACTTTTATATTACACGAAAGAGTGTTTCACTTTTTTGCTAGGGTGTTTCAAAATTTAAGGGGGGTGTTTCATTTGTATTACTATAGTTGTCTTTGTACATTAAGTGCGATAAAATAAATCTAAACAAGAAATGTGAATCAAACCCTTCTTGCTAAAATGGTTAAATGTAGCGGATTTGGGTCAATTTATGCGAAAAAGCGTCATTGTACCCGTTACAGAGTGGTGAAATTTGTCATTGTACCCGTTACAGAAAGCCATACTTAAAGAACAGCGAAAATGCCTAGGCAAATTCGCTTTTTTTCTTTAAAAATAGTGGTTTTTATCACTTTTTGAATATAAAATTACGGCTCTCAACAAAAGTGTGATATGATGCTTTTTTGTTTGCACCACCCATATAAACACTTTTAGTTGGCACTTGTCAGTGCGAACACGTTTCATGTTTTACAGTGGTGCAAGTTTGAACAAGAAAAAAAGACCTTTTTAAGGCCTTCGATTGTATTGTTAATTATTTATTGATGTAAACTCCAAATGTCGTTTTATAATACGCCGATCTTAGTTAAATTGAGCATTAATGACTTCTAACAATTTGTTTGCGAAATCAGTTCTATCAATAGAAATGTGTTGTGAAGTATTCAAAGGATTATCTACCCAGGAAGTCCATTTTTCATCCTCATAAAACAAAATAGGTACGACCCTTTTACCATTTCCTTTAGCATACCCAGCTTCATACAATAGCCACGGCGCCTTTCTACTATCAGGAGTGATGATTGCAAAAAGTGTGTCACATTGTTCAATAGCTGTTGTTATTTCTTTTTCAAATTCTTTCCCCGCCGAAATATCCTTTTGTGAAAAGAAAGGCGACAATTTCTTTGTTTGAAACTTCTTCGATTAGTTTTTTAATTCTTCCGCAATCAATCGGTTTGAATTCTTTGACCAACTTATAAATATTTTCATATCACCATAATTCCTAATTACTGTAAGAAAATATTAACAACTGCTTGTTTTGATATAAAAAAACATTGTTTACAACAAACAAGGTCAAATGATGTATAATAACTTTAATTATGTGGAAAAAGAAAAATGCAATCAAATCTCTAAACTGGTCTTTATCTGTTTCTTCTTTTATTGGGGCACTTTTGTCTTTTATATTACTTCCAAGTAATTTTTGGTGGATTGGGCTAATTATATTTGTAGCAACATTCATAATAGTGTTCTTCACAATATATTTAGTTTTGAGATTTAAAAAGTGCCATAGAATCTCTGGCAGAGGCTCGGTTTTTATTGAATCTAGGTATGGTAATGTTTTGAACATTAAAAAAGATAAACGTGAAAAATCAAAACCGGTTGTTGTAATTCCTGTTAATTCTTCGTTTGACACTATAGTAGAAGATAGCCCAAGCATTGTAGACAGAATTGTTGAGGGGACTTCGATTCATGGACAATGGTTAAGACAATATGCTTCAACACCTGAATTATTAGAAAAACTTGATAGGGATATTAGTCAATTTATTGCTAACAAACATTGGATTCCTATTAAAGTGCTAGACAATAAAAGAGGCAAGAAAGATGTTTATCCTCTAGGAAGCTATGTATTCATTGAAACAAACGATTGTATCTTTTTGTTATTCGCGCTAACTGAATTTAACGAACATAATAAAGCTGTAAAAAAAGATGCTGAGGAATTTACTATCTTAATGAAAAAACTTATGGATATCACTGATGAATGTGCTGGTAAACATGTCTATATTCCTGTAATGGGAACAAAAATTGCTCTTTTCGGAATTGATGATTTAGCTTCATTTGAATATATAAAGAATGCAGCCTTAAATAAAAAATGTTCTTTGAGGGCGTCTATATCTATTGTCATCTTTGAAGAGTCAAGAGATAAAGTTTCAATCTATGATTAAGGAGGCACAAAATGAGCCATAGAGTATTTATAAGTTTTAAAAAAGAAGATCGTCGATATAAAGACGCAATTGTTAAAAGACTTGAAGAAAAAGAAATACAAGTTAACCACTTAGATGAAACAATTCAATCAAACGATATTGATTATGTAATGCAACAAATTCGCGATAAATGGCAAGGATCAACAACAGTTACCGTATTTTTGATAGGCGAACACTCATCAGAAAACGAGGGTGTTGATATTTATGGAAGAAATCACCAAAGCTTTATAATCAGGGAATTGAGGTCTGCTCTTTCCGATAGAGACGGGAATCCTCGTGATGGCATTCTTGGTGTTGTTTTGCCAGAAATGGAGCAAAAAGTTTACGGTGGTTCATATAAATGCGAACATTGTCAACAAACGATAAATGTTGTCAATATAGATGATTCAACCGTAATTAGAGAGTTCTCTAAAAACTATTACTTAAAAGCGAATCAATGCGGACATTATGACGAAGATGGTCGTTTTTGTGTTTTGTGTAGATATAGTGAATTTATGAATGATCCTGGAAAATATATTGATAGAGCATATGATAAAACCAATGAATCAATCGCTAAGTGTGTAACTTATAAAGGAATTAATCATAGAGGTAATTACTGATTAGAGAATGTTTCATCAATCATAGTAAATCGGCAAAAGTGCTATAAATAAATTATAGTAAATCAGCAAATATGCTTTAGAAAAATCATAGTAAATCAGCAAATATTGTTGACTTGATTGATTTTTATTTATAAAATACAAACATGAACCTTATTAGAGAAGATTATTTCCAAAAACTAGACCAATGGTGGAATAACAATAGAAAAGAAGCCGTTATTGTTTTGGGGGTTAAAGAAGTCGGCAAAACTCATTTGATTAAAGAATGGCTTAAAGATAGAAATATACCCAATACTTTTTTAGATGAAGAAAAATATAAAAATATTAAAGATATATTCAACGAGGCGAAATCAACGACATTTGATACATCTTTAGCGATTGTCAACAAACTTATGTATGACGGTTTAGAAAAATTAATTGTCATTGATGGAATAATGCCTAATGATGAAGTTGTTGTCCAATTAAAATCGCTCTGCTCCAATTCTAAACATCGTTACATATTAATTAGCGATTATGGAGAGTATGTGTTTAATAATATAAGGTTTTTGCCTGTTGGCTCTATGTATAAAATGTTAGTAAAACCCTTATCATTTAAGGAATACTGTAATGTTAAATTTAATAAATACATGATTGATTCTTTACTAACGGTTTTGCTTAATGAAGAAGGGGCTAAGTTACCATTTATTGATAAATTTGAAAACACTTGGGAAGAATATTCTCGTTTTGGCGGATTTCCTTCTGTTATTGAAACTTTGCTTAACAAAGGAATGGTGGCGGCAGATAAGGAACTACTTAGGATAAAAAATGAAATAAATTCTTTTGTTAATAACTTACCATTTTCAAATAGTTTGACTTCGTTGTTAGATAACTTTTCTAATGAAAGAAGCTCTATATACAAGAGGTATGTTTTTTCTTCTATTACACAAAATGGAACCTATCAAAGATTCAAAAGAGCAATAAATATTCTTGCAAAGATAGGCATCATTGGTGTGCTTCCAATAGAAGGCGAGCAAGTTAATTTTGAATATTGCGATTTATTCTTATGCGATCCAGGACTTGAACACATCTGGGGTAGTAAAACCAATAGAGAACACGCAATAGAATCAGTAGTGTATTCATATGGCGTAAGAAATGGTTATAAGCCTTATCGATTAGTTTTAGGTGCAAACAGAATTATTGATATTGTTTACGATGATCAAATACCTTCGGCTATTGATATCAAACTTAAAGATACAAATTCCTCAGCTTTAAGCGCTGCTAAATTTGATTATTTTAGAGAAAAAGGTATGACATATAAACCTTTTATTCTTGTGGATAAAGGTTATACATCTTCAAGACACGTTGATAAAGCGTGGATTCTTCCAATATGGGCCTTTTTGTTAATGGAGTAAACTATTATGGTAAGAGAAAAATACATCAAAAGAAGCATAGATAAAACAATCATTGATTGGTTTAAAGGCACTAACAAAGCTTTAATGATTTTAGGCGCAAGACAAATTGGCAAAACAGAATCGATTAAGTATTTTCTAAAAAGTCAATTTGGAATCGAAGAAGACGAAAGGCTACCAATCCTTAATATAGAAACCACCCCAGGAGTTAAAGAAGCAATTATTTCTGGAAAAGCGAAAGGTGGCTCTTCCTTCATTAGAAACTTATTCGCTAATGCAGGAGTATATGCTGATCTAGATATTTGCAAAGTAGTTTTTATTGATGAAATACAAGCTATCTCAAATTCCAAAAAGAATATGGCAAAAGAAGAAATAAAAGCAATTATGTCGAAACTAATGGAAGAAGATGAATTTCGTTTTATTTTTTCTGGTTCGCTTCTAGGCGCGAAAATAGGAAATTTGGAAGAATTTACTAAAGAGTTGCCTGGCGGAATCACTCACTCAAGAATGTATCCAATTAATTTTGCGGAGTTCATTGAATACGCTGATGGAAATAGAGAAAGAATTGAAACTGTTAGAAATGAAATCTTTTCTTCAAAAACAATCGATGAAGATAATCACATCTATTTATTAAAAAAGTTCGCAGAATACTCCTTTGTCGGAGGCATGCCTAAATCCGTATTAGCATATTTTGATAATGATGGCTTTATGGTTTCAAACAGCATGGATGCCATCTCAACTTTAGTTGGTGATTATATTCAAGACACAGAAAAGTACTATGAAGATGAACTAAATGCCGATATTGGAATCAATATCTTTGAATATCTTTTATCTGGATTAAAAGAAAACGACAAGAAAAGATTGATGAAAAAGCTTAACGCTGACCCAGAAAGAATCTTGTATGAGTTCATAATTGATAGTGATGTCGGATTATTGGTTAAGAATATCGAAGAATTAACTCTTCCTATTTGTGAGCAAAAGAAGCCAAAAACATATTTCAACGATGTCGGCTTTATGAGACTTTTAATCAAGCAAAGCTTAGAAAAATACAAAAAGTTTGAAGATACTCCTAAAGGATTAAAAGATTACTTTGATATTAGAAGTTTTGATGATACTAAGAATGGTTTTCTGAGTTTAGTGGATAATAACGGTGGTGCAAAAATGAATGGCGCTGGTCACATATTTGAACAAATAATTGCACAAGACATGAAATCCAGCTCATATTCATTTGCCTATTCATATAAAAAGAAACCTGTAGAAAGCGAATTAGAATTTATATTGATAGATGATTATTCAGCTGTTGAAGTAAAGTCTGGTGGATTTGAAGATTATCCGTCTTCTCTTGATTACGCTAAAACTGGCAAAAAAGTATTCTTTTTAACAATGCTTCCTTATTTAGGGGAATATAAAGCCAACTTTATTTTGCTTCCAATTTATACTTTGTGTTTTCTCAATCAGAAGGAATTATTAAGTGTCATATTTAAAGAAGCGGGTAGCCGAGCCAAAGAGCTGTTATTAAATGGCAAATTGCCAAATACAAAAGGGTTTTGTTAGTAAAAGCGACATATATCTTTTTCTGATCTGAAAAATTATAGTTCGGAAAGACGCTTTGCTAGAATTGAATGGCAGATATAGGTTATTTGCTAAATAGTTTTTATAAAAGAAATTTGAGTGTAGAATCCAGTAAGTTAATCTCTTTCATAAATATTAAATAATTCATCAAACAAGTAGTTCTATATTTTTTGCTCTATTCAATACATTGCAAACCTTTATGCCGTTAAACGATATCAAGTCTCAGAAAACTACTCTTTGAAGAAGTAGACCAAAATAACTTATTTTACTATAATTATAATCAAGTTAAACGGAGAAGAATATGCTTGATTGGAAAGTATTGTTGAAAGAGAATCGAGATTATAGAAATCTTGATAACGAAATCATTTTTGAAAAGAATGATAGAAGGAATAGTTTTAAATGTGACTTTGACCAAATCTGTTTTTGGTCTAGTCTAAGAAGATTGCAAGATAAAGCCCAGGTATTTCCGCTTGAAGAAGGCGATTTCTCTAGAACAAGATTAACGCACTCAATCGAGGTAATGAGCGTTGCTCAATCGCTCGGTGATTATCTTGTCGACATAATAATAAACAAAGAAAGAAAAAAGGTATTAGATGAACGTATTGAGCCATTAAAAGATAGACTGAAAATATTGCAAAATGAATTGACTAACAACCCAAAAAACAGCAATTTGAATTTAAAGATAGAAAAATTGCAAAATGAAGTGACAGCCAAAAAAAGTTTTTATAGTAGAGATAATTTTTTGCGTTGGATTGATCTTGAATTATATAACTCTATAAAAAATATTCCGTTAATTTTGCAAAGTGCATCTTTAATACACGATTTAGGCAACCCACCATTTGGTCACATTAGTGAAACGGTGATTTCTGATTGGTTTGTTCATAATTTAAAAGACCCAAGATATTACAAATTTGTTTATAGTAATTTTAAAATAGAAGGAGAAACTCTCCGCATTAAGACAAATGGAGAATCGATGACGCTTGCCGATAAAATGACAGAAGAACAGCAAGATGATTTGAGACATTTTGATGGCAACGCAGAGTTACTCCGCATCGTTAGCAAATTGCAAAACTTATCGCCGAAAACAATCAAGCATTGTGTCAAGATTTCTTATCCGACGCTTGCTACGACTATTAAATATCCCGATGCTTATGTTGAACAAAGGCATAAACTGTTCCCTAAGTCCTTTTCTTCTAAAAAAAGAAATTATTTTTTAAGCGAGAAGGATTTGTATGATGATATTCAAAGAAATTTAGAATTAAATGGGAATCGCCATCCCTTAGCTTATTTATTAGAAGCCGCCGATGATATCGCATATTTAACCAGTGACTTGGAAGATGCGTTGACTAAGGGATTGGTCAGCAAAGATGATCTTGTAAGATACTTAAGAATGGCAAACAAATCGGATTTTAACTCTTTAGTAGACGAAAAAATACTGTCAGAAATTCCGGTATACAGTCCTAAAGGAGCTAATTTAGATAAAATACTGATGGCCATTGATGGCTTTTCTCAAGATACTAATGTTAATAATTCAAATAAAAGGGTTTGCCTTAGAATAAAAGGACATTTAATCGCAAGTTGCAAAGAAGAGATGACCTGTAGTTATGATAATATTATGACCAGCAATTATCCATATTCTTTGCTAGAACGATGTAAGTCTTCAATTCTATCGGTCGTCATTAGAGGCATTCTTAAAAAACATGTTTATTATTCACCAGCGATTGTCGCAAAAAAGGCAGAAGGTGTAACTGCTATTAATAAACTGCTTACTAACCTTATAAGAGCCGTTATAAGTGTCAACGATGATCAAAGCTTAGAAAATAAAGATAATGAATATTTTATTTACAAAAAGCTAATATCAAATAACTTTCTAGAATTAAATGAAATAAGGCTAAAGTCATTAAATAAAAAAGATATTTTTTATAACCTCATTTTGCTTGTAGTTGATTATATCAGTGGTATGACAGATTCTTTCGCTTTGAAAGTTTCAAAACTTTTTTAGAACGAATTTTGTTTGAACTTTTCAAAATAACTTTAGTGCCATTTTTAGTGCCATTTTTGGCACCGATGTGTTATATTAGTGTCGAAGGTGGCACTAATATGTTAAAAAAGCTTATTGCAGAATGCACAGATTATGATTATAAAGAGGATTTGGAAATTAAAAAACCAAAGAGTTGGCTTAAAAGTGTATCGGCTTTTGCTAACGGAACTGGTGGATCTTTATTCTTCGGCATAGATAACAATGGAAAAGCAATTGGGTTAACCGATATAAGTTTTAAATCGGACAAGATTTCAGAACTAATTAAAGCAAAGATAGATCCAATACCATTGTTCTTGTTAGCGCCACATAATCTAGACGGCAAGCAAATATTAGAACTACAAATCCAACCAGGATTATCTACTCCATATTATTATCATTCTGATGGAGCAACGATGACTTTTATTCGTTCGGGCAACGAATCAATTGAAGCACCTATACATATTCTTAATGAATTAATACTAAAAGGAACTGGCCAAACCTATGACGGAGTAGTAACCGGATATAAATTTGAAGATTTTGCATTTTCATTTTTAAAATCTAAATATTTAAAAAGAACACAACTAAAACTGAATGATTCAGATTTTGCATCATTTGGTCTCATTAAAAATGGTTGCCTTACAAGAGCGGGCCTTCTTTTCGCTGATGAAAACAATCTTTTGCAAAGTAGAGTCTTTTGTACCAGGTGGAATGGCACTGGTAAAGTTAGTGAAAAAGAAGCTATTGATGATGATGAAATAAGTGGGTCTATTATCAAACAACTAGATTCTGCTTTTGATTTTTATAAGAAAAACACTAGAAAGCCATGGCATAAAGAAGGAGAAGGCACAGTGAACGAACCAGAATATGATGATATCGCCATTACTGAAGCCTTAGTAAATGCAATCATTCATAGAGATTACAACATCATAGGAGCGGAAGTTTGTCTAAATATCTATGATGACAGAATAGAAATTACATCGCCTGGCATGATGTTTTCTGGCAAAAAAATACCCGAAGTAGTGGATTATACAATGGAGTCAACCAGACGTAATCCAATTATCGCCGATGTTTTTAATAGAATGAATTTGATGAATAGAAGAGGGTCTGGCCTTTCTAACATTACTAATAGAACTAATGCTTTATTCAAAGATGACAAAAATCACGTGTTTTATAAAGCTGATGGAGGGTTCTTTATTGTTAAAATCGAAAATGCCTTATCAAGCCATAATAAGCAAATAGAAAAAGGAAAGGAGATTGTTAAAACTTTAATGCCTGTTTATGGAGTTTTAACAATAAACGAGTCAAAAGTATATATCGAAATAAAAAACGATCCAAGTATTACTTATGATGGTTTGGTTATAAAAACCGGCATTCCTAGAAGGACTATAGCAAGAATAGTTGCTTCTTTGGCAGAAAAAGGTTTTATTGAGAGAAAAGAATCAAAAAAAGATAAGTGGATGATATTAAAATAAGTTCGTCAATTAAAGGATATAACAATATGAACATCACGATTGAAAATTTTAAAAACCTTAAGCAACTAAATTACACCATTGATGATAATAAAATAAATTTCTTATTTGGAATGAGCGGATCTGGAAAATCAAGCATTTTGGATGCATTGGCCGATGACGTCCCAAATAATTATCGTAAATTTGGTTTATCGTCTTCAAATATAGTACAGATTAAGGTTGATGGGACAGCTATATCTCCAACAGATACACATGTATTCAATATCGAAAAAATGGTTTTTATTTTAGATTAAACTGCTAATAGTGGCAGTAATAACGAGACTTCAAGCAATTAATCATAAAGGAAACTATTAGTTCACTATTCAAACAGGAAATTATTATGGCAAATTCAACCGAAAGAAAGGGAATTCATCATATAGGCGAAATAGCAGAAAGTAGTGGATGGTTATTTCGCGAACAGCTAACAAATGATATCGGCATCGACGCTCACATTGAGTTTATTGATTCATCTAATAAACCAAAACAATTAATTGCCTTGCAAATAAAATCTGGCAGTAGTTGGTTTAACGAGAAAACCAAAGATTATGTTGTTTTTCGCGATATCGACGAGAGGCAATATTCATATTGGACAATGAATTCTTTACCATGCATTATAGTTCTGTATAATCCTAATGATAATACTTGTATATGGCAGGAGTTATCAAATAAAACGATAGAAAAAACAAAAAATGGTAATGGGAAAGGTTACTTTGTTAAAATCCCACTTAACCAGATTTTTTTAGATTCTTCATCAAATGAAAAATTACTTTCATTAACCAATCTTCCTGAACATATCGTAAATTATAATTTCCTGTTATCTCAAAAGGTGTTTATGGAAGTAATTAACAATGGTGGGGTTGTAAAACTACATTCATACGAATGGGTAAATAAATCTAGTGGCAGGGGTGAAACGGAACTAATAATAGATGATGGGAATGAAATAAAGAAATATTCCTATCCCTATTGGTTCCCTTTTACTCCATACGAAGACGTTTTTCCGCGTTTATTTCCTTGGGCTTCTTTTTCTGCCGACAAGGAGTTTTACCAAGATAGTGATGAAACACTGTGGAAAGATTTAAATTGCTGGTATGACAAAGAAGAAGATGATTGGATTGTTGTAGGAGAATCTTTTGAAGAATTTCGCAAAAGTCTTAATCCAATGAGGAGTGTTGACCATGCTGGCGAAGTTGCTGAATATATGTTGATTCTTGCATTAAACGATTTAGGAAAATCATTTTTAAGAGTTGATGAATTCTTATCTAATGACCAACCATATAATTCTACTAGGCCAAAAGAAGAGGATGATTATAAATGAATATTAAGTTATCTGAGTATAAAAATCCAAATACAATTTCGGATGAATACGAATTAGATCCAACACAAGAATATGTGCTAATCGATTTTGAATCAGAATTAAAAATACAATCCGCCATTCTAATGTCTTTTCAGATAATGGGTGCTCCGCCAGCCTTCAAAAATTATCATGCATGGTTATATAAAAATGGATTTGATATTAATTCGCCAAATCCAACCAATGCATTTGTATCTTCTTTTTATGGAAATAGGCCTTTGTGGAAGACAGATTATTCACAAGGCATTGTTGTAAAAGTTGATGGAGATGACGATTATTATATTGTTATGGAATGTAGTTCAAAGAATAAAGGCTATAAACATTCGAGAATCGTTTTAACATTAGGCGGATGTTTATGATATTTTCGCGCGGAGCATAATGTCGATTTTGCTTTCAAAAAATAAAGCAGATAGAGTCCGTTGCTTAAATCAATGCTATCCTAATATGAGTTCTGAAGGAAGTACATTTATAAATGCAAATTTATTTATATGATTGTTTTAACGGCTCAAAGCAACGGATTAAATGTCAAAAAATACTTTTATTATATTCTTGCTAAACTTTACAATAATAAAGATGTTGAGTTTGTAACGGAACAATGGTCTGCCAAATGAATTGTTCTTAGATGACATTAATAGATTTACTAAATAAATTAACACGAAAAAAACGAGACCTCTTGTGTTTTATTTTGATACTTGTTATTTTAATGCTTAATTTAAATAACATTTTCTTCCATCTTGGAACGGATATTTATCTATATCATATGTGATTCTACCGCAAATTATCCAATAATTGTCTTGCAGGAATTTTCAATATTCGTATTTTATTGTTGATTAATAAAAAGTTCTAAAGTTGATTGAATTATAATTGCGAGTATATTATTTTATTCTCATGTATAAACAAATCAGCAAAGTATTGTTTTCAAGATCTTTTAGAAGAATGTCTGGCAAAACACAGTTATTTAGCAATTATTCTAACGATCATTATCACAATAGATTAACTCATGTGTTGGAAGTTGAATCAATTTCTGAGCGAATCTGCAAATCACTAAAAATCTGTTGTAATGATTTATTGGTCAGGAATATTGCGCTATCGCATGATTTGGGCCATACACCTTTTGGGCACGCCGGCGAACGCGCACTAAATGATATTGCTTATCAACTGGATAATTTAGGTGGGCTTCTTAATTTTGCAACATATAGGAAAGTTTTGTTTAAACATAATTATTACTCCGCGAAAGTACTGCTTGGAATTGGACCATATAATAACAAGATTTACAATAAGATTCTAGCGGGAGTAATTTTGCATACCGACCTTGATTATAAAAAGCATCCCTTGAGTATAGCGGATAAAAAGAAGACTATGATGTTTTATGTTGAAAAATATGGTCAATCTAGGCATGTATGGAAACAAGTTAAAAATGGTTTTGCTGAGGCATATCTTGTTGCTCTTGCTGATGAAATTGCTCAAGTATCATCTGATTTGCATGATATTTTAACATCAAGAATGCTCGTTGCTAATAGATCTATAATAGATAAAATATTGCCTAAATCTTTCAGGATTAATGTTATTGGGTATCCAAATGATGTACGAATAAAGAGCCTTGTAAATAGTCTTACAAATTATCTTGTTGATGGTGTTAGATACAATAAAACAAAAGGTTTCTATTTACTTAAAGCACAGCAATCTTCTTTTAATTATGTTAAAGAAATGACAGAGGAAGTTATTCAATCATCTCCTCTTGTAAGATATTTTGATAATAAAGGCATTTATGTCATTAAAAAAATATTTAAA
>JAZQVN010000031.1:0-15578 GCA_045631885.1 Bacilli bacterium
CCACTACTTAACTGGTTCAGGCAAAGAGAAATGGAACCGTCAAAACATCATGCAGATTCTCCAAAACGAGAAATATAAAGGTGACTTAATTCTTCAAAAGACTGTCGTCATTGATTATTTATCTCATGAATCAAGAAGAAATAAAGATGGAAAATACGCGGACATGTGGTTAGTTAAGAACCACCACCCTGCCATTATTTCTAGAGAAGCTTTTGATTTAGTGCAAACCATCATCGAATACAAAAAGAACGATAGATTCCTTAGACCTGACAGCACCAATCCTCTCTCTACCAAGATTTATTGTGGAACATGCGGAAAGGCAATGATTTATCAAACCAGAAGAGAAAAGTGTGTCTTTGCTTGTAATGTTTCCAGAAGAAACCTCGTTAAAGAATTATGTTCAAATACGCCTATTGCCTTTGATGACATTAAAACCATCTGTATTCAAGCGATGAAAACATATTATTCTGGCGATTGTCTTTCTTCTAATCTACTGGAATGTCTTACATCTTTAGGTGAAACTTCTCATAAACAAGAAGAACTTAACAAAGTTAAAGAAGAGATAACCGCTACTGAAAATAGGCTTAAAGCCATCATTGAAGAAAAGATGGAAACCGACTCAGAGGAAGACGATGAAAGATTATCTAACAAATATAAAGAAGCCAAGAAACATCTAAATGAATTAAAGGCTGAATTAGACACTTTATCTGGCGAAACATATCAATCCTTTATCTCCGAAGCTAGAAGCAAGGAAATCGCCTCTTTAATAACAAATATGGATAACGATGAATGCTACTTAAAACTTATAGATGAAGTAATCGTTAACGAAGATAACTCTGTCACCATAATCGATAATGCTGGTCACCACGTTTCTAAAGAAAGCATCAGCAAAAATATCAAAAAGATAAACGGCTTAGAAGAAGTCATACATGGATACTACACTTCTCCTATAACCACTAAAGTTTATAAATACAAAATTGTAAGATTGGAGGACTACCCATGGCTCAAGAAATAATTCAAATTAATAAAGCTACCCCAGTTGGTAAAAGAAGAGTATGTGCTTATACACGCGTTTCTTCTAAAAGTGAAGACCAAGAGAATTCTCTAACTTATCAAATTGAAGCATATACCAAAATGATCATGACAAATCCTAGTTATGAGTTCTGCGGTGTTTTCGTTGATGATGGAGTAACTGGTACTTCTATTTATAAAAGAAAAGAATTCCAAAAGATGATAGATAAAGCCTTAAGTGGTCAAATCGATTTAATCATCACTAAGTCCTTGTCTAGATTTTCTAGAAACACTGAAGATGCGATTAACATTTTGAGAGTTCTTAGGAACAACAACGTAGAAGTCTATTTTGAAACGGAGAATATTTCTTCCTTTAATATGGATAGCGAATTAGTTATTAACGTATTAAGTGCTCATGCGGCTAATGAGTCTAAGGTCATAAGCGACAACGTCAGGATGAGCTACGCTAAAAACTTTAAAGATAAAAAAGCCTATTTTAACCCCGAACAGCTATATGGTTATCATCGCGGTAAAGATGGAAGTATTGTTATCGACGAAAAAGAAGCTGAGGCAATTAGACTAATCTATGACCTTTATTTAAAGGATTACACTAGACAGGCTATTATTGATGAGCTAGATAGGAGAGGACTAAAACCTAGATTCACCAAGAAATGGACGTTCCAGGCATTTAGAAAAATTCTTCATAACGAGAAATACATGGGTGCTGCTTATTTACAGAAAACATTCGTTAAAGGAGTAAGAGGAAAGCGACTTAAAAACGATGGAACATTACCCACTATTCTAATTGAGAACAATCATCCCGCTATTGTAACTAAAGAAGTATGGCTTGCCGCTAATGAAAAGTTAAAACAGAAAGCCATTCAATATCAAAGTCAGGTTCAGTACGATGAAAAACGAGAAGGTAAAATATGCTTTAATAAGAGCATTTATTCTGGCCTCTTTATGTGCGGAAAGTGTGGTAAAAACTATAATTTCAAAATAAACAATAGAGGTAAGACATCGGAGTCTAGAATCTTCCACTGTGCATCTAATAGAGAAAGAAAGATTTGTGAGAATGATGATCTTCCTTTGGATGTTATCGATATCATTACTCTTAAGGTTGTAAACAAGATTATCACTAATAAAAAGAACTTCTTTGACTTGCTAGAGGAATCCTTCAATTCTAAAAATGACGTAGAGAAAAAGAAGAAAGAAATACAGGAATTGCAAGAAAAAATAGATGTTTTACAAGTAAAATTCAAAAAGTACAAAGATATCGATGATGAGTTTTATCGCGAAGTCAACAAAGCTTATAAGGAGAAACTTAAACCGCTATATCAAAAGAAAGTAGCTCTTGAGAATTCAATAAGCACCGCTACTACCATTAACGATTATCTATATCAATTTAAAAAGGTCCTATCACCGTACGACAGAACCATTTCTTCTTTAATTGACTTTCCACTTAACAAAGTTTTTAGTAGGGTAATCATTCATGATAGAGATCACATCACCTTTGTTCTTGGAGAAGCTGGTGATATTTCCACTATTTCTTCTATGGATGATGACATCCTGATTCAAACGGAACCATACCTAATCAGAAAGACAAAACACCTTCTTAAATATGGAATCTATATTAACTAAGGGGGTTGACAACAACTTCTTTTTTTATAACAATAAATTCATTAATCGACAATTGGACTTTGAAATGTAT
The DNA here is from genome assembly GCA_045631885.1 of Bacilli bacterium. Classification (GTDB taxonomy): domain Bacteria; phylum Bacillota_I; class Bacilli_A; order RFN20; family CAG-826; genus CAJOLV01. The sequence goes on from JAZQVN010000031.1 coordinate 2,723, forward strand.
TCATTCATCGACAATTGGAGACATCTTCAATTGTCGAGACACGTACGTAAATGTGCGTGTTTTTTTTGATTTCTAAGCACAATGAAAACAAAGTACAATGATTCTTCAAATATCTAAAAATGGATTTTTATAATATTGTAATTCTTCCTTCGACTGAGGAATATTTATTTGCGAGGTTACCTTTTAGAACATCTGTGATATAGTCAGCAATAACTTGATAATCGATTTTTGTTGGAGTTTCAATATCTATATCATCCATAAACATATTTGCGCCATTACCGCCTTCTAAAAGAATGTAATTATTCGTTGCAACTTTATAGGTTTTGTTTATATCTATATCTATGTAATTATCATTTTCTAAGACTTGAACATCTCTCACTCTTCTCGGTCCGTTAATCGCAATAAAATTACCATCCTTATCACAAATAACCGGTGACTGGATTGATGTATCGATGCTGTATCTAAGACCAGAAACTTGTGCAAATCCTCCGAATTCACCATAAGGGTGTTCGTCTTTGACATATTCTTTTTCTGTCATTTGTGAACAATGTTCTAAATAATCAAGAATATGACTACCCGGCACTTCTTTCATGACAATGTAATTGCCGAACGGATTAACGCTAAAAACATTGCCATAAGTGACATCACCTTTTGGTAGGTCGGCTCTAACACCACCACCATTTATAAAACCGATATCAGCGCCAGAAATCGCTTGATATGCATCCGCAACCAAATTACCGATTGTTGTTTCGCGACTTCTCACCAGACGAATGCCATTTTCATCATAGATACTTAGCGTTAAATCAGTATGAGCGACAACTTTATTAGCGATGTTTTCGGTTTCTTTTAACTTATCATCAATAAAACTAGTGATTTCTGTATCTCTACCTTCATAATTTTCAATTAATTCAGTAGTAACACCACCATCTTTATGAATGATTAATTTACCGAATTCATTGATTTTAGTTCCCGCATCACAAAGCGGTATATCTTTACCATCTTTGTTTTTCACCATTTCCCAGTTCACATCATAATGCGAGTGCCCGTCCATGACAGCGAGATATCCATTGGTGTTAGAGATAATTTCTCTAGAACCCCACGGTTTAGAATTCTCATCATTTCCAGCATGAGAAAGAATAACGGTATAGTCAGCTTCTTTATTACATAAATCAATCGCATTTTGAATACATTTAAAGTAAGCTTCTTCACTTTCGTTGGTGAAGGAATAAGCAAATTCTCCGTCTTCTTTAAATATTGATGGAGTCGATTCGTTAATTGTGTTAGGTGTAGTAACTCCAACTACTCCGATTTTCAATTTGCCATATTTTTTAATTGTGTATGGTTTAACTTTATTAATTTTATTTTCCTTATTTCCAATATATTTAAGATTACAAGAAACAACTTCAGCATCTAATTCATTGATTACCTCTTTTAAAGTATCGGTCCCATAATCAAATTCATGGTTACCAATAGTCACTACTTGGTAATTCATTTTATTCATAATATCAACGATATTTTTTCCTTTAGAAAAAGCGCCTATAACATCGCCTTGAATATAATCTCCCGCATCAAAAAGAGTGACATATTTATATTCTTTTAACATTTCTTTTTTATAGGCCTCGACCGCGGAGTAACCTAGATTGTCATTTACTCCACAGTGCACATCTGTTGTATATAAAATAACCACGTCATCACTGCGAGAATCTTTTTTGCACGATGAAATAGAAAATGCGAATAACACTACGCTAATAAGTTTTAAGACATTTTTCATATAATTGTTCTACCATGGTAAATATTTTAACATTGAAAAAGATTTATTGTTTAAAATTCGAATACCTATTTTCCCTAGTTAATAACATCACTAGATATGATTTATTTGAAACGCATATGAAAAAGTGCATGTTTTTCTTACTTTTTTTGATGATTTTTAATGATTTAGATATTTTAAGACTGTCGATATAACGCTTGTATTTGTAGACCGAGGGAGTCATTTTACTATGGAAAGATGGAACAAGAGGAACAAGAATTTTTATAAACTATTAAAACAATGTTTTAATTTTTCCTCTTTTCATATTATATTGTGCATATCAACAATTGGACTACAACCTTGTATGTGTATCGACAATTGGAGACACGATTGATTGTCAAGACACGTACGAAAAAGTGCGTGTTTTTTATTATTTTTTTGCATTATTTGTCATATATTTGGTCTTTTGAATACAACTTTAATCTATTTGTAACTGGACACATAAAAACCCCGTGAAAAATCTGGACGGACATGAGGGTTACCGTGTAATAAAAAATGTAAATTTTTAAAATTTAAGCAAAGCAATAAGCGATTTCTGATTTTGTGATAAGAACTGCATCGGTATTGATTTTCTTTTTAAGCTTTTCACTTAAAAGATTAATCTCTTTTTCGTCGATACCAATAATGATAATTCTTAGACTTGTCTCAGTTGTATAGCCTTTACCATGCTTATAGCCACCCGTTTGAGTGAGCAACGAGAAATTGATTTCTTTATCAGTGCAAATCTCACAAAGGATGTTTTTAAAATCTACGACACTTAAAATCTCTTCGTAAGAATCTTTATCTTTGATACCGATATATATTTCGTATTTAATACCTTTGCTGAATTTATTTTTCATACATATCTATATTATTTTAGTATCCAATCTGTTTTTAATCACTAAGACGTTTTCTTGACACATGAACATTTTAAATGCCTTTGCTAATTTTAATATCTTTTCATCGGTTGAACCTATAATAGAGACACAAATTCCATTTTCTAAAACGAAACTACCATCATTATATAAATAACCACCATCTATTTTTAATAATGAAAAATCGATGTTATATCTAGCGAAAAAGTCGACAATAATATCGCTTAGTTCATGGTCTTTAACATATTCGCTTTTTATAAGGGAGTCATTACAGCCGATTATTATTTGATATTCGACGTCTTTTTTCATACAGATGATTTAATATTATCAAAATAAGATTGCTTTACCTAATCAAAAGAATTCGTTTATAACAAACTCAACCAGCATTAACAAAACGCCAAAGAGTGTTAGGGTTTTCTATCATTTTATTTTTAATATGTGCCTTTAATAATATTCCTAATATTGTCGCGGCTATAATTATTCCTAAAGAAATTAATAAAATCGCATAGAGAGGTAAATATCCGACGTAATATGTTAAAGGTACAGCTATCCAATATAATATTAGCCAATGGATTATATATATTAGATTTAAAGAGTTAGACATGGTGAAATAACCATTTTGTAATTTAAGAGGTGATATCTTACATATAAAGTGGCATAAAGCAAATAATCCAACGGAAGCGCCTATGCAGAAGAAGGCATCATAGAATTGCATTCCGTAGAACGCTATTTCACCAGGAGCGCCGGCAAAACCAAAATCGAAACGGTCAGCGAAAAGGAATCCAGTTATCGATATGACTGCTCCAATAATTCCCGTAATGAGATAAAAGAAATTGGGTTTATTAGTCTTTTTTAAAAGATTACCAAACCAATATCCAAAGCAAGGGAAAATAAACCATGACATTAAAGGAAATGTCATAATGATATATTCACCATATGTAGTGGGGTAAAATAAACCAACAAAGAAATCAACAATGACATTATCCGTAATAAATACGGGGAAAAATGTCGCTAATAACGAGAAGATGACACTTATCGCTAATATCACATAATCTTTAAGTTTTAATAATCTAAGTAGGCCAAAAAGAATAAACGCTAATCCTGCAAATTGAAGAATATCTCCACAAAGACAATCGAAATATACCGCTACAAACAAAAGCTCTAAATCATCTTCTATTCCCGCAATAATAAAAGAGGGGAGAGTTCTTACTATATTAAAAATAAATCCTAAGATGAATATGTTGATGCCTCTAAAAATAATATGTTTAGGATTGGCTTTATTGGAATAGGCTAAACCCACCCCCATTGCTATCATGAATACTGGCGCGGCAAGAATACTGCCGAAAATGATATCGAACACGATATAAAAAGTTGATTCTGGATCCACTTCAAATTGCGCCATAGTGTGAATGATAACCATAAAAATAATGGCCAAACATTTCGCTAAATCTATGCCGACTTGTCTTACCTTATTAGGAAATTGATTTGTTTCTACGTTCTCCATATTTTAAATTGTCTAACCCAGATAATTATATTTTAAAAAATATTGATGACATGTTTTATTGATGGTCCAAATACTTGCATGTAAATCAACTACAGGTTCTTTACTATAGTAAGAACGTTCTTGCCATCTTTATATTCGTAAGTCATATCATCCATACTTTTTTTCACCATAAAGATGCCTAAACCACCTTTTTGACGTTCCATTAGTTTAAGTGATGTATTGGGATCAGGTTTAGCAAGTGGATCATATTCTACACCTGAATCAATAAATGTTATTTCTATAGATAGAGGATCTTCATTCATCACTACTTGAATAGTCACATCACCTTCATTATTTTCATAAGCGTAACTAGCGATATTAACAAAGATTTCTTCTATAGCGATATCAATCGTGGTTTGTACTTTCATAGAACAGTTAACTTCTTTAAGTTTTTGATCAATAAAAGCTTGTACTTCTTCTAAATTATTTCGATCAGCTTTAATAACAAGTTCGTCAACTTTTTTCTCTTTTTTAGGATGAGGACCGAAATATCTTAATCCTAACATTGTTAAATCATCAAATTGAGGAGCGTCTTTCACAAAACCATCAACGGCTTTTAAAACACCTTCAAGAATAAGTTGTTGTGAAGAATCTTTTGGTATGGAATTAAGTGCTTCTACAGTGCGTTCTACACCAAACATTTGTTTATTAAAATCTGTCGCCTCCGCCACACCATCTGTATAAACAAATATCTGATCACCACTTTTAAGTTGGATTTCCGTATCAACATATTTACTATTTGGCATCGCCCCTATCGCGAGTCCGTGTTTATCTTTAAATATTTCATATTTGCCATTTACATTGATAATTGGATATTCATGTCCCGCACTAGAAGTGACTAGTTTGCCTGTGCTGATTTCTAATATACCAAGCCACACAGTGACAAACATATGGGCTTTATTATTCGCATATACCGCTCTATTGACCCTTTCTAATATCTCAGAAGGAGACCCACCAATCAAAGCGTGGTCATTAATAAGAATTTTACTAGACATCATAAATAACGCTGCAGGGACACCTTTACCAGAAACATCAGCGATCACTAATGCGAGATGATCATCATCAATCATGAAGAAGTCATAGAAATCTCCACCCACTTCTTTTGCCGGAGTCATAGAAGCATAAATATCAAATTCATGTCTATCTGGGAAAGGAGGAAAAACTGATGGAAGGGTATTTGTTTGGATTTCTGTACCCATATTGAGCTCAGTTTCTGTCGCAGTCATTTTCTTGCTATTATCGTTAAAAATAACGCAGTACATCACGATTAGAGACATTAAAACAAAGCCATATTGAGCCGCCGCACCATGTTCTCCACCGACGAGATAATAGCCAATGCCTGGGAAAATAACAAAGAGCAATGCTGGAATCTTTTGATTCCAAGGAGCGTGGCAAATAATTATATGAACAATTCCAATAATAAAAATTGTGTCAGGAACAATATCCATCAGCCAAGCAAGGGAGGTATAGGCAAAAACACCCTGTTCATCAACAGCAAATGTTAATGGATAGATAATATTAATTAATATAATAAGAGTACCTAATGAAGCTAAAATAGGCACTATTATATCAGTAATCTTGGCTATTTTGCCTTCAATACTAAGTAATTTTTTAATGTAATAATAATAAAGATCAACAATTAATGCCAAATCAAGGAAACTAGAAATAACGCATAATGTTAAATGTAAGATTCTTGACTCGGATAATCCAGATACAAATAGCATTAATTCATTAATTAAAAAACTTGTACTTACCATCAAGATGAGAAGTCGGAAAATTAAATTTCCTTCTCCTTTTTGTCTTAAACACCCATAAAAAAGAGCAACACAAATAAGGGCACCAACCGTGTCAACACCAAAATCAAACAAATATGATTGGATCCTTGCTACCTCAAAGTTAATTTCACTCCAAACAATGAGAAAAATCCCTACCGCAATGGTATAGACTAATCCTAATACGTTGAACCAATTGATCTTTTTTAACATAACGATTTTCTTTTCAAAGAGAGTATAAGAGAAAGAACGGATATAAGTTATCCGCTCTAGTTATAAATAAACTAATTTATTCAATATTGAATATTTGGATGAAACCAGTGACATCAAAGATTTCATGAATTGCTTCACTAACGTGAATTAAGGTCATTTCACCTTTACCATTCATTTGTTGAGCAGCGCCAAGTAACACTCTTAAACCTGCGGAAGAAATATAATCTAATTTAGCTAAATCAAATACGAGTTTTTTAGCGTTTTCAATGATCTTATTAATTTCACCTTCAAGTTCTGGTGAAGTAAGTGTATCTAATCTACCTTCAACATTAAATGTATAATTTTCACCATCTTGATTCATAGAAACTTTTAATTTGGATTCAGGAGCAGATCCTTTATTCTTTTTGCCAAATAATCCCATAATGCTCTAATAAACTCCTTTATATATTAATATAATACTCTTGTTATTCTTGAGTTACCTTTGTTTCTTTCTTTTTATTAAGTATTAACATAATCGCGATACCAATGCCTGCTCCCACTGTTATTCCAATACCAGCGAATAAAACTGCGGAACCAGTTGAGAAGTTAGATCCAGTAACTGAAGCGTTTTTAATAGCGGATTCATCTAAATTGAAATAGACATAAGTTCCTTTATTTGGATCGTTATAGCAATAATATTTACTTGTTAAGTTATAAGCGTTCGTGGTTTCGAAATTGTGAATGCCTAAATTAGAATAACCATTTGGGATAGTAGAAGTTCCCGTTACTACTTTTAAGCTATCAGCTTTAATTGGAGCGTGGCCATCTTGTCTAGCATAATATAATGCCAACCACTGCTTACCAACATCGCCGTTAAGATCAGCGTAGTTTTGTAATACATCATAGAAATCAGCATCTGGTTTACGATTGCATTCCACGACTCTATAATATGCAGAATCATTTCTCACCACAGTTGTGACACCGTTTTCCGTTTTTGTGATGTCTGTCTCTTCAACAATATATTTTGGAATTGGGGTATATTCAACTTTGTAATAATCGAGTAATTCTTTAATTGTGGACCAGATAGAGACAGCTGCAAGAGCCGCCATCGCGACAGTAAAAGCTGCACCTAAATATGTTGCAATTTTTGATTTAGTAGCTGCATTAGCGGCCACTTTATCAAAAGTTGTTTTACCATCTTGAATTTGCTTAGCGACTTTACTGCCATATATACCTTCTAATCTAGCATTAAAAATTTCTTTAGCTGCACGCTGATCTTCAAGGGCACTAAATGTGCGATATACTTCTATACCATTGGCATGTGATGCGTTAATGTAATCTTTTGTAATGGATGGAAGTTGGGCTAAATATATTGATTTAGCGGTTTTGGCTGCTGCGACAGAGGCAGTAGCAAAACTCTTTAATTGTGAAGCAAAAGCAAATGAAGCAATCATACCTGCTGTTGCAAGAGCGGTCGCTCCCCAAAGGATATAAGTTGTTGTACTTAATGGATGATCAACAACTGCGTCATTCTTCATCGCTTCAGCACGTAATGCTTTATTTGTTAAAGCGACTTTACCTTTTTGGAAGATTTCTCTATTGACGCCTTCATAAATAGAAACTGGCTCAATATTGCCTAAATCGTTATTGTCATAGCTTGTTGCATCCGCAGTAGCGATAGTCACTAAATCTTGAATTGATAAGAAATCTAATCCTGCTAATTGACCTGCTGATAAAGAGGCAACGATAGGATATAAATTTCTAATATCATCACCAGCGAACACACTAGCGTCTTGCATAAAGAATTCCCTAAGCGTTGAACCGTCATCAAAGTCATAATCTACTTCATCGAGTCTTTCATAAGCCGCGATTAATTCTAGGTCAAGAGTTGTTTCTACAAAGTCGTTTTGCACTTCTATACTAGCAACAAGAGCTTCACCGTTCTTATCTTTGTCTTTGCTATTTTCATCATATTGTTCAATGGCTTGAACTTGTTCATCAAATACATTTTCACCAATATTAGCTAATTCATTTCTCTTATCATCATATTCAAATAATGCTTGGTTAAAGACATCCCATTTTTCTAATAATTTATTCGCGTCATCGCCATACATTCTATCTAGTGTTGCATCTTGTTCTGTAATATCAACACCAGCTTCATCTAATTGCTCTATTAATTTATCAAAAGTGTTATCTTCTAATCTATCAATCCAGCTTTTTTCATCTGTATCAGTAGCTTTAGTTAACAAAGTCTCCATAGATAAAGTAGATTTGCCGTTTGCTTGCATGATAATAGTAGCGATATCTGCGTGTTGTTTCTTCTCTTCATCAGATAATGCAGCGTATTCTGTATCGCCTAATTCATATTTAGTTTTATTGATTAATAAATCACCTAATAATCCACCTGTATCGTCATCTTGGAGTTTATTAAGCATTGATCTCATATATTCTGCGCGAGCTTTATTAGCCGCGAAAGGAGATTTAAGGTTTGCTCTATATTCATCAAGAGTGACTATAAATCTATCGATAAAAGGGAGAACTTCAGTTTTGAGCCTGGTTGCCATCAAGGCTTCATAATCTTTAATACTATAACCGCCTCTCATGTTCATAACTGCTAAGTCAGTGATAGCAAAAGTTGGATCATTCGTGGTCTTATAGCCTAAATAGACTACTTTTTGTCCTCTACCCATTGTTGGATCTTTAGAACCAGCTTCATAGTTTAAGTCAGCATTATTACCATTATCATCTTTTAAAATAGTAAAACCATCATCAAGAAGTGATTTTGCCGCACCTTCTTCAGTTTTATCCATACCCACTTTTATTTCGGCTAAATATTGAGTATTTGATGCCGCTTTTGAAGGCATATATCTCATTGGTGTACCTACACCTAAAAGGAGTGATAATGCTGCAATAGATAGTTTTGAAATATTTTTAATCATAAACTCTTACCCCTATTTATATTTTATTCTTTCACTACTTTTTCTTTTCTTTTTGTAAGAACTAACATAATAGCGATACCAATACCTGCACCAACAACTGCGCCAATACCCGCAAATAAGAAGCCAGTACCAGTAGAGAAGTTAGATCCAGCAACAGATGCTTTAGGTAAAGCAGATTCATCGACTTGGAAATATACATAGGTACCTTTTGGTGTATCGTTATAGCAATAATGCTTATCAGTTAAGTTAAAAGCGCCACTATAACCAAACATATGGATACCTATTTCATAACCAGCTGGCGTTTTAGAATCACCAATAACTACTTTAAGACTATCCGCTTTGATTGGGGCTTTGCCTTCATATCTAACGTAATATAACGCTAACCACTGTTTACCAACGTCACCATTAAGGTCGGCATAATTCTGTAATTGTTCATAATAATCAGCATTTGGTTTACGATTACATTCTGCCACTCGATAATAAGCAGTATCATTTCTTTTATATGTTTTTTCGTCCCCTTCACCTTCTGTAATATCAACTTCTTCAACCATGTACTTAGGAATTGGAGAATATTCGACATTATAATATGCAATTAATTCGGTAACTGTACTATAAATAGAGAAGGCTGCTAAGGCCGCCATAGCAACAGTGAAAGCAGCACCAAGGTAGGTGCAAATTTTGGATTTAGTGGCAGCATTTTTAATTGTGCCCTCTACATCAGACACCACATCATCCACATAATCTTTGCCAACTAATTTCTCTAATGCCAAATCTCTTGTCTTATGAGCGGCATCCACAGCATTTTTATAGGCATCACGAGAAAGATCGAGATCATTGGCTAACTTAAAAAGTTTGTCAGTACATTGTTTATTAGCTAGCCTAACCGCATTTTCTGCACCATCTAACCTGTTGAAGACATCTTTAAAATGTGACATTAATACCCAGGAAGTGATCATACCAGCAGTTGCCACAGCTGTTGCGCCCCAAAGAATCCAAGTATTTGTGCTTAATGGGGAATCTTTAACTGCATCATTTTGCATTGCTTCTAATCGTTTAGCGTCATTAGTAATCGCAACCATACCTTTTTGGAAGATTTCTCTATTGACACCTTCATAAATTGAGGCGGGTTCAGTATCACCTAAATCATTTTCATAACTTGTCGCATCGGCAGTTGCAATGGTAACTAAGTCTTGAAGAGATAAGAAATCAAGACCTGCTAGTTGACCTGCAGAAAGCGAGGCAACGATTGGATATAAATCTCTAATATCATCGCCATTAAAGACACTTGCATCTTGAGCAAAAAATTCAGCAAGAGTGGAGCCATCTTCAAAGTCGTAATCAACTTCATCCATACGTTCTTTAGCCGCGATGAGTTCGAGGTCAAGTGTTTCATTCGTTATATCAACTCTAGCGGATGTAAGGGCAACAACAGCAGGGCCATTTTTATTGACATCATCGCTGTTTACGTCGAATTGTTCCATCTTTTCAACGTTCTCTTCGTATCTACTTTCATCTAAATTAGCTAAAGCATTTACTTTTTCATCGTATTCGTTAAGGGCTTGAGAAAATGTATCCCATTTTTCTAATAGTTTTTTAGCGTCATCGCCATACATTCTATCTAGTGTTGCATCTTGTTCTGTAATATCAACACCAGCTTCATCTAATTGCTCTTTCAAATCATCAAGAGTGTTTTCTTCTAATCTATCAATCCAAGAAGTTTCTTTTGTATCGGTGGCTTTAGTTAACAAAGTTTCAATTGATAATGTGGCTTTGCCATTTGCTTGCATGATAATAGTTAAAATATCAGCATGTTGTTTCTTTTCTTCTTCAGACAATGCTGCGTAATCAGCATCACCCATTTCATATTTAGTTTCATTAACTAATAAGTCGCCCATCAAACCACCTGTATCATCATCAGATAGTTTATTTAGCATGGATTTCATATATTGGGCTCTGGCCTTGTTAGATGGATACTCACTATTAAGGTTTTCTCTATATTCTTGTAAAGTTACTAAGAAGCGTTCAACAAAAGGAATAACTTCAGTCTTTAATTGTTTTTCCATTAATTCTTCATAATCTTTAACAGAATAACCACCTCTCATGTTCATAACCGCTAAGTCAGTAACGGCTTCATCCACATTAGTAGTAGTTTTATAACCTAGATAAACAATCTTTTGGCCTCTGCCCATAGTAGGATCTTTAGAGCCAGCATCTTCATTTAAGTCTGCATACTTTCCATCTTTAGAAAGAATAGTAAAACCTTCTTCAAGAAGTTCACTTTTTGCTTCTTGTTCAGTTTTACCGATGCCTACTTTCACTTCGGAAATGTATTTTGTTTCACCTGCTGCCATTGCGGGAGCGTAATGAGCTGGAATAGAAACTCCTAAGGCTACCGCCATAGCGGCAATTGTTAATTTGGAAAAGATTTTTAGCATGACAAATCCTCCTACATCTTATTTATTCTTGAGTTACCTTTGTTTCTTTCTTTTTATTAAGTATTAACATAATCGCGATACCAATGCCTGCACCAACAACTGCGCCAATACCCGCAAATAAGACAGCAGAACCAGTTGAGAAATTAGAACCTGCTAAAGAGGCAGTCTTAATAACTGATTCATCAACTTGGAAATAAACGTAAGTGCCCTTATTTGTATCGTTATAACATATATCTTTATTAGTTAAATTATAGGCACCACCATTACCAAACATATGAATACCTCTTTCATAACCATATGGTAAGTTAGAATCACCAATAACTACTTTTAATGAGTCTGCTTGAATTGGAGCTTTGCCTTCATATTTCACGTAGTAAAGCGCTAGCCATTGTCTACCAACATCACCATTTAAATCAGCATAGTTTTGAAGTTGTTCATAGAAAGGGGCATCACTCTTACGGTTACATTCTGCGACTTGATAATAGGCAGAATCATTTCTTTTGTAGTATTCAACTCCATCTATTACTTCCACTATTGATTCTTTTTCCACCATATATTTTGGAATAGGTGTATATTCAACTTGATAGTAGGCAAGTAGATCGTTGATTGTACTATAAATAGAGAAGGCTGCTAAGGCTGCCATTGCCACAGTAAAGGCTGCACCTAAAACCGCCGCTATTCTGGACTTAGTGAGATGTGGAGAGAGCGCTTCATCTATTTTGTCCAATGCTTCATCCATGTTCTTTGCATTTAAAGCCCTCACTGTTTCTGCTTGAGCGTCGTATAACTTTTGAACCTCGACTTGATATTCCCAACAGCTCATTTTGCCTGCCATAACTTGTTCATTTAATGCATCAGGCTTTAATGCCGCCGCTTCATAGGCTTTAAAAGCGGCATCTCTTAATTTTATTGTTGGTTGCATAAGATCTGAAAGTTGTTTGAATTTATACCAGGAAGCAACCATACCAATGGTTGCGATGGCAGTTGCGCCATAAAGAACATAGGTAGTAGCAGATACAGGACTATCAGAAACGGCATCGTTTTTCATAGCTTCCGCACGCAACGCTTCACTAGTCAAAGCTACTTTACCCGTTGTGAATATTTCTCTGTTAACTCCTTCATAAATAGAAGCAGGGGCAACGTCACCGAGTTCGTTCAAATCGTAACTTGTTTCATCAGCAGTCGCGATAGTCACTAAATCTTGTAAGGATAAGAAATCTAAACCTGCGATTTGACCAGCAGATAAAGAGGCAACGATTGGATATAAATCTCTAATCCCATCGCCATTAAATACACTTGCATCTTGAGCGAAAA
>JAZQVN010000032.1:0-47715 GCA_045631885.1 Bacilli bacterium
CCTTTTAAAGATATATAAGGTGAGATTTATTAATATTGAGATTCTGTGACCAAGAGAATCTCTTTAATAACAATTCCTACCTCTGACCTTTATTTTATAAAGAAGATAGATAATAAGCAAGGAGATAAAAGAAAACCTAGATTTAAAAACCTAGGAATTCTTGTTTTAGATAAATAAGATTTTATTTAGACACTGACCGTGCCATCACTACAATTAACATATTTAATGTTAGATAAATTCTTCCAATATTGGCCAATAGTAATGTTACTCCACTCCGCCATTGTTCCTTGGTAAGTGATGGATGTAATAGGAATATCATAGAAAGCAAAATTACCAATAGAGGTGACGTTCTTACCAACGGTGATTGATTTAACATGACGGCAGTCTTTAAAAGCGCCTTTACCAATCGTAGATATATCACCAGTAATATTTAATTCTGTAAATGAATAACAATAAGAGAATTCATATTCTTTTAATTCTGTCATACCTGGTAGAGGATTAAAGACAGTTACTTCTTCTTCACCATCTTTAATATATAAAGGTGTTGTTAGTTCGTTTTTGTTTTTGACTGTTAAATAGCCTTCAATACCGTTGATATAAATGAGTTCTCTCACATTACTTGGAAGTGGACCAGAGCCTTCACTATCATCATATTCAAAAGTTTTTCCTCTCATGATGACTGTTTCTAATCCTGTCATCGCATCGCTGATGGCTAGATATTGAACTGTGGAAGGAAGACTTAAAGAAGTGATGTTTGGATTGATAATACCACCAATTAATTCCGCTCCTTCTTCTAAATATACTTCTCCTCTAATCGTGTTAGGAATCCATAAAAAGTCATATCCTTTTTCATAAACGATATTGTTCTTCGCATAGATATATGGGTTCTTTTCTGAAACATTAACTCTTACTATGCTATCTGACTTTTGTAAATCATCCCAACAGCCATATCTGAATGTGGATGGGAAAAATATTGAAGTAATACCGTTATTATCAATAGGAGCAAAAGTTTCTAATTTAACAATTCCTTCTGGAATGACTAATGCACCTTTGATAGAAGAAGGAACATAAATAATTGTGTGTTTTTTATATGTGATGACGCCATTATCAAGTATTTCATAATCAGGATTATCTTCGCTGATTTCAATTTCAGTATCACCAAATCCTTTATATCCTTCGACGAATATATCTTTTGCATGAGGGCCAAAGATGCATTTTTTCACATTAGTAAATCTCGAATAATCTCCACCATTAACACGGGTATCGAATTCTAATTCTTCAATCGCATCATAATTTTCTACCGCAGTAGCGACATCAAATAAAGGATGATCGTGTTTCACCACTATTTTCTTGATTGGGGAAGATTCTTTAATCGCGTTTTTGCTGATAGTGACTACTTTTTCATCAAATTCAAACGTCTCTTTATCAGTATTGACTTGATATAAATGACTCTTGTCTAAGGAATACACGCAGTCATCTTCAAATAAGAAGTGAGTGTTAGTGACAGGAAAAACGACATTATCCATCTCAAAATCACCGATAGCGTAACAATCTTTGGCCACTACCACTTCATCACCAAAACAACAATAAAGATAATAATATGGATTATCTCCTTTGCCGATATAACGCCCGCCACTAGAGATAGTGAAATTCTCGTCTTTAATATGCCAAGAGGATGACATTGATGTGTATACACAATCATCATGGAGAATATATTTTCCTTCATAATCATCATCTAAATATAAAGCAAATAAATAAGGATTATTCTCGCTACCAGTGTAATAGATTCCGTTATACTCGGTTAATGAAGCGTTTTTAACATTATAGAAAATAGTTGCGTTATCATTTAAATAGACATGGGAGGCTGAAGAGTTATTGATAACTCTCACATCTTCTCCATAATATAAATTGTTAATTCTTATTCCATCAGGAACAAACATATCTGTATTCCAATATAAGTTATTAATTCTACTACCTCTAGGAAGAGCGATATCTTCTAAACTATGTGGAACATAGAGATTTTCAATATCTAAAAAGAAGAATGAGTCAATAAATTTTGCTCCTTCACCAATGTAGAAGTTAGTGCATTTATTTTCTAAATAATTTGCTGAAACGCGAGTTGGAGTTTTCTTCTCATAGTTAATAGGGTTCCAATATAAATTAGTAACATCGGTAAAACAAATATAATCAATTAAAGTAATCGTAGAAGGAATGGTGAGTTTATTTACTGGAAGAGAAATTGATAAGCTTTCAATTACTTCAACTCCTTCAGGTATTTCAAATTCATCAATTGTCTCTTCGTAAGGATAATTAACTCGATATAAAGATAAATCACCAATGATTTTACAATCTTTATGGATTTTGAAACTAATATTGTGTAGAGATACTACCGCTAAAACCATGTATGGATTATCTTTATTTCCAAGATATAAACCATTGTCATAAGCATTAAAAGCTTCCCATGGAGAGTTGAAACAACCAGTAAATCTTTTTAAAGAATTAGGAAGAGTTATTTTTTCAAAATACTCATTTCTACTTCTCATATCCGTTACACCTTCAGGAATAACGAGTTCTAATAAATTTGGATTCTTGCAACCTAAATAGGCAAGGTAATCTCCGTCTTTATAAAAGCATAGGCCATTTTCATCGGTATAAATCTTAGAGTCTTCTTTGTTATAAATTGTGTTTCTTTGGTAAGCGTTAATAAATGTGTTTTCAAAATCATTCGCTCCATCAAGGGTGTAGAAACTAGAATCATATATTTTATTATTTGTAATCTTAATATCGGTCAAATCAATGACTTCGATTAAATTACGGTCATTTTCAAAACAGTGTTGTCCGATATGAGTTAAGTTTTTACCCAGGGTAATAGAATATAGATTCACATTACTGGAAAAACAATAATCCCCAATAAAGGTCACGTTATCAGGTAAAATGACTTCTTTCAATCTACCATTACTAAAAGCCCGGTCGCCAAGAGTCCTACATGTCTCTGGGAGATGGATAGATTCTAAACTTGAACCCTCGAAATAACGATCTGGGATATGTGTAAAGCAGTCGCCAAAATACACTTCTCTAGTGTAGTAGAGCAAATAAGAACTTAAGATATCTTCTGTACTGACAAGTGAATTAAGAATAAGGGTATCTAAATCACAATAAAACACTCTTTCAGCAATGCTTTTAATGCCAGTACCAATTTCTACATATTTAAGATTTTTACAACTATAAAAAGCTTCTTGTTCAATATATTGAATTGAGTCAGGAATGATGACTCTTTCCACTACTTCGTTATAAGCGCACATTGAAGAAGATATTCCAATAACTGGTAAATCATTAAATGATGAAGGGATGATGAGTGTTTTAAGAACTCGAGCCTCATTTTTAAGGTTACTAACATAGTAGGCATTCAATTCTTCTTGATATCGGAAAAGGAAAGTTCCATCAGTTAAATCATCGCTATAATATTGGGCGACATAAGTGGTGTCTTGATATATCGGACTAGGATTTGGTTCCCAACCATAAAAAGTATAACTAAACTCATAATCATTAGGTTTAGTTGGTGTTTCACCATTATAACGAGGTGTTTCCCCTTCTTTAACAGTGTCTGTTTTTAAAACAGAACCATCATAGTTTTTCCAAATTGCTTGATATGTAGTTGGCTCTTCTGGTGGGTTTTGACTTCCTCCACCTGAATTAAAACATCCTGTTAAACATGATAGAGACAATAATGAAATAAATATTAATGCTTTGTTTTTCATAAAAACCACCTATATATTTTGATTATATCTTATTTTATTAAGATGTATATTTGTCAATATTATTTATCCTTTATTTCTTAAAACAAACTCATAGAAAAAAAATAACCTATTTACCGCGAATAGCAATACAATTACCCGCTATTGAATATACATTTGCGTTGAATTTAATTACAAAACACCTCATAATAATAGCGAGAGGAGGTATACGTATGTCCAGTAATCTTACAAACGTTAGTTTTAGAATCGATGCTGGTTTGAAAAATGACGCTGATAATTTATTCCAAAGTTTAGGAATGAATATGACTACTGCATTCAATATCTTTTTAAGACAGGCCGTGAGAGAAGGGGGTATCCCATTTAAAATAACCACCAATACCCCTAATGCAAAAACTCTTGCCGCAATTAATGAAGCGGAAGAGTTAATTGCAAATCCTAACACTAGAACTTATCCGGTCGATGAAGCCTTAGAAGAGTTGAAGAAATAATGTACAGAGTAGTCTGGACTAATCAATTCAAAAAAGATTATAAGCTTTGCCAAAAGCAAGGTAAAAATCTTGATAAACTAGATAATGTAATCAAAACACTCGCAGAAGGTAAGCAATTACCGATATCCAATAAAGATCACTTATTAAGTGGTGATTATAAAGGATACCGCGAATGTCATATCCAACCAGATTGGCTATTGATTTACAAAATCTATGAAAACGAATTGATTCTTGTTCTTGTCAGCACCGGAAGTCACTCAGACCTGTTTAATTAACGTATACTTTGATTATTAGTTATAGAAAGTCGCTTGGAATTATGGCGACTTTTTA
This sequence comes from Bacilli bacterium, assembly GCA_045631885.1. Classification (GTDB taxonomy): domain Bacteria; phylum Bacillota_I; class Bacilli_A; order RFN20; family CAG-826; genus CAJOLV01. The sequence goes on from JAZQVN010000032.1 coordinate 4,574, forward strand.
TGTTGGTCCACTACCGAAAGGTCTCAACATTAGCGTGGTATCAAGCCGGCCAAGCTCTTACAGCCAGTCCGAAAGGCATGACATTAGAAGCAACAACTGCCGTAACTAACGCAGATGATAGAACGGTCTATGCAAAATTTAGCGTTGCTCAAGGATCTAGTTGCAAAATGACAAATAAAGAAGGATATGAATATTATCTTAACGCAGCAAACAGACTTTATAGAAAAGCAACACAACCAGAGAAAGCTCTTGGAGAACAATATGGAAGTGCCACATTAGTCGCTGTCAGCTTTTGGAACGATGAAGCGTGTTCAACAAGTCAAATCACAGCATCGGCAGAATTGGCATTAATCAGTACACCTGCTAATAAAGCAATTAATGTCACAATTACGGGTGGTTCACGTGTCCGTGTTGCAAAAAATGCTCCTTCCGCATTAGGTGCTCCTTTCTATGCCACAGATGGAACGGAAGGTGATCACGGCTTTGGTTCAACCCTAGGAAATGCAATAACTTTCACTGGAATAACAATTACAGCCGGTGTGGTTTCTTCTGCATGGACACCAAGCACAGCGTTTTACTATGCTTTTAACGGAACTGGAACAACATTAAAAACAGATACTGAACTAGCAAGTTCAGTGGGGACTGTGATTGAAGATGCTTCTTGGTTAGATGGAGACGGAGTCGCAGTAGTCAAAGGCAATTTAGTTGTCACCGCAGAAACAGTTAATGCATAATTCAGCAAAATAACTTTTCAAACCCGTTGGCTTTAAACCATCGGGTTTTTTGATGCAAAAGAAAACCTAGATCCGAAGACCTAGGAAATCTTAATTAATAGATTTAATTATGCAACGACCGCAACTGAATCGAATTGAAGTGTTGCAGAAACATCAGCGTTCGTTGTTTGAAGTCTACCGCTGCATAATACGCCAATATATGTATCAGAATAAACGGTATTTGCACCTTGGCTCCAATGGCCAGTAAAGTCAATAGCTGTAAACGCTTTTGCATCAGCATTCAAATCTCCGGTAGGAGTTCCTGAATTATCAGCCGCTAATGCTGAATCTTGTTTCCAGAACAGGAATGAAGCCGCGGAACCGGTTTTGAATTTAACATTACCTGTAATTCTATGATTTGTTGGCAAGGTTGCTGCTTGGTCTGCGGTTATAGAAGCGGTAACAGCTTTGATTCTATAAACACGGTAATATGCGTTAGCATTTTGACCATAAGCTCCAGCCGGTGGTTCAACAGCATCCCAAACAGTTGTTCCACCTGGAGTTACATAAGCTCTATGCCAACCTTCTGAAACGGTTTCTCCATTTCCGGCAACAAACTCAGCGTAGCCTGATTCCCCATATTCTTTAAAGGTTTGTACTCCACTAGCTGTAACTGTTTTTAATTTCCCATAAGATGCTAAACCCAACACTCTTGAATTTCCAACTTCTTCAAATGTCACGGTGACATCGACCGTTCCCAAAGAATCGCCAAAGCTTTCGTAGTCAACACCAAATGTTTTTTCGTCTGTTGCTGTTGGAGTATTAATGGTAGCGGCGCCTGATGCTTGGAACCAAGCCATTGTTGAGACCGCACCAGTGGCAACTGCTACTAGGCCCATTGCTGCGATGCCTAATAAAAGTTTCTTTTTGTTTTTCATAAATTTGTTTTTTACTCCTATTTAGGGTTTTGCCCTAATATTTGTGTATGCATACTTTATTTGCTTATTAAGTACAACTTGGTATTACCAGCAAATAATACCTACGGACTATGAGTCATTAACGCACTTTCAATTTAATTACTAACATTGAGAGTTTGGTTCGCGTTAAAGTTGGTTCACTCAAGCAACCGTCAGATGCGGTAAGAATTAACATTATTTCCGGGCAACAAAAATAAGAGATTAAAACTTCAGACCACCTGGGTCAATATTTGTGTATTCAACACATCTAAACGACATTAATATTTTAACATTAATATAAATATTTGCAAATATGTTAATTTATGACAAAGTCATAAGGCAACAAATTAACGAAGTATTTTTAACAAAAAATGTTTCAAAAAGCTCCCGTGCGGTCTCAACAATCGCGTGGTATCAAGTATCTACAGGAGTCGAGGTTTCAGGAAGTCCATTAGCAACCATCACTACCGAAAAACAAACATTAGGCAATTTGCCATTAGTTGTTTCTATGACATCTGATATTGATCAAGTTAATTTAACAGATTCTAGCGGTAATTCTCACGGTTTAAACGGCGAAACACCAGTAGCCTTCACACCTGCTCATCCTTATGCAACAATCACAGTTACATTAGCATCTGCAAGCGATCAAACCAATGAATTGAAAGCCGCTGCAGGATCATATTCATTTACAATCACCGGTCAATCTTGGACAAATAAAGTCGCTGATGCCGCAGCAAAATCTGCATTTGATACAGAACACGCTGGCGATGCAACTGCAATAGCAGCAGTATCAGTTAAAAATCCAGAAAGTCCAGATGCAACAAGCCGTGTATTTATGGTGGCGGGCTCATCAATGAATTATGGTGCAGTAACGCACGCTCTGACATTCAATTTCTATGTCAGACCAAACGGAAATCTTTCAACAACCGACGGGGGAGATGGCGTGGATGATACAACCGGCATCGAATTCACCTTTGTTGCTCGTGTTGATGGTGGAACAACAACGTTTGTTGATTATGTCGATGTAACAACATCATTCGTTGTTTCTTAATAATAAGAAAATATAACAAACAAACGGGGTGGTTGCTCTTTTGAGCCTCCACTCCTTTTAATTAATTAAACCAACTTCCTCATCTTCCTCATTTGACTCTTTTTGTGTTTGATCAATGAGTGGGTGTAAATATTTAACGTTGTGGTGATATCTGAATGGCCCAATATTTCAGATAGTGTTTTGATATCCATTTTGTTTTCTAACGCTCTGGTGGCAAAGGTATGTCTTAAACAATGGAAGTTTAATTGTCTAACTTTGATCTTTTTTAATATTGAGCTTAGTCTCCACACGACTGTTTTATCAGTGAGGAGTCCACCATCGCTTTTACATACAACATATTTAGATAACTTTTTATTCTTTAATTCTTTTAATTCTTCTTTTAAGAAAGTGGGTAATGGGATATCTCTAATTGAGTTCTTTGTTTTTGGTTCATCAATGACATAAACCCATTTATCACTTCTTTTATCAAATATCTTATATTTAGTTTTATTAATTCTCATTACACCAGTTTTGAAATTGATGTCTTGAAAAGTTAATGCCATTGCTTCCCCTAGTCTTAATCCTGTATATAACACTAAAGTGTAAATAAAGTTCTCTACTCGATTATCAATTTTTAAATACTTCTCTAATTTAATTTGTTCTTCAATAGTAAAGGCTTTGACTTTCTCTTCTTTTTTAAGAGGTGATCTTTTTATCTTTAATGTTGGATTATGGTCTAATAATTCAAAATCCACTGCGTAATTAAATGATTGTTTAAAGACATCAATCACATGATTAATCGTCGAGGATGAATAATGTTTATGAGTTCTTTCGCTTATCTTTTCTTTAAATTCATTAAAGTATTTTTGAATATCACGAGGGGTGATATCTTTGATATCTCGACTCGATATCTCGTGATTAACAATATGATTATTGATAATAGATTCATATCGTAATATTGTTCTTGGTTTAACTTCGTCTTGATGGTTGATAAATAACCATTCATTTACTAATTCTAAAAATGTCATAAAAAAACTCCCTTATATCTTCATATTAGGGAGTATCTACTTATTTAATATCTTATGTGCTTCTTTTAATATCGGTAATTCTCTATTTCTAATTAGTTTGCCTAATTTACTATTAGAGCATCTTTCGTATTCATTAACTGCTTCTTCGTACTTTAGTTTTAATGTTGATAAATGGAAATCCTCTATTTCATCTTTCATTAAATGCTTTTCACCAAAGGATAATATCTTACATAAATAATAATGATTTATATTATGTCGATGAATTAAGTTATAGTAGTCACTCACGATTCCTATTTCAGTTATCACTTCTACTTCCACACCTAATTCTTCTTTTAATTCACGATGGATTGCGGATAATAAGTCTTCGTTTGGTTCCACTCCACCACCGGAGGTTTCAATTAAAGTGGCTTTACCAAACATATCATCTCTTATCGCACGACAAAAATAATAATAGCCTTCTTCATCAATCACAATGGCTCTTACTATTTGTCTATCATGGTCAGTATATGTATATTCCCATTCAGTATCTTTCAATTCAATGTTAAGCATAATTACAAATTAGAAATGAATCTTTCTATTAGTGTTCTTACAGTCTAGTAAATAAAGATTGATTAAAGTTTGATAAGGGATTCCTGTTTCGTTAGACATAGATTTAAAATAATCCAAAACATCTTCGTTGATATTTATAGTTATTTGTTTTTTTAATTTTTTAACATATGGATTCTTTTGTCCATTTTTGAAATCGTATTCTTCTATCATAATATTTATTTCATCCTTTCAACATATTGTTGTGATTCATTTTTAGTAGCCTTTCTAGCAGATATTAATCTAATGACTTCTTCATCTTGTCGATAACAATGACACACGACTAACAAATTAGCAAACTGACTAAATCCTATTAATATGTACCGTTCTTCAGAATCACTGTGTTCAGGATCGTCAATCAGCAAACCATTTTCATCATAAAAAGCAGACATTGCTTCCTGAAAACTCACATTGTGTTTTGCAACATTGGAAACGTTTTTATTCTCGTCCCATTCAAATCTTAACATAATTAAATCATAATTACACTATAATTATATATAGCGTATCCTCCTTTCTTAAAAAAACTGACTTTCGGCGTCCTCAAAAGGAGATATAAAAAAGCCATCACCATAATAAAAACACCTGGTGTAACTAACTGCTGATATCCCTATCAACTATAGCTACTAGTGTTTCATCACTCCTCGGTGATGGCCACATGCTCGGATTTAAATCTTTGGGTAGCAAATACTTCGCCAAAAATGAAATTGGCGAACAACCTGTTGGCCAAATTCCGTGGGGAACTATTATCAAAATAATGCAAAAATCTTCTTCTTAAGAAGAAATGATGTGGTATATCAATCAAATGTATAAAAATAGATGGTCTAGATCATCGGTCATAAGACAATTTGAGTCAAGGGACTATTATTAAATATTATTAGAACTTATGACCGCATTGAGGGCAGAATTTCATATTCGCATCAATGACCGCGCCACATTCAGGGCAAGTCTTTTCGTTTGTTGTCGCTTGTCGCAATGTGAGCAGAATTTTGGACGACATTTCTTAACGTTTTCGCTTATTTGTTCTTTAAATCCTGATAGGCTAATTCAACAAATTCTTTGATTACATCGCTATCTTCACTATCGATAAGGAGCATCGCTTTACCTGTTGGATAAGGTATTTGTTCTTTTAATCCTTTATCTAATAAAGATTTAGTTTTCTTAATGAGGAACCTATTATCATAGATACCTCCAAAGATGACATTATCTTTATATAAGATGAATTCTCCCATCATCTTTTTATAAGATATGCCTCTTACTTCTCTTAATAATTCCAATATGAAATCTAAATAATCTTTATTACTCGCCATAGCACTTTGTGCTTAAATTATAACATTATTCGATGAAAATGTGTCCCAAAGTGCAATTTCCTTCATTTTGCACTTTGGAATTGCACTTTGAAAAAAATAATGGTACATAAATGTACCATTAATCTTCATTTTGGTGCCCAAGGTCGGAATCGAACCGACACGGTATCGCTACCGCTGGATTTTGAGTCCAGTGCGTCTACCAATTTCACCACTCGGGCGTGCTAGACTATTATATAGAGATATATTAATAAAATACAAATGTTTTTCAAAAACTATACATTGTATAATTTAGTTAAAGTTGGACTTAAATTATGGAATCTAAATTAGGATTAAGAAAATGGGTAGCCTTTCTACTTGCTGGCTTTGTTGGTCAATTAGCCTGGGCGATTGAAAACAATTATTTAAATTTATACGTATTCTTCTGTACCCAAGAATATTCATTTATTCCAGTGATGACTGCCTTAAGCGCAGTTACTGCGACAATTGTCACCTTATTTATGGGAGCTTTATCCGATAGATTAGGTAAGAGAAAGATATTTATCTCTTTAGGATATATCATCTGGGGTATCTCAATTATCTTATTTGCTTTCTTAGATCCACATAACAATATCACTATTATTGCGAATAACAGCGTATTCCTCGCTGGTAGCTTAATTGTAGCGATGGACTGTATCATGACTTTCTTTGGTAGCACCGCGAATGACGCTGCGTTTAATGCTTCAATTACAGAAAGCACTAATCCATTAAATAGAGGAAAAGTCGAATCAGTTATCTCTATTCTTCCACTTATCGCGATGATCGCGGTTGTTGTGGTTGGAGGAATATTTGTTGATGGAAGTGAAAAACACTGGGATATCTTCTTTTATCTCTTTGGTGGTATCACTATTGTAGTAGGTATCATTTGTCTATTCTTATATCCAAAAGATGTCGCTACACCAAATAAAGATGAACCATATTTCAAAAACATCATCCATGGCTTCAGACCAAGTGTTGTGGCAAATAACCAATTATTATATTTATCTCTATTAGCCTTCATGGTCTTTAATATCGGTATTCAAATCTTTATGCCGTATTTCATGGTCTATGTCCAAGAAGGATTAAATATCAAAGGTGGAGACTTCACCATTACTCTTGGTGTTGTTTTAGTGGTCGCTTCTATCTTAACTGTGGTTATGGGCTTATTCATGGATAAGATTGGTAAAAACAAGATTATTTTCCCAGCTTTAATAGTCGCGGTTATTGGTGGAATCATTATGACATTTGTAAGACAAACAATCGGCGTTATGATTGGTGGCACAATCTTAATGGCGGGCTATTTAATCTGCACCGCAATATTAGGAGCAAAAGTCAGAGATTATACCCCACAAAACCAAGCGGGCTTATTCCAAGGTGTTCGTATGGTGTTCGTCGTTTTAATCCCAATGGTGACTGGTCCATATATTGGACAAGCTGTCAGTTTAATTAACGCTCAAACATATGTGAATGAATATGGTCAAACAGTCACTAGACCAAATGAATTCATCTTCTTATTCACCGCGATTGTTCTCGCTTTAGTGAGTATTGTTATCATTATCTTAATGAAGAAAGAGAAAGAAAATGAAAAAGCCGCTTAGTGAATATCCAAACCCTCAATTCATGAGGGAATCATATATCTCTTTAAACGGATATTGGGACTATAAAATCAGTAAAAGTCCTGTAATTCCTCAATCTTTTGATGAAAAAATACTCGTTCCTTATTCTCCAGAGACTGAATTAAGTGAAGTTAATCATCTCCTTCTTCCAGATGAATATTTGTTCTATAAATTAGAATTTGAATTAGAAGATGAATTTATTAAAGATAAAGTTTATCTCCACTTTTTAGGTGTCGATCAAGTGTGTGAAGTTTTATTAAACGGCCACACATTAGGAAGACACACCGGAGGCTTTTTACCATTTAGTTTTGAAATTAAATCTAAATTAGAAAAGAAAAATGTTTTAATCGTTAAAGTCCAAGATTTCACAGATACAAAATTACACTCTCGCGGAAAACAAAAATTAAAACACGGTGGCTTATGGTATACACCTCAATCTGGTATCTATTTACCAGTCTATTTAGAGAGTACACCCTTCCTTCACGTTGAGAGTTTTGAATTAACTCCTGATATTGATAAAAGTGAATTAATCATCAATGTCAAATCTGGCGCGGATGCGTGTAATGTCGTTATTCAAGATAAGGAAATGCATATCTCTTGTAATGAAGATGTCCATATCCCAATTAAAGATATGCATCTATGGTCCACTGAAGATCCATATCTATATCCATTAACCATTAAGGTTGGAGAGGATTTAGTAAAGTCATATTTTGCGATGCGTAAATTCTCTGTTATTGAAGAAAATGGATTTAAACGATTTGCCTTAAATAATAAACCAATCTTTATGAAAGGTGTTTTAGACCAAGGATATTATAAAAAGGGATATCTCACTCCTGAAAGTTATGAAGACTATATCAAAGATATCGAACTAGTCAAATCTCTTGGTTTTAATACGATTAGAAAACATATCAAGATTGAAATACCAAGATGGTATTACGAATGCGATAAAAGAGGGGTTATTGTTTGGCAAGACTTCGTTAACGGAGGGGGTAAATATCATTTACCAGTAGTTATCTTCCCATTATTCACTCGTTTACATTTAAGTGATAAACTCCATTTCTTATTTGGTAGACGTGATAAAAAGGCAAGAGAAGAAACAGTGAAAGAGTTTAAGCAAACAATTAATTATTTATATAATTTCCCATCAATCGCATTATGGACCATCTTTAATGAAGGATGGGGACAATTTGATACGAAGAAGATTCTCCCTGAATTAAAGAAACTAGATGATACAAGATTATATGACCACGCTTCTGGATGGCATGACCAAAAGATAAGTGATGTTAAATCTCTTCATGTCTATTTCCAAAAAGCGAGAATGCCTTTAAGTAAGAAAAGAGTTATCGCAATTACTGAATTTGGAGGATTAGTTCTTCCAATTGAAGGGCATAGAATCGAAGGAAATTCAATTTATAAGAAGTTCTCTTCTAAAGAAGAATATGTCGCTGCGTATGAAAAAATGATTAATCGAGATATCATCGGTCAAATTGATAAAGGATTATCCGCGTCAATATACACTCAGTTAAGTGATGTTGAAGAAGAGACTAATGGATTTATCACTTTTGATCGAGAAGTCATAAAAGTAGATCCAGATATCATTAAAAAGATTAACGATAAAATTGAAATAAAATAGGTGGTTATTCAACCACCTTTTCTTATAACTTTAACATCGCGGTAATTTCATCGCCCTCTTCTTCGTGGAGATATTCTAAGAATACTTCTTTAAAACCAAATGAAGCATATAGATCTTTCGCTACTTTGTTTCTTGGCTCATAAGATAAAACTGCATATTCTGCTTTTCCATTAGGAAAGGTTTTAATGAAATCTAATGCTTGTTTAAAAGCTTCTTTACCATATCCTCTATTTTGATATTTCTTATCAATCATAAATCTCCAAATGTCGTAATATGGCGTTCCTTCTATTTTTTTATAATCTTCACTATTTAGCCAATCTTCTCTTTCATATCCTGTCCAATCAGTGCCAAACAGTAATTGCATAAAGCCAACAATTGTTTTGCCGTTCATCACCGCGAAAGCATATACTGGAGTGCCTTCTGACATTTCAAGAAAAGCATGGATAAGACTAGCTCTATTACTAGCAACATAATTTTCTTGTTCTTTAGTGACACGAAGTTTAATAACTTTGATGTAATTATCCCAAGAGATTTTTTCTAAATGGATTTGATTCTTTTTCATAATATATCCCCCATTAATCTTAACCAGTATAACAAAAAAAGCACTTCGATAAAACAAAGTGCTGACTTTCTTTTTTGGAGCGCCTGATGTGAGTTAAACACATGACCTCAACCTTCGGGGGGTTGCGCTCTATTCAACTGAGCTACAGGCGCACTTTGGTGCGGCTAAGAAGATTTGAACTTCCACGGGTTTCCCCACTAGCGTCTGAAACTAGCGCGTCTACCAATTCCGCCATAACCGCACGGTGAAATAAGTATATGTTATATTGACCGATTATGGAAATATTTATTTTTCTTAAATATTGCAATAAATTAGTAATTTTGTGCAAAATAAGCCGTTTTTGCGGGAAATTTTACGATTCCTCTTGTATTTCTCCCGCTTTCTTTAAAGCCCATTTTGAGATCATCGGACCGAATAATTCGTAGACTAATGTCGATGTTAAGACGATGGCAATTACTAAAGCGCCCGCCATCTGAGTTTCTGGATTTTGGGAGAATAATTTACTCGCTGTTGTGGCTAAACCAATGGCCACACCAGCTTGAGGAATAAGGGTGAATCCCAGGTATTTTTTAATCTTATCTTCACTACGGGTAACGCTCGCTCCAGTATAAGCACCAAGCCATTTACCAACCACTCTGAAGATGACATAAACCGCAGCGATACCGATAACAACTAATCCGTTTTCATTAAAGAAAATACTTAAATCTAAGCTCGCACCAGAGATAACAAAGAACATCATATAAATTGGAGAAGTGAATCTATCCATAACAGTTAATGTTCTATTAGAATCTGGACACATATTCGTGTAGACCGCTCCCGCCATCATACACATTAATAATGAAGATAATTCAAATCCACCTAATTCTGGGTATTTAAATAACATATAGATACCTAAAGAAGCAAAGACAGAGAAGATACACCAAATCAAACGGTTATTTCTCGATTTGAAGAACCGGTTCATAAAACTGATAAAGAAACCGAGGATAACACCCACGACTAGTGAGATTGATATTTCAATGATTGGTTTAAATAGCATATGGTAAATGGAGAACTCTCCACCACCGGCTATCGCTGTAGCGATTTGGAATAAAATAGCAAATAAAACTAATGCTGCCGCATCATCTAACGCCACTACCGGGAGTAATGTATCCACTAATGGACCATTTGCATTATATTGTTTGATAACCATTAATGTCGCTGCAGGTGCAGTGGCCGCGGCAATCGCTGATAAAGTTAAAACTAATTCCCAACTGACTTTATCTGGGAAGATGAAATGAGTGACTATCAAAGATAGAATTACCATCAATGAAGCACAAGTCGCTTCTAAAATAGTGATTATAACTACTCTTTTTCCTAATGACTTTAAGACATTTACTTTAAAAGAAGTACCGATTGAGAAAGCGATGAAGCCTAACGCTACTGTGCTAACCCAGCTTATCTTATCGACATATCCATAAATGACACTTTCTTTGATACCGTCATAAGAAAAACCATTAAAAAACAAGCCAAAAACAAATGGTCCCATAATGATTCCAGTAATGATATATCCAGTGACGTTTGGTAATTTAATAATTCTCATCAAACGCGTGGATAATAAAGCCGCAAGCAAAAGAATTGCTATATATAAGAATAATGGTAAAGTCATATTACTTAGATAGATCCTTCGTAATCTTCAATCGTACGGGAATACATAAATCCTTTAATATCTCTAAAGTGATTTGTGTAATCTCTAATAATATCTTTTAATTGGTTTAACTTTTCTTCATCAACGACAAATAAGCAAAGGAGACTTTCTTGTAAATCTCTATCTTCTAAATGTCTTAAATTGAAGAAATGATGTTCGCCTGGATAATAATCAAGGGCTTTCCTTAAAGATTCACTACTGATAACAGTCGCGTTAAAACCCTCTTCTTTTAATTCTCTTAATGTTTCAAAAGCCTTATCAGTGCCTTTTAAAACTAGGAATAATTCTTTTTTCATATCTTTTTACCTACGATTTGATTTTATACCTATTTTTTACTTTGTAAATATAGAAAAAGCACCTTGAGGTGCTAATTATTTATCATGGTCGGAAAGATGGGATTTGAACCCACGACCCCTCGCTCCCGAAGCGAGTGCACTACCAAGCTGTGCTACTTCCCGAAGTTCTCTATTTTAGAAATCAAATAGAGATAATTGATCGGTTTCATTTAAACCATCGAGAACGCCCATATCACTTAAATCTTGGACATTGGTCGCGGTGAGTTTTGTTCTTCTTAATAAGTCTTCTTTAGAATAGAATTCACCTTGTTCTCTCGCTTCTTTGACTGTAACGGCGTTATTTTCGCCTAAACCATCGATTGTGACAAACGGAGGAATCAAACAGTTATTTTCTTTATCGACAACAAAGTTTAGAGGGTCAGATTTATATAAGTTGATATTAGAGAACTTATATCCTCTTTGAAGCATTTCTAAAGCGATGTTAAGAGTCTTAACTTGCTCCGCTTCTTTGACTGATAACTTTTCAGTCTTGCTTCTGCTCTTGAGTTTTAATTCTTCTAATCTATCAATAACCGCTTCTTTACCTTTAATCATTGTTCTAATGTCATATTGTTTACTTCTCGTAGAGAAGAATGTCGCATAGAACTCTAATGGATAATAAACTTTGAAATATCCAACACGGATAGCCATTGTAACATACGCCACCGCGTGGCCTTTCGGGAACATGTATTTAATCTTATTACAAGAATCGATATAGAATTGCGGGACTTTATTAGCTTTCATAATTTCCACGAACTCTTCTTTTAAACCTTTACCGTGACGGACATCTTCCATGATGGAGAAGGCGATTGTGGATGGTAAACCCTTACCAATAAGGTAAGTCATAATATCATCACGACATCCGATAACTTCTTGAAGGGTGGCTTTACCTTCTTCAATTAATTTTTCTGCGTTACCCGCCCAGACGTCTGTACCATGAGATAGACCAGAAATAATAACTAAATCGGAGAATGTCTTTGGTAAAGTCATTTCGAGAATTCTTCTAGAGTTTTCCGTACCGAATTCAGGAATCGCCATCGCACCCGTCTTATTTCCGAGATAATCTCTATCCATATTTAAAGCGGTTGTGTTAGAGAATAACGATAAAACTTTTGGATCATTCATCGGAATTTTACGATAATCTAATCCAGTTAAATCGCACATCATCTTAAGCGCCATTGGGTCAACGTGACCTAAAAGGTCAAGTTTTAAGACTGTATCGTGAATAGAATGGAAGTCGAAATGTGTTGTCTTCCAGTTCGCATCGATATCATCAGCAGGGTATTGCACAGGTGTGAAGTCAAAAACATCATAATCAGTTGGAATAACGACAATACCACCTGGGTGTTGACCAGTTGTTCTTTTTACTCCAACGCAGCCACTTGATAAGTAGGCAATCTTCGCTCTTGGATATGTATCAGGATTTAATCCTTTTCTTTCAATATAACCACGAGCAAAACCGAAAGCGGTCTTCGCTTCAACGCCAGAAATAGTACCCGCTCTAAAGACGTTATCCGCACCTAATAGTTCTTTGGTGTAATCATGCGCTTTAGCTTGATAATCACCAGGGAAGTTTAAGTCGATATCAGGAACCTTATCCGCTTCAAATCCTAAGAATGTTTCAAAAGGAATATTTTGACCATCATGAATTAACTCTTGTCCACAATGTGGACATTTCTTATTTGGCAAATCATATCCTGAACGATATTTAGGCATTGTTTCACTTGTCCATTCTAAATAATGGCAGTTTGGACAAATGTAATGTGGAGGTAATGGATTAACTTCTGTAATACCCGCCATTGTGGCAACTAAAGAAGAACCGACAGATCCACGAGAACCAACGATATATCCATCATCTAATGTTTTCTTAACAATCTTATGAGCAATGTAATAAATAACGGAATATCCGTTAGTGATAATACCGTTTAATTCAGTATCTAAACGATTCTTAATCACTTCTGGAAGTGGGTTTCCATATAACTTATAGGCACCTTCATAAGTCATCTCTCTTAACATGTTTTCACAGTTATCGATCTTTGGTGTATATAACTTATCACTTGGAACTGGTTCCATCTTCTCGATTGCATCCGCAATCTTGTTAGTGTTAGTAACGGTTACTTCGTAAGCTTTTTCTTTGCCAAGGAACGCCATTTCTTCTAACATCTCATCGGTTCTACGATAATGTTGATCTGGATTTTCAAATGGAGCGACTTTCGCTCTTGCGTATGGATTAAGTGGGTGAGCCACACCACCAATACCTTTGGCAGAAATATAGACATCTCTAAATATCTTTTCTTTCTTCTTTGCGTAGTGACAGTCACTTGTCGCACAAACCATCTTGCCTAATTCATCAGCGCATCTAACGATATCTTTGATATGGCTAACTAATTCTTCTTGTTCTAAATCACCCATATTCACTAAATATGAATAGTTTTCTAATGGTTGAATTTCGATATAGTCATAGAACTCCATGACTTCCTTTAATCTTTCATCGTTATAATATCTCGCGGTTTCAAAAACTTCTCCGTTAAAACAAGCGGAGCTAACAAATAAGTTTTCGCGGTGCGCTTGTAGTTCTCTTCTCGGAACCTTTGGCACTCTTGCTAAATATTCAACATGGGCCATTGAGACTAATTTATATAAATCTTTTAAGCCCGCTTTATTCTTTGCTAATACGACAACATGGACTGGCATGATGTGTTTCAAACATTCAATTGGTGTTTGTAAATTGCCCAAATCCGCGTGAGTCATGTTTGGTTTATCTTTAGTTAATCTCACGATCATTGGTTGCCAGACATCATTTAAAACAGTCGCGTCGTAGTCCGCTCTATGGGCACTATCTTCATCGTAAACAACTTCCATGTTACGACATAAGGCACCTAATGAATGTCTACTTGCTTCTGGGAATAAATATCTTGATAACGCTAAGGTATCGATAATTGGATTAGTGAGTAAAGGCATACCCATTCTTCTTAAGTTTTCTTGTAAGAATGAAATATCGAATTTCGCGTTATGAGTAACGAGAATCGCGTCGCCAATAAACTCTAAAATCTTCGGCATAGCCTGCTCAATAGTAGGTTGTCCTTTTACCATTTCATTCGTAATATCAGTAATGTTTGTAATCTTTTCAGGAATGACACATTCTGGGTCAATTAAAATATCTAAGTTCGCGGTGACAATACCGTGTTCAACACGAACTGCGCCGAATTCAATGATACGATTATAAACACAACTTAAACCAGTTGTTTCTAAGTCGAGAACAACGTATTTTGCATTATTTATCGGTCTATTGCATGGATTTTTGATGAAAGTTAATTGATCGTCGACCATGTATAACTCACATCCATAAAGAATCTTAATATCGGTCTTTTTCACCGCTTTATGGGCATCTGGGAAGGCTTGAACAACCGCGTGATCTGTCACCGCAAGAGCTTTATGACCAAGGGCTTTCGCATACTTGACATACTCATCCATTTCACTAACACCATCCATAGATGACATATTGGAATGTAGGTGAAGCTCAACACGCTTAACTTCGCATGGATCTTCTTCGATTTCATCTGGTGGTAATAAGTCTAAATCATGGCCTTTAATAGTGAGGGCTTTGGAATATTCATCGATATAGGCAACGCCTCTAACACGAACATTTGTTCCTTTTTTTAATTGGGCGATGAATTCATCGTTAATTTTGCTATTGCTATAGATGTTAACAAAGATTGCGCCACCTTCTTCATCAGCGATACCAATATTTAATCTAGTTCTTCCACCATAAACATTGTCTTCAATTTCAAAAATCTTTCCATTGAAGTCAACGGAACCAGATTGAGAAGTGATTGAGTCGATATTATCAATTGGAACATAGTTCCCTCTTTTATTTAATCTCGCTCTTTCTCTTTCTTTCTGCATTGCCGCGTAGTTAGCTTTCATTTGAGCAAGTAAAGCGTCTTCAACGGTTTCATTCATCTCTCTAATTTCTTCTTCACGGATATTTAAAACATCGTTTCTATCTGCGACTTGAGGAAGTTCAGAGATTTCTTCCATTGATTCTTGAGCTTGTTCTTCCGCTTTTTTGATGATTTTATTTAGTTGTCTCTTTGAGAGTTCAACCTCTTCTTCTTGCTCCACTATTTCTTCTGTGACAACGAATTCATAAGTGATGAATTTTAAGAAGTCACGGAAATCATTAATGACCATTTGGTTTTGTTCTTTTTCCGCTTCAGAAGAGTATTGGACTAAGAATTTACCATCATCATCGCCAGTGATAACTAAGTTATGTGGAACGTGATATAAAGTTTGATACCAATCACAAAATAAATGGTAAACATCTTTATAATCAGGTCTTAATAAATAAGAGAAACGAATAACATATGGATAAGTGATTTCATTTAATCCATCTTGGAATCTTCTTAATAAATGATATTTCCATGGTGTCTTTTTCAAGATAACCATGTTAACTTGTTCACGATTAAAACGGTCTCTTGCGACCATTTCAAAATCTAAATCGAAATCATCGAGATTTTCGATATGGATACTCTTTAAAAAGCGGACCATTTTATCGTTCATAAATCACCTAGGGAATAATGTATTTAAAAACATCTTTGAAAATTAATAAAATCATTAAACCAAATAAGAGGGCGATGCCAACCCATGAAACAATGTTTTTAACTTTGTCTGGAATCTTCTTTTTGCTAATTCCTTCAACGATTAAGACTAATAATTGCCATCCATCTAAACCTGGGAATGGTAATAAATTAACAATCGCTAAGTTAACGGAGATTAAACCCCACACTCTTAAGAAGGAATTAAAACCAAAGTTTTGTAAGATTGCGGTGGTTTCAAAACCAATCGCGATAATGCCACCTGTTTGATCTCTGGCTTCTTGAGAGACAAAGATACTTCCTAACGCTCTCACAATTGCTGTGGATGATGTACCAAAATCAACGAATGAATTACCAATTCCACGCCAACCTTGATAATAAGAGTTCTTAGTAATTGAAATACCTGGGCTTTCAAAATGATATTTCTCATCTTCGCCTAGATATGAATTTAATGTCACTTGCACAATAAATTCTGGTTCTTCTAAACCTTTCTTCGCATCAAGTGGGAAGGAAATATTTTTAATATTTTCCGCTGGTTCAATCGCTTTAGTGATGGTTTTACCATCAGTGTCTAAAGTGACATAAGTTAAGAAATAAGACCAATCTAATTTATCTTGTCCTTGAATTGATGTTCCTAATAAAACAGCAACTTCAGGTAAAGTGGAGTCATCGTTATATGTTAATAAGCCGTCTCTAGATAAAACATATCGATTATCAACAAAAACAGGATTACCCGCTTCATCAGTTTCAGTGAGAATAATATCTCCAGTTTCTAATTGATCTTTTAAGATACTAGTTTCACTAATAGTGACTGGGTTTAAATAATATTCAATAGTTGGAAAACAGATATTGCTGATTAAGAAAATGACTATAGCTAAAGCAGCGTTCATCGTCACACCAGCGACAAGAATGATACCTTTTTTCCATTTCTTAATATTTTCTAAATTTCTTTCTGGAGGGATTTCAATTCCTTCAGGAGTCTCCACCCCTTCTCCATACATCGAGACATATCCTCCAAAAGGAATGGCTCTTAAAGAGAACTGGGTTTCACCATTTTTTCTTTTAAAAGAAAATAGTTTAGGACCAAAGCCGATAGAATATTCAAAGCAATAAACTTTAAATGCTTTCGCCGCGGCTAAATGGCCTAATTCGTGAATGACAATTAAAACAGAGAGACAAACAATAAACAAAAGGATGTATAAAATAGTGAATAGTATTTGCATTATTTTTTCCTCCTTTCAATATATTCTCGAGTTTGTTTTCTAATCGAACTATCAATCGCTTCAATCATATCTAATGATGGATGAACGATATTTTTATGAGTTTCCATAAAATGATCGATAATTTCTTCAATCATTAAAAACGGGATTTCATCTTTTAAAAACGCTCTAACAGCGATTTCATTCGCCGCATTTAGGACTGCACCATAGGTGCCTTTTTCATCGATAACCACTTTTGCCCATCTGACAACTGGGTATCTATTAATATCAAAATCACGGAAGTGATAATTCTTATAAACATGGTAGTCTTTGACTAATGCGGTTTTAAAATCTGTTAAACCTTGATATAAAGCCCATTTAATTGGAATTCTCATATCATGTCTTCCATGGTCAACGCGATAAGTGCCATCGTTATATTTGACTAGTGAGTGAATCATAGATTCATCATGAAGAAGAACATCAATTCTTTCTTTTGGGTATCTATATAGATAATGAGCTTCGATGATTTCAAATGTTTTATTAACCATGGTCGCACAGTCAATCGTGATTTTAGCGCCCATCTTCCAAGTTGGATGTTTTAAAGCATCTTCCGCTTTGACATTAACTAGTTCTTCTCTAGATAATTTACGGAATGCTCCACCACTCGCGGTGATAATTAATTTATCAACGTTTTGATCATCGACTGATAAACATTTTGCTAAAGCAACATGTTCACTATCAATTGGGTAGAGTTTGCCGTGACCATTATCTAATAAGTTATTAACTAATTCTCCGCCCACTACTAAGGCTTCTTTATTAGCTAAACAAACAATTAAATTCTTTTCTAACGCAGTAATTGTCGGTCTTAATCCAACAAATCCCACTAAAGCGTTAACCACCATTTGAGGTTTACAAGCTTCCATTAATTCTAATAAGCCTTTATCACCCCAGAAGAATGTGATGTTTTTATATCTTCTTTGATAGTTATACATTTCAAATTCATCTTGAACGCAAATATATTTCGCATCAGGATGTTTTTTTAAGATATAAGGTATTCGTCTAACTCGGCGGCCAAGAGAAAAACCGACAAGTCTGAAGTCATTTGGATTTTTCTCCATGACATCAAGAGTTTGTTGTCCGATTGATCCACTCGCGCCTAATAGACAAACATCAATCATACTAATAAGTGACCTCCAGAGGTCAAGCCATAGAATAATGAAGTATATAAAGCTAAGGCTGAGAAGACAAAGATGATGGAATCTAATCTATCTAAGATGCCTCCATGACCTGGCATGATATTACCGAAATCTTTGATTTCATAAGTTCTTTTAATCGCAGAGAATACGAAGTCACCTAATGTTGCAAAGAATGGCATTAAAATTGACATAGTAACGATGTTATACCAGTGTTCCATATCAAAGACACCGGCTAAGATTGGATTTCCTGTCGCTGCTAATGGGAAAGCAAACGCCATAGAAACAGCCGCGGAAATGAAGATACCACCAAAGAAACCTTCGACTGTTTTCTTTGGAGAAATTCTTTCGTTTAACTTATGTTTTCCAAAGAAAACACCAATGAAATACGCACCGATATCAGTGAAGAATGTGCCTAAGATACCATAGGTAGCAAATGCACAAGAGGCAAAATGGTCAAAACCATTAAACCAGCTTTCTCTTGGTTCACCGTTTACAACAGAAGGAATGAATCTAACATATAAAAGTGATTGTAAGCCAATGGAGATAATTAACACCATTGAGATGATGTAGCAGCCATGTTTGACTTTAAAGTCATCGTGAAGAATAACCACTAAGAACAAGGCACAAATACCGATGAAAGTTAAGATAAGAGAAATATTCATCGAATTGAAATAATTATATGCATGTCCATAGGACAAATCAGAAATAAATCCTTGTAACATTGGCCAGTTCACCATTAAAACACCAATGACAATCGTGGTTAAATACATCCACACTGTGAAATGAGCTTTTACTCCACCACATTTAACGGCTTCATATAAACCGATAATTGTGACTGCTAAAACTAAAGCAAAGAAGAACCAGTCACCTAAGATAAATGGAGGGACAACCACTACTAAACCAATTAAAGCCGAGATAATTCTCGTTCTCATTGATGTTTTCGTAGACGCTGATAATTCATTTGGTTTTAAATCTTTTGGTCTCATTCTTTAATACCTCCAAAACGACGGTTTCTAGTTTGGAATTCCTCGATACATTCATGGAATCTCTCTTTTGTAAAATCTGGCCATGGTGTCATCGTGAAGACGAATTCAGCATAAGCTAATTGCCATGGGAGATAATTAGATGTTCTTTGTTCTCCACTAGTTCTAATTAATAAATCAACTGGTGGTAAACCTCTTGTATATAAATAATCTTCAAAAGAAGCTTCAGTTAAATCTTCGACATTCTTTTTGTTTTCTTTCACATCTTCGGCGAATAATTTAGCCGCTCTAATGATTTCGGCTTTGCCGCCATAATTTAAACAAATGTTAAAAGTGAATTGGTCACAGTTTTTAGTTAAATCAATCGCTTCATTAATGACTTTTTTCGTTTTTTCTGGAAGAGGTGATATATCTCCAGAAACGATGATGCGACATCCTTCTCTTAACATCCTTTGCATTTCTCTTTTGAAGAATAACGCTAAGTAATTAAATAGGTGATTGATTTCCGCTTTTGGACGGTTCCAGTTCTCGGTGGAGAAAGCATATAGCGACATGACTTTCACACCAATCTCTCGGCATGCTTCATAAATCTCGATGACTCTCTCGCATCCTTCTTTGTGGCCTAAGTGTCTCGGTAAATGTCTGGCCTTTGCCCATCTACCATTGCCATCCATGATGAAGGCAATATGTTCTAATGTATTCTTACTCATAAAAAAACTATTTTTAGTATACACAAAAATAGATTGATTATGTATAAACTTATAAAAAATATAAATAAGTATATGAAAAAATTAGTTCAATTTTTTAACTTACTCATTTAATAAAAACAAAGAAAAACACCGAATTTCTCCCGCAAAACACGAGTTTTTTCGATGTTTTTACTATTTTAGCTATCCTTATAAGGACATCATTTCTTTTTCTTTTTCAGCGACGACTTCATCGATCTTTTTAATTGATTCATCGGTCACTTTTTGGATTTCATCAAGGATTCTCTTTTGATAATCTTCGGTGTATTCATCGCTATCCTTAACTAAGTCGACATATTCTCTTCTAATATTACGAATAGCAACTTTGCTTTCTTCACCGTATTTACGAGCTTGTTTTGTTAAGTCTCTTCTTCTTTCTTCGGTGAGAACAGGAATCATCAATCTAATTTGTAAACCTTCGTTAATTGGATTTAATCCTAAATCGGAAGCGTTAATCGCAGTGACAATAGCCTTAACATCATTCTTATCATAAGGTTTGATTAATAATTGTCTTGGCTCTGGAACTGTAATTGAGGAAATTTGGTTAATTGGAGTTTGAGAACCATAATAATCAATTGTTAAACCATTGAGCATTTGAGGATTGGCTTTACCAGTTCTTAATGTGACTAAAGTGCCACGAAGAGAATCGATAGTTTTATTCATCCTTTGTTGGCAATCTAATGTTAATTCATCCATAAAATTATTCTCCTTTTTTCACAGTTGTACCGATGTCTTCACCATTCGCTACTTTTAAGAAGTTAGCAGGTTCCGCCATTGAGAAGACGCGGACATCGATATTTGTATCCTTTAATAATTCTACTGCAGATAAGTCCATAACTTGAAGTTTTCTTTTGAGAATTTCACCAAATGTGATAGTTTTGAGAAACTTTGCGTTTGGATCGGTGTCTGGGTCAGCAGTATAAATACCTTCAACACCATTCTTACCCATAAAGATAGCATTGCAATCTAATTCAATAGCGCGTAATGCTGAAGCTGTATCTGTGGTGAAAAATGGTTTTCCAGTACCACCCGCTAAGAAAACAACTTTACCTTCGGATAAAGATTTATCAGCGGCTTCTTTGCTATAAGGGTAGGTTACACCTTCAATTGGTGGAATCGCGGAATAAACAATAGTTTCAACACCGTGTTTTTTAAGGGAGGAAGAAAGAGCAACAGCGTTAATCACTGTACCTAACATGCCCATAAAATCAGCGTGAACTGGTTCGATTCCAATTAATCCAGCGAGTTTGCCTCTCCAGATATTTCCCGCACCGATAACGATGGCAACTTGAATTCCATCTTGATTTAATTGTTTGATAATTCCAGTCATGCCTTCTAAGCAATTTACATCGAGAATTGATGAATTTGCTTCATCTTTTAAGGCTTCTCCAGAAAGTTTTAATAAGATTCTTTTATACATAGGGAACTCCTTGTAAAAAAAGAAACACCAAAGGTGTTCCTTTTAAAAAGTTATTTAATTTGGCTCATGACCTCAGCAGCAAAGTCGTCTTGACGTTTTTCAATACCTTCACCAACAGCGTAGCGAGCGATCTTGAAAATGTGAGCGCCTTTTTCTTTGAGGATTTGTTCAACGGTCTTACTTTCATCATAAATGTATGGTTGGAACATAAAGACCATTTCGGCGAAATATTTCTTAACTTTGTTGTCGATGATTTTCTTGAGCATTTCCTCTGGTTTGCCTGCTAATTTTGGATCGTTTTTAGCAGCTTCCATTTGAACAGCTGTTTCGTGTTCAATTGCATCAGCGGAAATATCATCAATTGTTAAATATTGTGGGTTGTAGTTAGCAACACCCATCGCTAAACCTTTGCCTAATTCTGCATCATCAGAATCTAAGACGACAACTGTCGCGATTTTTCCACCCATGTGGATGTATGTGAAGATGGTTTGGCCTTCACCTTTTTCAATGATTTCGAATCTACGAAGATCGAGTTTTTCACCCATTTTAACTGTGCCATCGGCAAATAAAGCGGATGTTAATTCTTTAGCTTCATCTAATGTAGCTGGTCTATTAGCTAATAATTGACCGGCGACATCGTTAACTAATTGACGGAAAGCATCACCTTTGGCGACGAAGTCTGTTTCACAGTTAACTTCTAAAATGACTAAAGCGCCACATTTTTCGCAAACTTTGGTTAATGCTAAACCTTCAGCGGCGATTCTGCCAGCTTTTTTCGCGGCTTTGACTAAACCTTTTTCACGGAGATAGTCACTGGCTTTGTCGAGGTCACCATCGCAAGCGATGAGTGCGCCTTTGCAATCCATTAAACCGGCACCGGTTCTATCGCGTAATTGTTTGATTAATTCAACTGTAACAGCGGCCATTATTCTTTGTCTCCTTCTGGTTTGACTTCTGCTGGAGCTTCAGCAGGAGCTTCTGCTTTTGGTGCATCTTTCTTTGGAGCAGCTGGTTTTCTTGGTTTTCTAGCTGGTTTCTTTTCGCCATCAGCGGCTAAAAGTTTTTCTTGTTCTGCACGTCTAGCAACTTGTTCGCGTTCATAAGCTTCTTGTCTAGCTTGTCTTTCAGCGCGAATCTTCGCTAATTTTTCAGCGTTTTCTTTATCTGTTTGTTTGATGACTTCTTTCATGGTGATGGCTTCGCCTTCATCTTTGACGTAAGCAACCACTGGGACACCACCCTTACTTTCAACAACAGCATCAGCCATGACAGCTAAGATTAAACTGACACTTCTAATGGCGTCATCATTAGCAGGAATGACATAGTCAACAACATCTGGATCAGAGTTTGTATCAACGATAGCAAACACTGGGATGCCTAATTTACGAGCTTCAGCAACAGCGTTGTGTTCAATGCGTGGGTCAATCACGAAGACGGCGTTTGGAACTTTTCTCATTTCCTTGATGCCTTCTAAGTTCTTGGCTAATTTTTCTTTTTCTTTTCTGAGTTCAGCGGCTTCTTTCTTTGGTAATAAATCGAGTTCGCCTTCTTCTTCTCTTCTTTCAAGTTCTTTTAAGAATCTAATACGACCTTGAATAGTTTTGAAGTTTGTTAATGTACCACCTAACCAACGGTTAGTGATGTAGAATGAACCAGAACGTAATGCTTCGGCTTCGATAGCTTCTTTACATTGTTTCTTTGTTCCGACAAATAAGACTTTGCCGTTATTATCGACGATTTCTTTCATCGCTTTATAAGCGACTTCGATGCATTCACATGTTTTTTGTAAGTCGATAATGTAGACACCGTTACGAGCACCATAGATGTATTTCTTCATCTTTGGATTCCAACGGCGGGTTTGATGACCGAAATGGGAACCAGCTTCTAATAATTTCTTAATGGTGATAACTGGTGCATCAGGATCATGCATAACTGCTTCCATGGTTGGTTGAGCAGGTGCTGGAGCTGCTTCTTGAGCTTCAACAACTTTCTTTTCTTCTTCTATCATGAGAAGACCTCCTTATGTTTTTTCCTCCACTGTTTCTAAGAACTCAACCACTCAGCCAGTCTTTAGGCGAGCACAACGGGAGTTCAATCCGCAGTGTGTGTAGTCTGCTGTGATTTCACAGCGGTATATATCTTACCAAAAGCCAAAAATAATAACAAGTAATAATTACTTATTTCTTGTGAGCCCTTGGAAATGATTTGGAATAGATATCTTTCATCGCCTTTTCACTTACGTGAGTATAAACCTGGGTGGCGTTAATCGATTCGTGACCTAATAATTCTTGGATAACTCTTAAGTCCGCACCATTTTCTAATAAGTGGGTAGCAAAGCTATGTCTTAAAATATGCGGATGCAATCCAACAAAAGAACCGGTTTTCTTTTCGATTTGATCAAGAATATATTCGAGTCCTCTAGTCGTTAGTTTTCGACCATTGTTATTAAAGAATAAATATGGGATTTTTGTTTTCCCTGTTTCTGGGTCAATTAATGGAATCTTCGCATCTAATAATGGCCTAGTGTCTTTCAAATAGATATTTAAAACATCACGGCATTCTTCAGTAAATGGAACGAGTCTTTCTTTAGAGCCTTTACCAAACACTCTGATAACTCTTCTTCTAATATCGACACTTTGAAGTTCGAGGTTCACTAATTCCGCGGCTCTCACTCCTGTGTAATAAAGTAGGTAGAGTATGGCTTGATCTCTTTTCGCTAGGAAATCAGTTCTTAAAGCGTTTAATTCAAATATCTTTTCAATCTGTTCTTGATAGAGAGTTTGGGGATATTTCTTATCTGTTTTTGGTGAAACTACATAAATGAAATAATTGTCATTTACATAACCTTTTTCTAAAAGAAAATCATAAAATTGTCTTAGTGAACAAAGTCTTCTTTTACAAGATCTTTTACTCACTCCAGATTGTAATTCACTAGTTAAGAAATTACGGATGACCGCTAAATCGACCTCATCCATCCTTAACCCTTCTTGATTAAGGAATTTAAAAAACTTGTCGATGTCACGAGAATAGCTATCAACAGTCTTATCGCTATAATTCCTATCAAGTAGTAGATGGTCTAAAAATTCTCTTTGAGGTTTGTTCATTGTTCTTATTTTATCAAAGATAAAGAAAAGAGGGAATTACTTCCTTCTCTTCTTTTGTATTTTTTCAATGTAACGGCAAGTTGGATAGTTTGTACATCCGAGGAACACGCCATATTGTCTTTTCTTCTTTACGAGGAACCCATCGCATTTTGGACATTTCTTCACATAGTCCGCTTCAGTATAGGTTTCTACAGTCGGAACGGTTGGTTTAATGTATCTACAAGTTGGATAACCAGAACATGCGATAAATGTAGATTTGCTCTTGCCTTTTCTTCTTTCAACAAGAGGTTTTCCGCACTCAGGACATGTCTCGCCTGTGTATACTAATTCTTTCTTTGGTTCTTTCTCAATATACTTACAAGTAGGATAATTTGAACAACCGATGAATTGACCGTTCTTACCTTGTTTATAAACTAAGTCTCCACCACAGATTGGGCATTTACCACCAGTAGGAACATCTTGATCTTTATACATGATTTCATTAGCTTGTTCCACTTCTTTAACAAATGGGACATAGAAATCTGTTAAGACTTTTAATCTCGAGTCACTACCTTCTTGAACGTTATCAAGTTTCTCTTCCATCTTCGCTGTATATTTCGCGTTAACGATTTCTGGGAAATATTTTTCTAATACGTGCGCAGTTCTAGCGCCTTGTTCTGTGACTGTTAAGATACCACCTGCATCATTCACATATTTTCTACTACGTAGAGTTTCAATCGTAGAAGCGTATGTTGATGGTCTACCAATACCGACTTCTTCCATTAATTTAACAATTTTAGCTTCAGAATAATGGCTTGGTGGTTGAGTGAATTTTTGTTCCACTTCTTTTTTGGTAATGTCGAATTGATCACCGACATTGATGCTTGGGAACATATATAATTGTTTCTTATCTTCTTCGTCTTGACCGATGATTACTTCATAACCATCGAATAATGTTCTCACGCAGTCAAATTTGAAAGTAACACCATTACCTTCTAATGTCACTGATAACACTTCTTCTTTCTTTGGTTTCATTAAAGAAGCGAGTGTGCGGTTATAAATTAAACGGTATAAAGCATACTGTTCGTTAGTTAAATATTGTTTGACAGATTCTGGAGTTCTGTGATTGCTTGATGGACGAATTGCTTCGTGTGCATCTTGCATTAATTCGACTTGTCTAGTCTTCTTTTGATGACCTAAATATTCTTCACCAAAAGTCTCTCTAATGAAGTTAGTCGCTCTTTCGACAAATGTTGGAGAAAGTCTTGTCGAGTCAGTACGCATATAGGTAATTAAACCCATGTGTTCACCACCGACATCAATACCTTCATATAATTTTTGAGCAATCAATTGAGTCTTACTGGTTTTGAATTTTAATTTAGCAAAAGCTTCTTGTTGAAGAGTGGATGTAGTGAAAGGTTCTTTGCTTTCTTTAAATCTCACACTCTTTTCAACGGAGATAACTTTTAATGTATCTGGAATTGCAGAAAGAATTTCATTGGCTAGTTCACCATTTTTTACTTCTTTTCCTAATCCTTTATAATCGACAAAGTCTAAAGAAACGTTTTTCTTTTCCACTTTGACATTAGCGATGATGTTCCAATATTCTTCAGGAACGAAATTAGCAATTTCCTTTTCATGATCATTAATCATTTTTAAAGTCGCCGATTGAACTCTTCCCGCGGAACGAGAACGCATCTTCTTATATAACAAAGTGGATAGCTTAAAACCGATTATACGGTCAACGATTCTTCTAGTTTCTTGGCTTTCAACTAAGTTTAAATCGATATTTCGTGGAGCTTTCATCGCTTCACCGATAGAGGCACGAGTAATTTCGTGGAATTCTAATCTTTTTGTTTGAGCGATATCTAAACCTAAGACTTGGGCTAAATGCCAAGCGATGGCTTCGCCTTCTCTATCAGGGTCGGTTGCTAAAATAACTTCTTCAGCTTTTTTAGCTGCTTCGCTTATTTGATAGACAACATGAACTTTATCTTTATTAACAACATAACGAGGTGTGAAATTGTTTTCGACATCCACGCCTAAACCACCTTTGCCACTTGTGGCAAGGTCTCTAATATGACCGAGAGAGGCCATTACTTCATAACCATCTCCGAGGTATCTTTTGATGGTTGTACATTTGGTTGGGGATTCAACAATAACTAATTTCATAACTTCGTCCGCTTAAGAAATATAGAGAGATAAAACGATAAAGTCAATATCCCTTTTCCTATATATCCTTAATTAAATAAAAAGAGTGTTTTATTTAAGAAAATTGAAAAAATTTTTCCTTCTCATAGGGCGATTTCGGTTTTCAAAATCTCTTTCACATTTTCCCCGTTTTCGACAAGGTATGCCCCCTCTGAAATTAGGCGATTACACTCACTTTTTGCATCGGCAGGATAAGGAACACATAAAACCGCTCTTTGCGTCTGTAGAGCATGCATAACCGTGATTAAAGTGCCACTTTTCGCATAAGCTTCAGTGACTACAATTCCTTTTGTGATCATTGCGATGATGCGATTTCTCATCGGAAATGATGTTGGAGATGGCGGAGTGCAAAACGGATATTCGCTGATAACTAAATGGTTCTTTTTGATGTCTTCGTAAAGGTCTTTGTTCGAATTCAAATAGATGAAGTCCACCCCATTTCCTAAAACCGCGATTGTTTTTCCACCACTTTTAATCGCCGCTTCGTGAGCCACTCTATCAATTCCTCTTGCTAACCCGGAAACAATAATATATTCATCCGATATCTCTGAAACGATTTGTTCTGTCATCCTTTCACCATATTCGGTACATTCACGAGAACCAATTACCGCGACATTCTTATTGATATCATTTAGTAAAGATAAATCTCCATGATAGAAAAGAACAAAAGGCGGATATCTTTGACATCTCATTTGTGGCGGGTACTGTTCCGAAAGAATAGTGATATATTGACATCGCATTCTTTGCGCTCGCAATAGATATGGCTCTAGATCAGACGTCTCTCTTGCCACTAATGCACGATAGATTTGTTCCCAATCACCATTGAATTTTAAAGATAACGCTAATAGTATTTCGTCAGATTTCATAAAAAAACCTCCTATAAATAAATAGGAAGAATTTTAATTTTTGTCGCAAAATTTCTTAAAATAATGAAACTTTTTCGATGAATAGTGCTTTGATAGGTGCGTAACTAAATCTATGTAATCCTTTGACTGGACCTAACTTTTTTAATGCTTCAAGATGGTCTTTTGTCCCGTACCCTTTATTTTTCCTTATATTATATTCTGGGTATTTTTTATCGAGCTCATAACAAACATGATCTCTACTAACTTTGGCGATGATGCTTGCCGCGGCAACACATTGTGCGAGAGCGTCTCCATGTACTAAATCAATAACTTCGACTTTTGCTTTTGGCATCTTCATACAATCAGTAATTATCAAATCATAATTGTGATTCATGTTTTCAATCGCTCTTTCCATCGCTAATCTAGATGCGTTAAGAATATTAATTTCATCTATTTCTTCCGGTGTGCAATAGCCAACACCCCAGGCAATCGCATTTTCAGTGATGATTTTATAGGCTTCTTCTCTTTTCTTTTCACTAAGTTGTTTTGAATCATTAATTAGTTCACAAGAAAAATCTCGTGGAAGGATGACTGCGCCTGCATAAACAGGTCCAAGCAAGCACCCGCGTCCTGCTTCATCTGTACCCACGATCAATTTCACTTTATCGCTATAAAATTGTTGTTCAAAATCTAAAGCCATTACACTTTTTCCAACGTGATTTTTCCAAGTAGTCCTTCTTTAAATTCTTTTAAGAGAAGTGACTCCGCTCTTAATAGGTCTTCTTCGTGATTTGAAGATGCGATTTTTCTAACCTCACAAATTTGTTCTAAAACTTGTGCGTCTTCGCCTATTTCATTAATTCCAAAACGGTTAGACAAAGCGTTTGGATAATTGTTTCTAAGATAGTTTAATAAGATATGAACTAGATCATTATTTGGTAATATTTCTTCACGAATTGAACCAATTAACGCGAGATTTGCCGCTTTTTTCTTGTCATCATAGTTCATTGGTAAGATTCCGGGGGTATCGAGTAAGATAAATTCATTACTGACTTTAATCCATTGTTCACCTCTTGTGTATCCAGGTTTATTTTGTACGCCCGCGGCTTTTCTTTTCGCAAAGCGGTTAATCAATGATGATTTACCTACATTAGGGATGCCAACAATCATTGTTTTTAATGGTTGAGGTTTCATTCCTTTTGCCTTATCTTTAGCCCATTTTTCTTGGCCTAATTTACTGACTGCTTTAATGATGATATTAGTCGCATTCCCATCAGTGAGATTTAAAGATAATAAGTAGTCATATTTAGTTAATAAAAATAGTTCCCATTTTTTCGTTTCTTGAGGATCCGCTAAATCGGGTTTTGTTAAGATGACTAATTTCTTTTTATTCTTAATTAAATTATCTATTTGAGGATTGATTGAAGATAATGGGGCTCTCGCATCAAAAAGCTCGATAACCACATCGATTATTTTAATCTTTTCTTCTAATTCTTTGAGGGCCTTACTCATATGCCCAGGAAACCAATGTATTTGATTAGCCATTATATAATCCTCGGATATGTATACTCTCTATTTCTAATGTCACCTGCTCCAATGGAAATATGTCCATGACATTTTGGACAGGTGGTGATTTCACCTTTTAAATATTGGGTGTCGTCAACTTCTGTATTGCAGCTATCGCAGTAATAATGGTTGAAATATTCAGCGGTTCCTTCAATGCTAACTAAAACACCAATAATGTTATTGAAAGTAACTGGTCCACGATATTTGCCAGATGAAATAGTCGCACAATCAGAACTATTACTACGATGGTCTCCCATCACCCAATATTGGTTTTCGCCTAATGTTTGTTCTGTGACATCTTTAACAGAAGGATTTCCACCATCATCTATAAGATGCGCTCTTGGAATTTCGTTAAACACGCCATCTTGTTTGATTTTTAAAACACCTTGTTCAATAACAAATGTTTCTCCGGGAAGAGCGATAACTCTTTTAATCTTGTAGTCAGCGTTCTTTTTTAAATTGCCTGATGAATCATAATCAGACCAAGGATAATAAACGGTGACTATGTCATATCTTTGAATGTTCTGTTTCGCTTTGATGCTTTCATCACTAATTCCAAAGTGAACTGTATCTCCAGGAGTGTAAACACCAGTTTTATGATCATATGATGGACCTTTAGCGCCTGAAGAGTGACCACCTATTAAAGTTGGATGCATTGATTGACCACTGACAAAGATATAACTGTAATATGCTTTTTGCATAACTAAATTACCAGTGATGCAAATGACAGTGACTGTTAATAGGTTTATAAACACTCCAGCGAAAGCGGATATTTTCTTTTTTAAAGTTAGATTCATATCAACTTTAATTCTAAAATAACTAATTATTTTGGGCAAGAGAAAAGGATTCAATTGCTGAATCCTTATTTGAGAATCTCTTTGATACGAGCAGATTTGCCTGAACGTTTGCGGATGTATGTGATTTTGTTTCTTCTCACTTTACCTCTACGCACTACTTCAATACCCACGATGTTTGGGGAATTGAGAGGGAAGGTTCTTTCCACACCGATGCCACTGGACATCTTACGAACGGTAAACGTTTCACTCACACCACCACCACGACGCATAATAACGACGCCTTGGAAATTTTGAATACGTGACTTTGCACCTTCAACGATTCTGACAGACACTTTGATTTCGTCACCAGATGAGAATTCTGGTAAATCGTGTCTTAATTGACTGGCGGTGATTTCTTCGACTAACTTTGTGTTCATAGTCTCTAACGCCTCCTTAAGATAATTGTTCTCTTGGTGTTCATTCTCATATTGACAGCGGAGCACCCGTAGCTGTGTTTTCTAAAACACGCTCGTTTATTATACCAACGTCTCACAATTATGCAAATATTTTTGTTACAAATTTATATAGACCTAATATAGTTTCCAAGATATTATCTTGCTTTTTATATCCCTCTCACGGATAATAATGGCAATATGAAAATAAGGAACTCCACATTAGCGGATCTTGATGCCATTCAAACTATCTATGCTCACGCCAGGGAAAAGATGAAGAAGAATGGTAACCCACATCAATGGGCTAACGCATCTCCAAAATATGAAGATGTTCTTTATGATATTATTCATCTAAATAGTTATATTATTGAAGAAAAAGACCACATTTGCGGGGTATTTTCATTATTATTCGGTGTTGATCCAACTTATTTGAAGATTGAAGGACAATGGTTAAATAATCATCCATATGCTACCATACATCGCATAGCAAGTGACAACACTCAAAAAGGCATTTTAAAAACCGCGATTGATTATGCTTTTAGATTCGTTAGCGATGTGAGAATTGACACTCATAAAGATAACAAAATCATGAGAAAAGCTCTTCAACAATATGGCTTTACTTATTGTGGAATCATCTATCTTAAAAACAAAGAACCTCGTCTTGCTTATCACAAATGCAATGCAATCGAGACCGAAAGATTATATTTAAGAAAAGTTGTTAAAAGCGATGTTGACGCAGTCTATAACAACTGGGCAAAACACGAAATCGTTACTAGATATATGACTTGGTTACCGCATTATGACATCACCACAACAAAACAAATTATGAAAATGTGGTTAGAAGATTATAAAAACGATGAATGCAGCAGATTTGTTATCGTAACGAAAAAGGGTGACGAAGTCATCGGTATGATTGATGTCGTGGGAGTGGAAAATGGTTGTCCAGAAATCGGTTATGTTTTATCTCCATATTATTGGAATAGAGGCTATATGACTGAAGCTGCAAAAGCGATGATTGATTATTTATTCAGTATTGGATTTAATAAAATCCAAATTGAAGCGCATATTGATAATATTGCTAGCAACAAAGTCATTCAAAAACTAGGATTCAAGTTTATTAAAACATACGAAAGACCTTGTTCAATAATTAAACCAGAAATAGTTAAAATCAACCATTACGAATTAGAAAAATAAAGGTGTTAAGTAAAAATGCTTGACACTTTTTTTATATTAATATAATATTTCTATCGGCAAATAGGAGGCTATTAAAAATGGCAGTTAAAATTAGATTAACAAGAATTGGCCGTCATAAGGACCCATTCTATCGTATCGTTGCAGCGGATTCCCGTTTCGCTCGTGATGGCAGATACATTGAACAAATTGGTTACTTCGATCCAGCTAAAGGTGTCGAAAACGCCACAATCGATGAAGAATTAGCACTCAAATGGTTAGACAAAGGCGCTACACCATCCGATACAGTTAAAGCTATCTTCAATCGTAAAGGTATCAACGCGAAACACGCTAAATTAGAACCAGCACCAAAGAAAGCTAAAAAGTAATTATGGATTACGAGAAAATTATTCATGCTCTCATCGATGATATTGTTGCAGAACCTGAATCAGTTTTAATTCGTGCCACTGAATCCGATAATGGAAAAGACGTCGTTATTCTCGTCGCTTGTGAAAAAGAAGACACCGCTAGATTAATTGGACGCCATGGAATTATTGCTAACGCTTTAAGAGAAGTTATCTCCGTCGCTGGCAAAAACGAAAACAAACATATTCACTTAAAATTCGAATCATTCGGTGAAGAAAGTAAAGAGGATTAATCCTCTTTTTCTAATTATATGGAAGAATACTTAGTAGTAGGAAAAATCATTGATACACATTCTCTTGATGGATCACTCAAGATTCTTTCATCATCCACAAATCAAGATATTAGATATAAGTCTGGAAATACTTTATTTATTAAAGACAATGATGAAGTCATTTCATTAACTGTTGATAGGTATAGAAAGTCTGGAAATGTCGATATCGTTCATTTTGTTGAAATCGATACAGTGGATAAAGCTATGACTTATAAAGGAAAAGAAGTCCTTGCAAAAAAAGATTTAAACGACTTAAAAGAAGGTTATTATTTCTACTCCGATTTAGTGGGTTGCTCTATTGTTTTTGAAGGTAAAGAATTAGGAAAAGTCACTAAGGTAGAAGAATTCCCTGCTCAAATTACATTAAGAGCTAAATCATTAAGTGGAAAAGACTTCTTTATTCCTTTTATTAAAGTATTCATTAAAGAAGTTGATATCAAAAACAAGAAAATTGAGATCAATTATATGGAGGGATTATTATGAAGATAACTATCCTCACATTATTCCCTGAAATGTTTGATGGTTTTATGACTAATTCCATCATCAAAAGAGCTATCGCTAAAGGTGTAGTCACTATCAATATCGCTAATATTAGAGATTATACAGAAGACAAATATGGTCGAGTTGATAGCGCGCCAATCGGTGGAGGTGCCGGACTTATCATGAAGTGTCAACCAATCATCGATTGTCTTAATGCGAATAAGTCAGATAAGTCTCATGTCATTCTTCTTTCACCAAGAGGAGAAACTTATAATCAACAAAAATCCCGCAGTTTTGCTGAGAAATTTGAAGATATTGTCTTAATTTGCGGTCATTACGAAGGAGTTGACGAAAGAGTTAATTCCTATGTTGATGAACAAATCTCTATTGGTGATTACATTCTCACTGGTGGCGAATTAGGTGCGATGGTAATTAGTGATTCTATAATTAGATTATTAGATGGCGCGATCAGCGAAGACTCCACAGTGGAAGAATCATTCGAAAATGGTTTATTAGAGTATCCTCAATATACTGAACCATATGAATATAATGGAGAAAAAGTTCCCGATATTCTCTATTCTGGTAATCATCAAGCCATTGAAAAATGGAGAAGAAAAGAAAGTTTGAGATTAACAAGAACTTATCGTCCGGATTTATTCAATAAATATACATTAAGTAAGAGCGATAAAAAGCTCCTAGATGAGATATTAGAGAATAATAATGAGCCTGAATGGTTAAAGAAAGCTTTAGAAAAAGGTCATAAGTTTATCAAATAAAGAAAGAGGTTAACGAGAACCTCTTTTTTTACATACCTAATCCGCCGAAACCACCTGGTGGCATTCTTCCAGATTTACGATATTGTTCCATCTTTTTCATGGTCTCTTTCATCTGTTCGAATTTCTTAAGCATTCTATTTAATTCATTTGGATTTCTACCTGAACCCATACATATTCTTTGTTTTCTTGAGAATTTAAGAATGTCTGGATTGTGTCTTTCTTCAGGAGTCATGGAATTAATTAATGTTTCAAATAATTTCATTTCTTTTTCCGCGGCTTCTTGTTGTTCAGGTGTAATCTTTGGCATGCCTGGGATTAATTTTATTAATCCACCTAAGGAACCAAGCTTTTTAATTTGTCTCATTTGATTCATCATATCTTCTAAATCGAATTTACCAGAAGCCATTTTGCTCGCAGCTCTTCTAGCTTCTTTTTCATCGATTTCTTCTTGGGCTTTCTCAACTAAAGTGAGAATATCACCCATTCCTAAGATACGATCCGCCATACGGTCTGGATGGAAGATATCTAAATCGGTGACTTTTTCACCAACACCACTGAATTTGATTGGTACACCTGTCATATGGGCAATTGATAAAGCGGCACCACCACGGGCATCACCATCTAATTTGGCCATAACTACGCCAGTAAGAGCCAATCTTTCGTTAAAGGTATTAGCTACATTAACAGCGTCTTGACCAGCCATAGCATCAACTAATAAGAGAATCTCATCTGGTTGAACGTTATCTTTAATATCGTTTAATTCTTGCATTAATTGCTCATCAATTTGCAAACGACCAGCGGTATCGATAATGAGAACATCATAGTTTTCATCAATAGCTTTTTGTTTTGCTACTTTAGCAATTTCAACTGGTGACACTTTAGTGCCCATATTGACGATATCGACACCAACACTCTTAGCTAATGTATCTAACTGATCAATAGCGGCAGGACGATAGACGTCACCCGCGGCTAATAATACTTTCTTCTTTAATTTATTCTTCATTAAATAGGCTAATTTACCAGTTGTCGTGGTTTTACCAGAACCTTGTAAACCAACCATCATAATAATAGTTGGACCGCCTTTTTTATAATGAATTTCACTATCTTCACTACCGAGCAATTTAACTAATTCTTCGTGAACAATCTTAACCAACATTTGGCTTGGATTGAGTTTGGTTAAAACTTCTTGGCCAAGTGCCTTTTCTCTAATATTATTTGTGAATTCTTTAACGACCTTATAATTAACATCAGCTTCAAGTAAAGCAACGCGAATTTCGCGAAGCATATCTTCCATATTGGCCTCAGTTAATCTAGCTTGTCCTTTAATCTTTTTAAATATACGGGAAAGTTTATCACTCAATGATTCAAATGCCATTATTTCAAAGCCCCCTCTATATCTTCAATTTCAGCGCAATTCCCAAATTTTTCCTTCAAAAGTTGGGTATTTTTATTAATTTCTTGTTTTGCGGAATGATATTTAACTGCTTCTTCAAAAGCATCTAATTTCTTCATTCCTTTCTTAATTGCATCTTCTACCGCAGAGCGAGAAATGTCTTTATTTTCCGCGATTTCTGATAGAGATAAATCACATTCTAAATAATCGATCAATATCTCTTTTTGGGTTGGAGAAAGTAGCTCACCATAAATGTGAAGCAAATCGACATAATAGATTCTTTTTTCTACTAATTCCATTAACCTTCCTCAACACATAAACCATAAAGGTATTTATCTAAGTCAAATTCCACTAAATCTGACATTCTTTCACCTAATCCGATGAATCTCACTGGGACACCAATTTCATCTCTGATAGCTAAGATAATGCCACCTTTTGATGTACCATCCATTTTAGTAATAATAACACCAGTTAAGTTAGTAACTTCAGCGAATGATTTAGCTTGGACAACACCATTTTGTCCAGTTGTGGCATCGATAATTAAGAATGTCTCTTGTGGAGCACCATCAATTTCTTTACCGATGACTCTTTTAATTTTGGCAAGTTCCGCCATTAAGTTATTTTTGGTTTGTAATCTACCAGCGGTGTCAACGATAACTAAATCAGCGTTAATTTCTTTGGCTTTTTTCATTCCATCATAAGCGACGGATGCAGGATCTGCTTCGCTTGCGCCCGTGACGATACCTACGCCTAAGCGTTCCGCCCACACAGTAAGTTGTTCTGTCGCTCCTGCTCTAAATGTATCTGCAGCAACTAACAAGACTTTCTTACCTTGTTCTTTATAACGATTTGCTAATTTAGCAATTGTGGTTGTTTTACCAACGCCGTTTACACCAACAACTAATAAAACGGTGGGTGTTCCTTCTTTGAAGGAAAGTTCATTGATAATATCGCCTTTAGAGGCGTAATCAACAAACATCTTATCAACTAAGATTTCATTAATCTTCACTGGATCAGTAATCTTTTCTTGTCTACTTTGTTCTAAAACATCATCAATAATTCTGAGAGTTAAATTAATACCAACATCAGATTCGATTAAGATTTGTTCTAGTTCTTCAAAATACTCTTGATTAACTGTTTTGTATCTTTTAGATAAGTTTGTTAATTTATTAGAAAAATTCTTTCTTGATTTCTCCATTCCTTGGGAATAGACATCAACAGAATCGTCTTTCTTTTTGAATTTGCTTTTTAAAAACGAAATTAAACCCATTAAACGCTCCTTTTCGCCAAGGCTTTTCTCGCCGCATCTTCTTCCGCGGCTTTTTTGCTCTTTCCAACACCGGTTGCTAAAACAATATCGTTAAATAAAACATTAACGGTAAATGTTCTATCGTGAGCTGGTCCTTCTTCTTTGATTAAAACATAATGAACACTATCTCTATATTCCGCTTGCATTTCTTCTTGTAATCTTGTTTTTGCATCGGTTAATAAAGAAATATCGGTATTCTTTATATCAAGATATAAAAATTCTCTTAAATAGTTTCTTGCTACTTCAATTCCTTGATCTAAATAAATCGCACCTACTAAAGCTTCAAAAACATCTTCTAATATCTTATTGCTTTTAGCAATTTGGTCAGCGTTTAATGAATGACCAGCGCGAATATAAACTTGAAGATTAATCTTTCTAGCATAATTTGCTAAGGAGGAAGATTTGACTAAGAAACTTCTTAATTTGGACATGTTGCCTTGGTCCATTTCGGAGTGGATTTCAAAAATCATATCCGCACTAATGAAGCCTAAAACAGAATCACCAATAAATTCTAATCTCTCATAATCGTGATGCTTGGTATTCGCATCAGCGTTAAAAGATGGATGAGTTAAAGCAAGGACATATAAGTCCATGTTTTTAGGTACTATATTGATTCTTTCTAAAAGTTCATTAATTGGGTGCATCTATATTAATCCTTTTTCCACTTCAAAAATCATTTTATATTCTACCATAGTTAATTGTATCTAAACAATTTATTGTTTCTCCTAATTAAAATATAAAGAAGCTATCCTTTGATTAAAGGAGCTCCATCGATTTCTTTTTTGGCTTTATTTATAACCCACATATAAGACTTATTGTCTTTGTTTTTAATAATGGCTTTTGCATCATCTCTCGCCACTTCAAAGATCCTAAAGTCATCAATGATATTTAAGAATGAGAATGAAGGAATACCTGATTGTCTAATGCCTGTTAAATCGCCTGGTCCACGCAATTTCATGTCCTTTTCTGCAATCTTAAATCCATCATTAGAATCCACTAAGATAGATAGTCTTTCTTTCTCTTCTTCATCCACATCATCAACCGCTAATAAACAGGTTGCTTTTGATCCATCTCGACCAATTCTACCTCTTAATTGATGTAAGCTAGCTAAGCCGAAATTGTTCGCATCATATATAACCATTGTATTGGCTTTTTTCACATCAATACCGACTTCAATAACTTGAGTGGAAACAAGTATTGGAGTGGTACCGTTATAGAAGTTATCAAGAGCCTCTTGTTTCTCTTCATTTTTCATTTTTCCGTGCAAAAGCCCCACTTTTGCGCCGTACTTTAAAACATATCGTGCATATAACTGTTCAACTGAATATCTTTCATCTTCACGATAATCGATCAATGGAGCGATGATATAAACGCTCTTATTATCTTCTAAAGCTTTATCGACTGTGGCGAATATTTCTTTATCTGTTGAGCCAACTATTTTGGTTTCAACTTCTCTAGTTTTATTTGGGAAAGTATATAAAGTGGAAATCTCTAAATCTCCATAAATAGTTAAGGCTAAAGAACGAGGAATTGGAGTGGCAGACATCATTAATAAATCGGTGTGTTCACCTTTTCCCGCTAGCATGATTCTCTGGTTCACGCCAAAGCGGTGTTGCTCATCAATAATCGCTAATCCTAAAGAAGAATAATTTAATCCTTTTGCGAATAATGCGTGCGTTCCAATGACGATATCGATATAACCTTCATTTATATCATCATAGATTTCTCTTTTATCTTTTGCGGAAGTATTACCCACTAATAAAGCAATCTTCACTTTTGTGTTAGCGAATATCTTCAAAGCGTTTTCATAATGTTGTCTTGCTAAGGCATCAGTCGGAGCCATCAAGACACCTTGATCCCCTCTTAAATAGTTCGCATATAAAGCGATAAATGAGACAACGGTTTTACCAGTTCCAACATCACCTTGAAGCAAACGATACATTAAAGAAGATTGATTCATATCTTCAATAATCTCGCTTGCGACATTTCTTTGATCTTCAGTTAAGGCAAAAGGAAGAGTTTTAATAAAGTCTTCACATATATCTAAACCGATTGGTTCTTTTTTAATCTTGGCTAACGATTTATTTTCTTCTCTAATTAATTGATTCTTAATTGAGAAAAGAAGTGCTTCTTCATATTTTAAATGACGATGAGCTTGATGGACTTGTTCTAAATCTTTAGGGAAATGCGCCCAATTAAGCGCGGTCTCTTTATTAATTAATCGATATTTCTTTAAATAATCATAGGGAATGACGTTGAACACTTTCCCTTGTATCTCATCTAAAGATCTTCTTACTAAATTAGAGAATAGATAATTCTGGAAATCACTTGGTAAAGAATAAACGGCTTTAATTCTTTTATCTTCCTCTATTCTTCCTTTATAAATATTAACTAAATTTATTTCATGATCTTTTTTGTTATATGAACCGATGATTGTGAATTCATCTTCCATATTTACTATCTTTCCTAAATACTGACGATTAAATGCGACCACTTTGAAATAATTACCGTTTACGGTAAGGAAATCGAAAGTATAGAGTTGTACTCTTCTCGTTCTCACAAAACGCGGTAGAGAGGCTAATTTGCCCAAAATAACCACTCTTTGTTTGTCTTCGAGATTTCTTTCTTCGGTGAAATTGAGATTTTCATATCGACGCGGTAAATGATTAACCACATCATAAGGAGTAAAAATCTCCATCTGGCCTAATAAATAATTTAATCTTTTTGATTTAGTCAACTTTTCCATTACCTTAATTATTCTAGAAAAAAATAAAAAAGCAAATCATTTGATTTGCCTTTAAATATTTTGCTATTAGATTATTCCGCACCAATGAGGAATGAATAGACAGGTTGTCCACCTTCTCTGATGTCGATATCGATATCGGAATGTTCTTCTTCTAAGAAGCTTCTGATTTCATCTCTTTCTTCTTTAGTGACATCTTCACCAGTGAGAATTGTGATTAATGAAGTTTCTTCATCAACCATTGTATTAATTAAAGTCTTCGTGGCTTCAATCTTATTTGGAGAATCAACGACGATTTCTTTTTCAAAAATACCGATGAAATCATCTTTTTTGACCTTTACGCCATTGATTTCACTATCTCTAATAGAGAAAGTGATTTCACCAGATTTGACATTCTTAAGCGCAGATTTCATATTCTTGAAGTTTTCTTCTGCAGTTGAATCTGGGTCAAAGTTGATGGAGCTAGTAATTCCTTGAGGAATTGTCTTAGAAGGAACGACGAATGCGTTAACTTCTTTATCCTCGATCATATCGCAAGCTTGGCTAGCAGCCATCACGATATTGGAGTTATTTGGGAAGATGAAGATGTTCTTCGCATTAGCTTTTTTAATCGCTGCGACAAAGTCTTCACTAGATGGGTTCATAGTTTGACCACCTTTAACGATGACTTTGACACCGATTTCTTCAAACATCGCATCAATACCAGGACCAGAAGAAACAGCGATCATCGCGAAGTCTTCTTTTGGACCTAAGTCTTCGTCTTCTTCAGGAACTTCTTCGTTACTTCCCAATTTCTTAGGAAGAATGTCTTGTTTACCATATGAACGGACTGGATTACCTTCCATCGCCATATTCTCTGCAGCGATAGCGCCTTGTTCCAAGGCGTGATGTTGTTCAGTCATATTCTCAATCTTAATTTTGATGAATTCACCAAATTGTTGAGCGTAGTTAAGAATGTTACCTGGATTTAATGTATGGACATGGACTTTAACCATATCTTCATCTCTAACAACAACTAAGGAGTTACCATGGCTACCAATAACCATTGTGAATCTTCTATCATTGAATGGTTTCTTCGTCGCGTCTGGACCTAATTGCATGATGAATTCAGTACAATAACCGAATTCTTGACTTTCCATTGAAGCACCCGCGGCAATGATTGGAGCTTCTTGAGTGGATGTCGCTTGCGCTCTTTCGACCATTGTTCCGGTAAGCGCGGCTCTCATACCTTCGTAAATCTTGACTAAACCAGCACCGCCGGAGTCAATGACTCCGACCTCTTTAAGAATTGGGAGGAGTTCTGGAGTTCTCTTTAATGATTCACGAGCTTCATTAATAAGCATATCCATTGCTTTTTCAAATGAATTAGCTTCTTTTAAGTGATCGGCTAAATACTGGCTAGATTCTCTCACGACTGTAAGGATTGTACCTTCAACTGGTTTAACGACAGCTTTATAGGCAACTTCAACACCCTTTTGCATCGCAAAAGAGAACGCGGCAACATCGGCTTCATCTTTACCTTCAAATCCTTGAGCGAAACCTCTAAAGATTTGAGATGTGATAACGCCAGAGTTACCTCTCGCACCCATTAATAAGCCACGAGCAAATGTCTTAGCAATATCATAGATATTGGAATCACTTCTGTTTTGAATTTCTTTACTACCAGAAGTTAAAGTTAAATTCATGTTCATGCCGGTATCGCCATCTGGGACAGGGAACACGTTTAACGCATCGATTTCTGGGTAGTGGTTGTATAAGTTATTCGCTCCTGAGATAAGCATGTTCTTCAGGATTTGACCATCGATAATTTTCATACTCTATTTTTGGGAAGAGATTTCATCCGCATAAATGTTAATTTTCTTACATTTCTTTGGATACAAGCGATTCATGTAAAAACGCACAGTTTTTTGTAAGCTTCGAATTGTTTCAGTAACCTTTACGCCTTCCATAACTGAAACATGAATGTCGAGAGAAAAAGTTCCATCTTTTTCTGCTATGACATAAATCGCGTCTTCTTCCATTCCTTTCTTAGAAGATTCAACCGAGATAATGCTATTAACTCCATAGCAAGTTAAACTCGCCTCTTTGACATAGGAGACAATATCATTCTGGTTAAGTTTATGTTCGTTAATTTCGTTCATTTTTTATAATTGCCTTATAAAAAAGGCTTTCTTATTCTACAAGCATTGACAATTTATGTCAATAAATCTATAAGAAAGCTAGTTTACAAGTGTAAAGTTTTTATTATATTGAAAATATAAAGTAGGTTAGTCTTTTTTATTGAAACGATTCGCTTCGTAATTGAAAATCGAAATCAAAGAATAGAATTCATTAAGGATATCGCCATGGGTAATAATCATGTGATTACCGAAATCTTCTCTTAAAATTGATAATAAATCATAGTCGGATAATTCGACATTAATTTGGGTACGACAGTAATTTTTCAAAGAAAGATTCTCTTTAATACTGCCTGTGATCGCCACTGAATTATCTAAATTATGGTTCTGGTTAATGAAGAATTTACAAATTGTCACTTCGCCTAAAGAGACATTACCTTTAATACCAATTCCTAATCCACTTTCAAAATGTGTGGTTAAAGAATAGTCATTCGCCATATTTAAAGGTAGGGTACAATGAGCAAATAAGACTGTACTCTTCTCTTGGTTGATATAACTTGGATTAGCTTGGAAAGAACTACGTCCAGTTAAGGCTCTTAAGACATGCATTGTGATCATTGAAGGAACATCTCCTTCACATGTCGCGGTGATACCTTCTTCATTTAAAATGGCTAATGCAAGGCACGCAGTATTCTTATATTGGCCTAATAAATCAAAGCAGCGAACAGTCAAACCGTTTAATTTATATTTATCAATTAATCTCTTTAATGCAGAGTAAATATATAAGGCTCCATCAAGGACTTCTCTATCAGTGAAT
Source organism: Bacilli bacterium (assembly GCA_045631885.1). Taxonomy (GTDB): domain Bacteria; phylum Bacillota_I; class Bacilli_A; order RFN20; family CAG-826; genus CAJOLV01. The sequence goes on from JAZQVN010000032.1 coordinate 46,615, forward strand.
TTATCTTTGAATTCGTTTAAATGAGGGATCTTTTTGATCATCTCTTTCTTATCGATTTCTGCCATAAATTCTTCCATGGAAATATGGATTAAATTTAAACCAAAGATGTTTTTCGCGTCTTCATCACTGACTTGGCTAGATATTAACCAGCTAGATGGTTCACCCACTAAACCGAGATTATTATCTTTAATTTGATTCTTCGCATTAAGCGCGCGGGCGAATGGTTTTAATAAATTCGCGATTCTTTTTTCATCTCCCGTAAGGATTAAAGCTGGAATATCATGAAGGGAACAATATGATTTGATCTCTAAACAGGCTGGTAATGAGTTATTTTGCCCATTAGAAAGAAGAACAACAGGAATTTGAATATTATCAAATAGTTCGACGAATTTGCTCTCAGAGCCGCCTGTTTCGATGAAATAGATATCAAAAGCAGGATTTAAAGAATCTTCCACTAAGGTGATGTCTTCATCAATGAGTTCATCATTGATCGCTGCGATAAAATTATCGTTATTTTTGATTAATTCTTCTTCGCCGCCATTTAAAACAGTTCTAATTCTAATTAAGTTAATATCCATATGTCGTCCTCCGATATCTATTATTATATATATTTTTATAAATAAAAAAAGCCCGGCGGCTCGCTATCTTGTCTCAAGGAGATATTTTCGCCACTACGGTGCTTAACTTCTGTGTTCGGGATGGGAACAGGTGTGTCCACCGCGCCATCGCCACCAGACTTTTTTATAGAGAGTAAATTGTTCTCTCAAAACTGAATATTACCACATGTTTTCTTTCTTGTTAAGTTAAAACTTAAATCTTACTTTTCGATTTATATAAACTCGTTATTAAAAATCTTAGAAATTAAGTCGCTCGACCTATTAGTATCAGTCAGCTGAACACATCACTGTGCTTACACTTCTGACCTATCAACCCGGTAACTTTCCGGGGGTCTTACAAACATAAAGTTTGGGAAGTCTCATCTTTAGGTTGGTTTCACGCTTAGATGCTTTCAGCGTTTATCCATTCCATAGGTAGCTACCCGGCCATGCCACTGGCGTGACAACCGATATACCATTGCTATGTCCATCCCGGTCCTCTCGT
>JAZQVN010000033.1:0-3153 GCA_045631885.1 Bacilli bacterium
AACAGGGGTTGTCAATACCTTGTCGGGAAAAAATGTTTTTATTTTGTTTACTTTAACAAACAAAACAAGGAAACGAGTTTGTTTTAACTCGTTTCCTTGTTGAAAATTAGTAATTTACTGAATTGTTTTTGATTAATATTCCTCCTCGTCAAAGAGAATTGTTGTCATTGTTTATCAATATGTTATACATCTCACTGCGAGTTATTGTGTTAGTTATTTAGTCGCAATCTTCTTTAAAAGTCCGAATCGCAACATCTAATCACACAAACTCTGTGCTATTGTAACGCATTTTTATGTTGTATTAATGTGCCCAATTGTTCTACTGCAATAGAATAATACTTTAAACTCTGTATGATAACATCAAGGGTAAGTCCTGTTAATTCCGACAAAGATAAATTAGCTAGGGCTTCGGCGGAAACAGTACTGATTTTATATATCTCTGTAGTTTCATTGATGAAATCTTCAATCGTATTTGCTTGTCTTAACATTTGTAATAATGCATTGATAGCATTTTCATCTGTTTGAAAAACTTTTATCCATTCTTCATATATTTCCTTACCCTGTAAAGCCCAATGGTACAATTCCTCGATGTTTTTATAAAGTGCTGTATAATCCGCTTCATCAATACGAACATGTCCATTCTCGTTAAACATGAGCATGAGTTTCTCTTTTGCCATTTTGCCATCGGTATTATGGTAAATAAATTCTTTCTTTTTCATACCTTTTATTATGGACTATTATGTTTGATTCTTATGTTGAACTCATTCTTCTAATTCTTTTAGCATGTAATCAAAATCAATTTTTAGTTTTAATTCATCAACAAGTTTTTTAAGTTGTGGAAACTTGTTGATTAAATTTTCCATAATAGATTCATGCAAGTTGATTCCGATATATTTAAGAATTATACGATATGCTCTCATGTTAAATTCCCAATCAAGCAGATTTCTTTGTTGTAGTTCTTTCCATTCGTGTGAATTATTCATTATTTGCTTAACCGATTCACACCATTCTGAGAAGTCTGACACTGTTGGTTCTATTCCCATTTCATTAACATAATATAATGCACGCCCCAGTTGTCTTATTCTCTGCGGATATAATTCTGTAATACGACCTTGTTCTGAAGGTCTCAAATCAAGATCATTTCTGTAATAATTCAAAACAGCATCTATTGCTATTTCATATAACCAAGCTTTGGCTTCATCCGGTTGTATTCCTATACCGAGACGATAATGAACATAGAGAACATCTTCTGGTTTGAGTTTTTCTTTTTCTATGACAAATCCTTCATCCAAACCAAATCGAAGACAAATAAACATATAATTACGTTCATAGTTCAACAAATAAAGATTATTGAAAATATAATCTTTCGGGAAATAGCGAATAACAATCCACGAGCATCGCTCTTCATGAAAAGTTTCCCAAATTTCTTGAACACAAGGTAAAAAACTCTTATCCCAATAATTGAGAAGAAGAGGATAAGCCCATTCTCTGTCAGATTTTGATGACTTTAGATGTGCAATAAGAATTTTCTTCTGTATGTTCCAGTCTAATCCATAAAATCGTCTTTGCAACTCTTTTCTTGCTTCAACAATTTTTCCTTTATGACGTTCAATGTATTCTTTAAGAACGGTATTAATTGGACGATTATGCTTGGTTATATTTTTCATTGTTGTTCTATCCAGATATTATACAATTTATAAATTGTCTTTCTTAAGACTTTTGCTAAGGCTCAATATATGGTTTACAATAATCATCAGCTATACGTTCGATTAATTCGGGGGAAAACGAATTAGAAAGTTGCCTTGTGTGAATTAGAATCCTATTGTCTTTTCTATGAATGTTTATCCATTCCCTTTTATCAACTGGTTTCATTTCTATAAACTTCTGATCGAAAAGTTCTTCGAGGTTTATATTATAATCTTTGACATAATGCCCGCAAGCTGCTATTACAATTGGAAAAGATTTATAAAAAGGGTGATTTAAAACATTCTTGCATCTATGCGTAATGCGTTGTTGAACTTCCGTATCTTTGCGTTTGCTCGTTTTTGAAGGCAAGTCGTTGAACTCTGTTATAAATGCGTATTGATGGAATGTTGTCATCTTCCCGGCATCGGCTTCGGGATATAAGCGGTTTATTAATTTTTGATAATTAGTCCATGTGCCTTTAGGCAAATCATCACCTTTCCATGGGTATAAAGGGTTAAAATCTTTACTATCTTTCCATACAGGAATTGAATCTGGTGTAATTGAAGAGGCATCTAAATCGTTTTTTTCCCACAATTCACAGTTGGACTTGATTGCTATTTCATAGATTCTTTTATCGTCTTTTTTTCCCATATCCAAAGATTCTTCTTTTTCTATATTCAAAGATTCTTCTTTTCCAATTATCAGGATTTTAGCATTTGGATTACCATACCCTATAAAATCATTTTCTTTATTTGCGCAAGCGATTAAATCTTTAAATTCATTTGAATAGTCCATAATTCAATTTTTATTAATATTCTCTTTAATATTTGCACAGCAGGGGGAAACTCTCAGGCGAAAGATTATTTTGAAAATTTCACACTTTCCTCCTCAAAAAAAGCACCATTTTTGATGTTATTGTGCAAGAAATTTGGCTTTTAAATACGGTAAAGAGCAATGTGTTAAAGTTTTGAATCTTTCTTTACATTGCTATTTATCAGTTAGTTATCTACTAAAAGATGACTTTTTGCCCATTAATACTCATCTTCGTCAAAGAATTTTGTTTGTGTTTTAATTTGTTGATAATCAATGTTGTCGTTTTGTTGTAATGTATTTGAGAGATACATATTTGGCGGTAAAAAGAGATTCATTTTTGTTACCTGCTATTCATGAAATTATTGAAATCTTCCATAAAAAGCACTCCTGTGTTGAAGTATTCAAAAGCGGTGGACATTGCCTTCATTATCGTGGGGTACTTTTCTTTGTTCTTATTGTATAATTCAATAAATTCGTCCTGCTGGCTTCTGCCATCTATGATGCTTGACCAATAGAATTGCCAAAATTGCATTTGATGGCCTTTATCAATTTTTGATAAGCAGTGCAGAAAAGTATCGTTTTCTCTTTTCATTGTATAGTGCAATACCCCCTGCAAATAGCTGGGAGCATCTGCGTCTAATGTGGCTCCAACCG
>JAZQVN010000034.1:0-2513 GCA_045631885.1 Bacilli bacterium
TTTTCGCTCAAGATGCAAGTGTATTTAATGGCGATGGGATTAGAGATTTATATCCAATCGTTGCCTCTTTATCTGCTGGTCAAATCGCAGGTTTAGATTTCTTATCCTTACAAGATTTAGTGACTATCGCGACTGCTGATGCCACAAATTACGAAGGTAATGATTTAGGTGATGCTGAGCCTGCCTCAATTTATGAAGGTGTCAATAGAGAAATCTTCCAAAAAGGTAAGGTTGCGGTTACTAGTGAGGCACTACGCGCAACTGCAATGAAAAACGACGCAGTTAGTGATTCTCCTTTAAGTACAAATACTTGGATTCTTTGGGGAGCGACCACAATCGCAACCGTTGGAATGCTTGCTTCATGGGGAATGTTTGGTTACTTTAACCATGTCAAAAATAATTTACATCATATTAAAGGATATATTGCCAAATGGCCGGATAAAATTGAAAAATATTATGAGGCTAATCCAGAATATTTTAAAATAAAATATGATGAATATTATAGCGGAATGAAAGAAGTAGTCGGATCAAGAGCTGCAAAGACCATTCTTGAAGACGCAGATGATTATAAGGATACTGTAGCAAATTTCTCAGCCAAATCTAAATTTTGCGCTTATCTTGGTGCTGCTTTTACAGTTGCCATGACCGCTTTAGCAATTTATTCCATTATTACCACAGTGCAAGAATTATATGCCTACTATAATGTCGATTACACACCTATTCCTAAATACATGGTTGAAAAAGCTGAGGTTTCAGAAACTATTAATGGAGTGACAATACTCAAAAGAAATGATACTGCTTATTATCGAGTAGCGGAATGTAATCGTAAAAGCGACGCTCCTTATTATGAGCAACTTCAAAACTTCGCTGATTTAAACGGAGATGTTGGTAGACAATGGCTTGCTCTTTACTATGTTAAATACGAAGGTCAAGCTCCTATTATTGCAGATAGCCTAAAAGTAGTAACAGGAAACTCTAATTTACCAACTGGTTATGAAAGAGGCATTCATATGTTTGGTGGTGGAGTTTTTAACTTAACTGATAAACATTATTGTTATAACGATACAAATAAGGGTACTTACGTTTATTTCCAAGTTGATGAATCCGCCGTTAAGACAGCTTCTTTATCAGCATCTAACTTCTCAACTGGTACTGGCTTCTTATTTGCGGGTATTGGCGCAGTTGTTGGTGCAGGCATTGGCATTGCGATTATGTTAATACTTAATAAAAAGAAAGAAACAAAAGTAAGTGAATAATAAATATTTATTAATGATATATAGGAGGATGTAGCATGCTAAAAAGCATTTCCAAATTAACAATTGCCGCTATGGCGGTAGCCTTAGGGATTTCTATCCCATCTCATTACGCTCCCGCAATGGCAGCAGGTGAAACAAGGTATATTTCCGAAATTAGAGTGGGTATCGGTAAAACCGAAGACGAAGCAAAAAGCGAACTTCTTTCAGATGGTTATACCATCCTTTCTAAAGATGGGAAGTACGCTGACTTAAATTATGAAGCAGGTTCTAAAGACCCAACAATGGGTAGAGGTCAGAAGATTGTTTATTTAGGATATAAGACAACCACTAGTGTGAAAGATGCTATTACTGATTTAGCAGTGATGAACATGAGAGGTGGCTATTCTGTTAAAGATTATGAAGAATTAATGGAAAAACGTCTTAGAACAGAAATCATTCCATTTGTAGAAAGATTTATTGTGGTCCTAGAAGAATATAGAGAAAACCTTAGTTCAGAATATCCTGCTAATAAAGCAAGAGCACAATACATGAAATCCATGCTCAATAAACTATTTGATGACGATACTCTTGGCTTAATGGGTGATTTATTAGTTAATGAAACTAAATATGAACTTGGCGATGCTGCTTATGCTTCTTTAAGTGAAGAAGAAAAGAAACAGCACGCTGATATTTTAACTATCGTCATGCAAGCTAATGGCAAAAATATGCTTTCAATGGAAACATTCCTTACTAAAGCAACCGATACAGCGGAAACCAGCTGGATTGATAGATTAGAAGATAATTCTTTAGGAGCTTTAGAATATGAATTAGTTAATGAACAAGGTGTTGATGTTACTGAAGTTGATGCAACCTTAGATAGGATGTACCAAGATAGCGCTAGACAATTACTAGAAAAATGGGATGCATTTTCTCAAGCCCTTAGCGACTTTGATGACAAAGCTAATGCTTTAGCTAATATCCAAGAAGATGAATATAACGATAAGATTGCCAAGATGGAACAGTACGATGATAGTAGCGATAATATGGCTCAAAATTCCGAGGCAATTGTCGCAGAATTATCTGCGAGAGCCGATGTTATGAATAACGCACTTGATTTCGAATTAGTTGCGGCAAAAGAACGCATGGATGAAGTCGATTATGATTTCGATAATGGTGCAACTCTTGCTGAATTTTTCGCTCAAGATGCAAGTGTATTTAATGGCGATGGGATTAGAGATTTATATCCAATCGTTGCCTCTTTATCTGCTGGTCAAATCG
>JAZQVN010000035.1:0-149724 GCA_045631885.1 Bacilli bacterium
GAACGCCTAATGGGTTAAGCATAATATCGACAGGTGTGCCATCTGGAAGGAATGGCATATCTGCTTCTGGTAAAATACGGGAAATAACACCCTTATTACCGTGACGACCAGACATCTTATCACCTTCAGAGATCTTTCTCTTTTGCGCGATATATACGGTAACGATTTCGTTAACTCCTGGTGGGAGTTCGTTATCTTTGGCTCTTTCTTCACGTTTTCTGATCTTGACATCAATGACAATACCAGCACCACCATGCGGAACACGTAAAGATGCATCTTTACCTTCGTTAGTTTTTTCGCCAAAGATCGCCATTAAGAGTTTTTCTTCTGGAGTAGGTTCAGTTTGACCTCTAGGAGTCACTTTACCAACTAAGATATCGCCCTCTTTGACTTCAGTACCGATCACAACGATACCTCTTTCATCTAAGTGTGCTTTCGCATCTAAACCAACGTTTGGAATGTCAGCGGTAATTTCTTCATCACCGAGCTTAGAGATAGAACGACATTCACAATCATATTTCTCAATATGGATTGATGTATAAACATCGTCTTTCACTAATCTCTCGGACATGATGACAGCGTCTTCATAGTTGTAACCATTCCAAGTCATGAAAGCGATTGTGACGTTTTGACCTAAGGCTAAGTCACCATTTTGCATGGCTGGACCATCAGCGATGATTTGTCCACGTTTGACTTTGTCACCGACTTTAACGATGCATGTTTGGTTAATACATGTACCTTGGTTAGAACGTTCAAATTTTTGTAAATGATAAACGGTTGGTTCTTTCTTACCATTTTCTAAGATTTCGATCTCTAAACTATCAGCATAGGTTACAACACCATCTTCAGCGGCAACAACGGCTAAACCGGAGTCACGAGCGATTTGGTTTTCTAAACCTGTACCGACGAATGGAGCGGTTGGTCTTAATAATGGTAAGGCTTGACGTTGCATGTTAGAACCCATCAAAGCACGCATTGTATCATCGTTTTCGAGGAATGGAATACATCCTGCGGCGATGGAAACAATTTGTTTTGGGGAAACGTCGACAAAGTCGACATCTTCTCTATTGGCCATGATGTTTTCGCCTTTAAATCTCGCGACGACATGTTCGTCTAAGATTTCACCGTCTGGGCCTAAATTAATATTCGCTTCAGCGATGACATAGTCCCATTCTTCATCCGCGCTTAAGTATAAGGAGTCATCTGGTTCATTTAAGACGCGATGAGTGGCCTTGTCCACTTTACGATAAGGAGTTTCAATAAATCCGTATTTGTTAACTTTAGCATAGCTAGCCAAATTGTTAATCAAACCGATGTTTTGACCTTCAGGAGTTTCAATTGGACAGATTCTGCCGTAGTGAGAGACGTGAACGTCACGGACTTCGGTAGAAGCTCTATCTCTTGTCAAACCGCCAGGACCTAAAGCGGATAATCTTCTCTTGTTAGTTAATTCAGCAAGAGGATTGGTTTGATCCATGAATTGGGATAATTGGCTGGATGCAAAGAATTCACGAATAGAAGCGGTTAAAGGACGTGGGTTGATTAAGGCTTTTGGTTTGATATTGCCTAAATCAGAGATGGACATTTTTTGTTGAACAGTTTTGACCATCTTGCCTAAACCGATACGGAATTGATTTTGGATGAGTTCGCCCACTTGTCTTATACGACGGTTGCCTAAGTGGTCGATATCATCAGTGTCACCAAAGTCTTCCATAATGTTGAGATAATAGGAGAAGACTGCGAAGATGTCACTGATAGTGACATGTGTGCATGTACTATTCAAATCTGTACCAATGATATGGCAGACTTTCTTATCTTTTTCATTATTGTAAACTTTGACTAAGTTCACTGTACCGTTGGTGTCTAATCTTTCGTTAATAGAAAGTCTTAATGTGTGCGCACCATTTTCGAAGAAGTCTTCGTTTCTAAGTGCTTCAACATCTTCAACTGTTAATTGATAACCTTTCTTGAAGCGAAGTTCACCATCGGAGGATTTTAAATTCTCAGCGAGGATTCTTCCCGCGAGACGATTATAAATCCCTAATTTTTTAATATATTTATAGCGGCCGGCTCTTCCGAGATCGTATCTCTTATCATCGAAGAATTTTTGGACTAAATAGTTAATCGTACCTTCTTCGGTGACTGGTTCACCTGGTTTCATCTTCTTGAAGATTTCAACGAGGGCTTTTCTAGAAGAATCGGTTTTTGAACTTTCATCTTTGCTCAAAGTATTTGTCAATACTTCGTTTTGTCCGAAAAGATTGATGATGTCTTCATCGTTCTCTAAGCCTAAAGCTTTTAATAATAGACCAGCGTTCATTTTACGTTGTCTATCAATACGAACGGATAAGATATCTTTACTATCACTTTCGAATTGTAACCATGTACCTCTACCTGGGATTAAATCGGCAGAATAAAGGAACTTACCGGCTTTCATCTCTTTGAAGAGATAGGCGCCCGGGGAACGGACGAGTTGGCTAACGATAACTCTTTCCGCACCATTGACGATGAATGTTCCGCTCTTGGTCATGATTGGGAATTCACCCATGTAGACTTCAGATTCTTGAATTTCACCTGTCTCTTTGTGATTGAGACGTAAGGTGGCGAAAATTGGAATACTATATGTCAAGTCTTGGGCTTTACATTCTAAAAATGAATGTTTTGGTTCGCCAAAACGGATTGACACATAATCAATGGAAAGGGTCCCAGTGTAGTTATTGATTGGGAAACTTTCTCTGAAAACATCGTCTAAACCTTTGTTTTTGAATTCTTCGTATGACTTTGTTTGAATTTCAACGAGGTTTGGTAAAGGCAACTTGCCAGACACTCTGGAATAGTCATAACGATCATTGTTGAGTTTGTTTAACTCTAAGATGTTTCTTGTTGACATTATAATGGCTCCTTAAATTTCAATATTTACTTGTCCACTTTCTTCGCTTGATAGATGTAATACCCTTTATCTCTTTTAAGAAGAGTGATGTTTCCAAACAGGCTTTCGATATAAGCACTGGCGCTTGGACCACCTTGGGCTTTACGAATAACAATGAAGAGTGAACCGCCATCAATTAAGCGTTGTTTCGCCCCCTCATACATGGCATAGGTAACTTTTTTCCCAGCCCGTATCGGAGGATTCACAACAATTGAATCATATGGTCCTTCTATATTTTCGTAGATATCACTTTGAAGGATAGTGACTCTTTGGCTTAAACCTAGTTCTTCAGCGTTCCTTTCGCATAATGCTAGGGCGCGCGTATTAATGTCAGCAAGGTCGACCCTTGCTTCTTTTGAGGATACAGCAATAGTTAAGCCAATAGTGCCATACCCACAACCTAAATCGAGTATTTTTCCAGTGAGTTTGAGGGGGAGAAGTACCTTCAAAAAGGCAAAACTCCCCTCATCTACTCTACTTTTGGAAAATACACCATTATCCGTCCATAAGGACATATGTATCTCATTGATATCAAAACTAATTTTATGCAAATTTGACGCTAAATTTGGATCGTTTTGGAAGTAATGGGACATAGATAACGGATTTAATTAAATTGGTAAGTTAAATTATTTAACTTCGACTTCAGCACCAGCGCCAACGAGAGTTTTCTTGTGTTCTTCCGCTTCGACTGGGGAAATCTTTTCTTTGATGGTGGCTGGTAAAACGTCAACGAGTTTCTTCGCATCCATTAAACCTAAACCTGTGATAGCTTGGACAGCTTTGATGACTGCAACTTTGCTGGCGCCGACAGATGTAACGATAACGCTAACTTCTGCTGGACCTTTTGCAGCTTCTTCTTCTTCAGCTGGGGCAGCGGCTGGACCAGCGACTGCGACTGCTGCTGTGACGCCGAATTCTTCTTCGACGGCTTTGACTAAATCATTTAATTCGAGAACGGTCATTTCTTTTAATGCCGCAACGATTTCTTCTTTTGTTAACTTTGCCATAATTTGTTTTCCTCCTAATTGGCGTTATTTTTCCGCCACAGCTTTAACTGTAGCTGCAAATTGGCGGATTGGTGCTTGTAAGCACGATAAGAACATGGAAATGAGACCTTCTTTACCTGGTAATTTGGAAATTTCAATCATTCCCGCTTTATCGAAAGCTCTGCCTTCGACATAGCCACCCTTGATGGTAAGAGATTCTCCGAATTTTCTAGCATATTTCGCTAAGACCTTTGGTCCGTTACTGATTTCTTCAGAGAAGAAGAGAGCGTTAGGACCGGTTAAGAATTCATCTAAACCTTCGTAGCCGAGGTTTTTGACAGCGCGTTCAACAAGAGAATTCTTGTAAACACACATTTCAGTCTTTTCTTCGCGAAGAGCACGACGTAATGTTTGAATTTGAGCGACGGTTAATCCGCGATATTCAGCAATTGTTAAACTCTTACAAGCTTTTGCTTTTTCTTCAATTTCTTTCACTGCGGCTTGCTTGACAGCTAAGACTTCTTTATTCATATTCTTCGACCTCCTTTTTTCAAAATTTTTGTTTTTGAGGCTCCAATATACGGGTAGAAAATTTTATTCGTACGCCTCGGTAACATGATTAAGGCTGCTTCGCCCGTTACTGTCTTTGGTATATTGAAATCTTTGTTAATTATCGACCGTTAAATGTAAATGGCACGGATGGACCCATGGTCGTATGGAGCACCGCGTTTTTGATGTAGACGCCTTTGCAAGCTGCTGGTTTAGCTTTGACCACCGCATCTGTTAAAGCTGTTAAGTTATCAACTAATTTCGCATCATCGAATGACACTCTACCAATTGAAACGTGCATATTCGCTTCTTTGTCGCAACGGTATTGAACTTTACCGGCTTTAATTTCTTTGACTGCTTTTGCGATATCTGGACCAACTGTTCCTGTTTTTGGGTTTGGCATTAAGCCTTTAGGACCTAAAACACGAGCAACTTTACCGATAATACCCATCATATTTGGGGTCGCAACGATAACGTCGTAATCAAACCAGTTTTCTTTTTGGATTTTATCGACCATTTCGGCTCCGCCAGCGAAATCCGCACCGGCAGCTAAAGCGTCATCAACTTTATCAGTAATTGCTAAGACTTTTTTGGTTTTGCCATTGCCGTGAGGAAGAATTAATGTTCCTCTAACTTGTTGATCGGCTTGTCTTGGGTCGACGCCGAGTCTGAATGAGACATCCACTGTCGCATCAAATTTAACTGTTGAAGTTTCTTTGACTAATTTGACAGCTTCTTCGATTGTGTATAACTTGCTGGAGTCGACTTTACTTGCAGCAGCAACATATTTCTTTGCTCTTTTCATAATTCTCCTCCTTAGTCATCCACGACAATGCCCATATTGAGAGCACTACCCTCAACGATTCTCATAGCTGCTTCGATGTCGTTGCAGTTGAGATCTGGCATTTTGTATTCCGCGATTTCACGGATTTTGGCACGACTGACATGACCAACGACGTTTTTACGACCATTGGCTCCACCTTTTTCGATGCCGGCAGCCTTCAATAATAAAGGTGCAACTGGTGTGGTTTTGATGAAGAACTCAAATGTTTTGTCTTCATAGGTGATGATAAGAACTGGAACGATTTCACCACGTCTGTCCGCTGTTTTGGCGTTGAAATCCATTGTGAATTTCGCCATGTTTGGTAAACCAGCAGAAGCTAACTTTGGTCCTGGCTTTGCGTCACCACCAGGGAGTTCTAACTTCACCGCTTTTGCGATTTTTTTACTCACGTGACTTTCCTCCTTTTGTAGATTTGTCCGTGTCGTGGTTTGCGAGTGAATCACCACTCTTCCACGAAACGATATTTACATATATGCGCAACACTCCTGTGTGAAGGCAACATGCTCGAATAGAATATCAAAGAATTAAATAAGAATGCAAGAAGTTTTTCTAAAAATAGTTTACGAAGAAAACGAAAAGTATTTTCAAATTATTATAATTTGATAAATGTAGACAAATTGACAGAGTGAGTATATAATTCTAATCAGCCGGAATAGGTGCTATGGCGAAAATTGTAAGAAAACATTCAATCAGTCCGTATCTACTAGTCATCCTCTCCTTCGTTGTTGTCATTGTCGTCGGAGCATTTTTGCTTGCGATGCCATTTTCACAGAAGAGCGGACAATGGGCTTTTGACTATACTAGCGCAGATGGAAGCATCCATATTACTTTCTTAGATTGCTTCTTCACCGCTGTATCAGCGACATGCGTGACTGGGTTATGCACATTCGTCGAAGGCATAGGTGGCGCGTTAACATTCACCGGCCAAATCATCGTCTTGCTTATGATCCAAATCGGCGGTCTTGGATTTATTACCGTCTTAACCTTCGTTGTCACACTATTTAGAAGTAAATTACAGTTTAAAAATAGATTCTTTTTATCACAAGCTTTAAACGCGACAAACTTCGCTAGCGTTGTTCTTTTCGTTAGAAAAATCATCGTTATTTCATTCCTTTGCGAATTAATCGGTTTCTTCTTAGGATTACCTGTCGCACTTATCCTCTATCCTGATAATGTTAGCCACGCTTTATGGAGCAGTTTATTCACCTCTGTTTCCGCGTTCAATAACGCTGGATTTGATATCTTTGGAAGCACTTCTTTAATCGCCGCTCCTGGCACTATGATGGCTCAATTAAAAGACACCGCGGAATGGGCGTATTACTATTATTTAAGTTATATTATGGTGCTCATCGTTTTAGGTGGTATCAGTTTCATGGTTATCATTGAATTATTCTCATTCAAGAAAACACCAAAACAATGGAGCCCATTTACGAAGATTGTTTTGACCACTACCGCATTTTTCTTATTATTTGGTTTTGGTTTATTTGTTATTAGTGACATTATTGTTGAAAACAATATTTCATTCTTTGATGCGGCTTTCCAATCAGTCACATGTAGAACAGCTGGCTTTGCGACATTTGATCAATCAACATTATCCACCGCAGGAACAACTATTAGTTGTATCTTAATGTTCGTCGGTGGTTCACCATTAAGTACCGCTGGTGGTATTAAAACAACAACAATCTTTATTATCGCTATCGCCGTTGCCTCTCACTTAAGAGGAAAGCGCGTAGTCGCATTCAATCGTATTTATTCAGAAAATACTGTTTTAAAAGGTATGACATTATTAGTCATCGCTGTTTTGACAGTCATCATAGCGTTTATGTTTGTTTCATTATTTGAAGAAGGAAATCCTTACGCGGATACATCCAGTGTCTTCTTTGAAACATTCTCCGCTTTTGGTACAGTCGGTTTATCCGCAAATCTCACACCAACTCTTTCAGTTGGTAGTAAAATAACATTGTGCATTATGATGTTCGCTGGCAGATTAGGTCCAATGACCTTCTTCCAAGTCTTCCGTAGTAATACTGAAGAATTAGGACATTATCAATATATAGAAGCAGACTTCTTAATCGGATAGGAGAAATTAAGTTATGGCAAAAAAATCATTCGCAGTTATCGGTTTAGGTCAATTCGGCCGCGCGGTTGTTGAAGAATTAGTCGACAACGGCAGAGACATCATCGCTATCGATAATGACAAAGAAGCGGTCAAGAAAATCTCTGGATTAGTTCCTACTTGCTTTGTCGCAGATTCCACAGATGAAATCGCGTTAAAAGAATTAGGCATCAAGGATGTTGACGCGGCAATCGTTGCTTTTGGTAATAACAAAGAAGCAAGCGTTTTAACCACAGTCGTTTTAAGAGAATTAGGCGTTAAACAAATCATCGTTCGTGTTGATGATGACTATTATGCATCCATCATTAAAAAGCTCGGTGCTACCGAAATTATTTCTCCACAAAAAGCCGCTGGTGTTGCTTTAGCCAATAGGTTAGGAAATGTCGACTATAGAGACTTCTATAAATTAGATGAAAAATACTCCATTATTTCCATCTTAATTAACTCCTCTTTCGTTCCAGAAACAATCATCGAATTGAGCCCAAAGGTGAAATATGGTGTTAACATTGTTCTCATTACCAGAAACGGTAAATCATTCGTCCCAGGTGGTAACGATTCATTACTCCCAGATGATACTTGTTTCGTTGTTGGAACCGATAAAGAAATTCACTCATTCCGTGAAGCAGTAAACGGCAAAAAGTCAAAATAAAAGTCTGTTTTGTTGGTAAAATTGCAAGAAATGGACAAAAAGAAGAAGATTATCTTATTTACCACAATAGGCGTGCTAGTCACAGGTTTATGCGTAGCTACAGGCATATTCCTCGCGAGGCACGTTTTTGTTGATTATAACAATAAAGAAACCGAAAAAGGCATTGAAGATTATGAGATAAATTACTCTGATATCTATGCCTCATATTTAGCTAAGAAAGATAGCAAGACAACCGAACAATTATATCAGGAATCAAAAGGATATGAATTCGTCAATTATGCATTATCTAAGAAGGTTAATAGAGAATACGTCTCTTCTTATACTGAAGGCGCCACCAAAGCGGCGATTGCCACCCAAGAAATAGGTGGTAAATTCATCTATGATAACGGGCATATAATTCAAGAAAGCATATCAACTGGATTAATCAGCACCGCTAAGCGTTTTGAAAAAGATGGAGATACTATCCATGTCTATGATGGCACTCCTAAATCAAGCAAAGAAGCGGATTGGAATAAGAACCCAACTGAATCATTATCATTGACCGCTTTTAAAGATAAATGGGGCATTGATTATTCTTTCCCCACTATCTTCATTATCAGTAACGAAACAGTCCTAAAAGAAGATAGACAAGTTGATGAAAATAACTATGTAGTAACTCTTGAATTAGATCCCACTATTTCTACATTAAAATATGTCAAACAGCAAAGAGAAATGGGCGAGATGAGTAAAGACCCAGTATTTAAGAAAGTTGAGCTCATATTCACGATTGATAGCAATCTAAATATATTGAAGTTAACCACTATCGAAGAAAGCGCAGTTAAGCGAGGATTATGGGTTGATAGTTCATCTAGTTACGATGAAATATTCACTTATACAAAATAAAAAGACGGTCGAGCCGTCTTTTTTCTTACTAAGCAAAGCTTAGATTCTTTCGATTTCAGAGAAGTCAACTTCGACTTTGGTTGGTCTACCAAAGAAGATAGCTTCGACTTCGACTAAACCAGTATCACGGTTGATGGATAAGATGTGACCTTCTGTTCCTTCAAATGGACCATGAATAATCTTCACTAAGTCACCATCAGCGTATCTATCATACATGGAGTCATCGACCATACCCATTCTCTTGAGGACTGGTTCAATTTGTTCTCTTGGAACTGGGAATGGTTTTGTACCTTTACCAGATGATCCGACGAAACCGGTAACGCCTGGAGTATTACGAACGACATACCAAGCATAGTCTGTCATGATCATTTCAACGAAGACATAACCTGGGTAGAGGTTTTTCATTCTTGTTTTACCATTTGGTAAGCCTGTTTCTCTATCGATAACCGGAACTTCTTGTTCAGCAACAACAATTCTGTTGATAAGGCTTTGTAATCCCATGGATTCGACACGTTTTGTTAAGTTGTCTGCAACTTTTCTTTCGTGTGTGGAGTATGTGTTAACAACATACCAAGCTTTTTCACCAAGTTTTTGTTCTTGGTCGTTATTTTGTTCGGAAATATCCGTAGTGGAATCCGTAAACTTTAATTCTTCACCCATTTTGATTTCCTCCTATTTGCCGAAAGCATCCTGTAAGATTTGGATTAATTTATTACCAGCAGCATCTTCTGCGAACAAAATTAAGGCTGCGACAACAGCGATAATTGTCACGACGACGATTGATGGAATTAAGACATCTCTTTTTGGCCAACGAACTCTTTTACCTTCTTTGACCACACCTTTTGCGTAACTCTTTAGACCCATAATTATGAATCCTCCTATTTGCTAATTTTGTGGATAGTATGCTTCCCACAACGCGGACAATACTTCTTGTATGTAAGTGGTTTGCCCTCTTCAATTTTGATCTTCATCGGATAGTTCCTAGAGAGGCACTCTTCGCAAATTAAAAGAACTTTTTCTCTCATTTATCTCATCCTCACTATCAAAATTTTACTGTCATAATATTACACACCTATTTGCAAAATGTAAATACAATTTACTATTTTATTTTTCTATTCGACATCAGGAACATCAAATGTGGTTGTTCCATAATTACTAAACGTTAACTTAAAATCTTGTGACCAAGTATCCACTCGATAACTGATATCTTGAACTTGATTGTTTAAGAAACTAATCTCCACATTTGAAACTTTATGTGTGAAATCATTTGTCGGAAGAGGAGGAAGCTGGGAAGTAGAAAAAATCTTTGAACTTGTATAAGACTTGCTCTCTTCAGAATAAGTGAAATCAGCCATCAATAATTTGGATAAATCTAGTGCTGGTAAAATCCAACCAGACATGATTTCTTTTAAATAACCACCTGTGACTTCATCATTTTTTGTGTATTCTTGGGTGCTGATATCTAAAACAATCGCAGAGTATGTTTCATATTTTCTAGTTTTCTCGTTATATTTCGATTCATCAAAGATGAAATAGAACTTCCCATATTCTTTCCAATCGATAAAAACTGTTCCGTTATTGATTTTACAATCGATATTTGTATCCACAGCAAAGAAAGGATATCCACCATGTTCAAGAGTCAAACTAACGTTAGAAAAAGCACTGATGGCTTGACCACTATTGATTAAATCATACCAAGTGGATGAATTAACTTGATTAGGCTGGACTTCTGGTTCTTTTCCACCACTGGAGCCACCACTTGATGAGCAACCAGTGAGAAGTAGAGATAACAATATTGTTCCGAAGAAAATCTTTTTCATAATGTGCTCCTCAACCAATAATCTTTTTGTCTTTAAAAATGTAGAAGATGCCAATTGAAGTCATACCAAAAGAGGCGACAATTAAAATTAGAATAATCATCACGGTTTGAGGTATTTCTTTTGTTGTATTTTGACTAGAGCTTCTACCGGAAAAATAAGAGTCTAGATATTTAACACTATCATAGATAGTGCCTGTGCCATCTTTTTTTGCATCAACTGTATTTCTATCATGAGTCTCTAACTCGTTATAGAGCTGTTTCATTTTGACATAATGTTCTCTTGTGACATTACAAATACTTGAACCATCAGTGTTAGGTCTAATATTAAGAGTCCAGTAATTTAAAAAGCCTTCATCGCAGCCGTATTCATAAACCACAACATTATTTGGATAATCGAATTCAATTTCAGATAATGCTCCTGTGAAATAAATAACTCCAAGAGTGTCAGGATATGTTGCTTGAACATCTTTGACAGTTTTAGAAATCATTAATGTGGAAAATGAGCAATCATCAAAAGCGTGTTCACCAATGGTGGTTACTTCTTGTTCAGCATATATACGAACATTTGGAGTGTCCTTATCGTTAACTGAAGTTAGAACATGGTTTTCTACGGTTATATCAGTGGTATATGGATAAGGAAACCAAGCCCAAGCATCAGAAGCCACGTTCAAATTAGAGGAGAATAATAAAGGTAATAACGTTAATAACTTTGTTAGCATTTAATTATTCCTCACAACCAAAATAACAACGAGACAAATCGCCATAAGTAAAGAAATGATCCCGATAACTATGAGACCAGAAATAGGAAAATGAACTTTTCCATCATCTACTAATTCTTCTTGTTCTTCACGTTCTTCTTCCATAATTACACAACATCACATCTAATGTTTTTCTTTTTGATGACATTAGTTATCAAAGAAATTATAACCGTATTTAACGGAACATTGACAAACAAAACAATTATTTGACAAAGCAAAATAACTGGATAGGTGGCAAAGCCAAACGCTAAGCCTTTCATTAAGGTGCCAAACATCACCATTATCGTGATTTCAATAAGTAGTAATGCAAATGACACTTTATAAACATTGATTGTTTGATTCTTTCTTGCGTAAACAAATATGAATACTAAAAGTATTGCGCTTAAAACCACTAAACCAGCGGTTATAGAAATCTTTTGCCATAACTCAAGGACATAAGTGCTTCCATATAATTGAAGCTCAGGAGCAAGCCAAATCGGTAAGATGACTCCTAATGACGCCAAAACAACAAAAGAAGGCAAAACAGCTTTGATCACTTTTTCACTAATTAGTCTCTTCACAAATAAGAAAACAAAATATGAAGCAAAACCTAATAAGGCATATATCGCGGTGATTTGAGGAAAGAAGGCATTGTTCTTTGGATCAAAAATAAAATAACCAAGAACATCTGAGCCTAGTCCAACAAGTAAACCAAACCATGGGCCAAGGAATATCGATGAGAAAATAATCATCGCTGGTCCACCTAATGAGATTCTCAAAAAGGGAATGATTGGGATATAGTTAATCGCTACTACTTTTTGTAAAATAACCGCTAAAACCATAAAGATAGCGGCTAAACAAATCTTAGAAGTTAATGAGAGATTTTTATTGTCCATCTTTTAACCTCTTAGACATACACGCAGCAAAAGCTAAAGAACCAGTAATAACAATCGTATCTTCCGGATATCTTTCCTTTAATGTTTTGAAAGCCTCTATTGGATTTTCGATAAAATCATAATCTGATAAATATAAGAAATAGTCATCTTGAGTTCTCGCTCTTGGATGATCAAAAGTCGTTAAGATAATCGTATCAGCTATAGAACCAATTGAAGACAACATTTGGATTAAGTTTTTATCTTTAAAACACGCTAATAAAACTCGAATTCCACTTGAAATACGGGCTTTTTGCAATGAAATTACTAATTTATCAAAGGCTTCTGGATTGTGACCACCATCGATAATTACAAGTGGATCTTTTTCTAATCTTTCCATTCTGCAAGGCATTTGAACATTTAATAATCCGGCCTTGATTTGTTCATCAGAAATAGGAAATTGACCTTTTAATATTTGCACTGCATCAATCGCAATGCACGCATCATTCACGCTATAATATGCGGGTGATTTAATTTGGATGTTTTCAATCGTACCATATGTAAATTGATAACCTTCATCATTTGGCTTAGGTTGATGGCTTTCTCCAACTGAATATATCTTTGAATTATTCCCTTTTGCGACATCCGCGATAACATCAATCGCTTCTTCTGGAATGCTACCTAAAAGAACAGGAATATCTTCTTTAATGATTCCTGCTTTTTGTAGAGCGATCTCTGAAATGCTTCTACCTAAAAACGCAGTGTGTTCTAAGCTGATTGATGTGATGATGGATAAGATTGGTTCGAAGATATTTGTCGCATCTACTTCTCCACCCATGCCACATTCAATAACACAAATATCGCATTTCTCTTTTAAGAAATATTCAAATGCAACATATGTTAAAACTTCAAAACTTGATAAGTCGTATTTTTGAATTTCTTTTTTCTTATCTAAAACAATCGATTTGATTTCGTCATCACTAATAGGATTACCATTAATGGCCATCATTTCATTAATTTCATATAAAGCAGGCGAAGTATATAAACCAACTTTATATCCGGCTTCTTTATAAATAGAGGCAATATAAGTCGCGGTGCTACCTTTGCCATTGGTGCCTGCGATATGTATCGCTGGTAAATTAAAAGAGAATTTTATTTTCTTTAGAAAATCATCAAAATTATCTCTTTGATAATCCGCACCATCTCTTAATTCGATAATATCTTTCAAATCAATCATCGTAATGGCCGCCTTTCAAAGATCTCTCGATATCTCTTTGTTTAATGGTTTCGCGTTTATCGTAATCTTTTTTACCTTTTGCTAAAGCAATTTCTACCTTTACTTTTCCATGAGAAAAATAAACTTTCGTAGGAACAACCGTAAATCCACCTCTTTGGACTTTATCAGCAAACCATCTAATTTCTTTTTTATGTAATAAAAGTTTTCTCGTTCTTAATGGATCATGATTAAAAATATTACCTTGTTCATAAATTGGAATATGAACATTTAATAATTCGGCTTCGCCATTTCTAAAAACGACATAGGCATCATTTAGTGAACAGTTATGCACTCTTAAGGATTTGATTTCTGTTCCTTGTAAAGCAATACCACATTCAGTGAACTCACTTAGATAATAGTTAAAAGAAGCTTTCTTGTTTTGAGCAATAATCTTAATGCTTTTGTTCATAAAAAGTCTCCTTTCTTATCTAAGATAATCGTTTTTCAAACGGTAATGACAATTATATTGTAAATATAGAGAAATAACAAAAGAAAAAGAAAAATAAGAAAATATTTTCTTCTTTTTCGACTCAAAAGTATAATGAATGTATGAGTAAATATGATAGTTTAAAACAAATTTTAGATGATGCGAGTCAAATCGTCGTCTTTACTGGTGCAGGCATTTCTGTACCAAGCGGTATCCCTGATTTTAGAAGCGCGGATGGTATCTATAATCAGAAGACAAAACTAAACATCCGTCCAGAAGAAATCATTTCTCACACATTCTTCTATAACCACACGAAAGAATTCTTTGAATTCTACAAAGATAAAATGGTATATGAAGATGCTGAGCCTAATTACGCTCATAAATTCATCGCCAATTTAGAAAAACAAGGAAAGAATGTCATTGTTGTCACCCAAAACATTGATGGCCTTCATCAAAAAGCAGGCAGTAATACAGTTTATGAACTACATGGTTCAATCCATCGTAATTATTGTGATAAATGTAATCGTTCATTTGGACTTAAATATGTCATGACACATAATCCAATTCCTTATTGCGATAGATGCCACGGAATCGTTAAACCAGATGTCGTTTTATATGAAGAGCCATTAAATGAATTTATTATTGAAAGAGCTATAACAGCGATTATGACTTGCGATGTCCTTTTAGTCATCGGAACTTCTTTAACTGTTTATCCTGCAGCGGGATTCATCCGTTACTTCAAAGGAAGATATTTAGTTCTCATTAATAAAGATCCAACACCATACGATAATAATTGTGATTTAGTTATCAATGAAGATGTTGTGAAGGTCTTTCAAAATGTTAAATGAAAAAGTTATTAATTTTTGACCTTGACGGCACTCTTTTAAATACACTTGAAGATTTAAGAAACGCGGTAAATCACGCTTTAAATTTGCGAAATTATCCATTAAGAAGCCTTGAAGACATCAGAAAAGCAATAGGTAATGGAGTGGCTAAATTAGTGGCTCGTTCTATCCCGAATGGAACTGGCAATCCAGACTATGAAGATACTTTAAAAGAGTTTAGAAAATACTACTCAGTTCATAGTGAAGATTATACCTCTCCATACCTTGGAGTACATGAAGCACTACTTAACCTAAAATCACAAGGATACATTTTAACGGTTGCGACCAATAAATTAACAGATATCGCACGTCCTTTATTAGAAAAGTTCTTCCCAAAAGTATTTGATTATATTCAAGGCGATGAACCGGGAATGGATCGAAAACCCGCGCCGATGATGATCAACACAATATGTTCAAAATTCGGTATTGATAAAAAAGATGCCTTCTATATTGGAGATACCAATGTTGATATGCAGACCGCAGAGAATTCAGAAGTTGACTTTGTATTAGTAACTTATGGATTTAGAACAAAAGAAGAATTAAAAGTTCAATGTCCTGGTAGACCTACAATTGATGACATAAAAGAATTAGATTCATTCTTGCAAAATCGTTGAAACAAAAACCGACTTCATTGTGAGGTCGGTTTTATTAATCTATCTTATTATTCACAAACTCTTCAATCTTGTCTCTATCTTGATTGTAGGAGAGAGCAAGTTCATCTAAGAAAATGTTTGAAGCGTAACTTAACATATCTAAATCTGAAGGACCTAATTTAGCGTTACCTGGGTTAGATTTATATAATTCGTATTGACGGAACAAGAAAGCGATATCTTTAACATCTCCTGATCCTAATCTTTTTTTATAGCCATCACGTCTTTGTTTAGTATTTGAATTATATTCTAAATGAATATCTTTTAATTCTTTTAAAACAATATCCGCTTCTTCTACTGTCATCACCGGTCTAATGATGTTGTCGGATGTAGCAACCGGAACATAAATGTTCTCGTTATCACCCCTTAAAGCGCGTATAACAAAATACTCGCGGCCACCCATTTCAGTTACATTCACAATTATGGATACGCCGTTTCGACAATGAACTACATTTTCGTTCACAGCATATTTCATCACTATAATTATCTCAAAAAAAGAGTCAACATGTAAGATAAAAATACTTTTTCTCGAAAAGAAATCTCTTTTTCTATTTTCTTGACTTTATTTAAAAATAAATTATAGTAATGGTAGATAGATTTCCAAAATGATAGCCTGACTATCAAAAATTGTGTTATGAGTTTAAAAGAAGCAAAATTGAACTTTGTCGTGGATGTATCCACTAATCTTTTTATGCGCAGTTCAATCGCCGATGTCACAATTAGAGACATCGCTGAAGCCGCGGAAATTGGTGAAGCCACCATTTATCGTTATTTTAAAAAGAAAGAAAACATTGTTGTCGCTTGTGTTTTAAAATTACAAAACGATATCAATCAGAAATACTTCAAGTTATCACAAGGCAAAACTGGATTTGAAAAACTAGAAATCTTCTATGATAGTTTCTTAGGTGTTTTTAAAGACAATCCAGATTATTTTTACTTTGTAAAAGAATTTGATGCCTATATTTACAATCAAAAAGATCCTGAACTTAAGGATTACGAAAGAGAAATAGATAATTACAAAACAGATTTTATCAACGCCTATGAATTAGGATTAAAAGACGGAAGTGTTCGACAAGTTAAGAACATTGAAGTTTTCTATTTCTCCACGACCCATTCATTGTTAGAACTTTGTAAAAAATTATCTTTAAAGAGAAACTTATTAACTCAAGACAAGTCTTTAAAAAAGACTAGTGAGATTAACTGTTTAATTAAAATAATTTTAAATTCGCTTAGAAACAGCGAAGAGAAATAGAACAAGGAGGCAAATATGCGCTTATTTTATTTGAAAAACGGCCGTAAACGTTCGACCCAATACACCAATGAAGATGTATTTATCGCCACTCACATCGATAACGAACACACAGTCATCAAGGTTAGAGCTAAAACCGACATTACTTTGTTAAAAGCCGAAGAAGTTATTCCATTTCACGTTAACTTCTCAGATTTATATTTCTTAAACGGATATCAATCTTGGACAGATACAAAGGAATATAAACTCGCAAAGAGATTAAGAAATGTAGATAAAAGTCCACACATCATTACTAAAAAATATGCCTTAAAAGCGTATGGTGATTCTTTGTTCTACAAATATTCAATCAAGAAAAGCCACGGTTATGATGTCTTTTATAGTAAAGGTTCAAATGAATCATTTATTTATAACTTAAATTTCAAAACCGCTTATCTCATCATCGAGTTAATTAAAGATAAAAGAAATCTCTTCTTAACTAGTGAAGTGAAAAACCTTTCATTGAAAGCCAGTGAACAAGCGACTGTTTTCGATTACAAATTGTTCTACGACTATAACGAAGGATTAAAGAACTTCCAAAAAGATTTCCCTAAATTAAATAAGGAAAAAGTATTTGGATACACCTCTTGGTATAACTACTATCAAAACATCAACGAAGAAATCATTTTAAGAGATTTATCCGCTTTAGATTCTCGCTTCAATGTTTTCCAAATCGATGATGGTTATGAAACATTTGTTGGTGACTGGTTAGATGTCGACCCAGTTAAATTCCCAAATGGCTTAAAACCAATCGTCGATAAGATTCACGAGAAAGGCTATAAGGCGGGATTGTGGCTTGCTCCATTTATCGCTGAAACAAAAAGTAAACTATATCAAGAACACAAAGAGTTATTTAAAAGAGATGAAAAAGGTAACATCGTTAAAACCGGTGGCAACTGGTCTCATTTCTATTCTTTAGATTTAGATAATCCTGATGCAGTTAATTATATTAAGAAATTCTTAACTCATTATATGGATATGGGTTTTGACTTCTTCAAATTAGACTTCTTATACGCTTCCGCTTTACCAGTTTATGAATGTAGAAGCAGATGCATGGTCCAAGACCAAGCTTATCAATTATTACGCGATATCTTGAAAGATAAACTAATTTTAGGTTGTGGAGCTAATGTCATTAACTCCTATCAACATTTCGATTATTTAAGAATCGGACCAGATGTCTCTTTAAGTTTTGATGACGCACCAATTATGAGATTATTACACCGCGAAAGAATCTCTACAAAAGTAACATTGCAAAACACCATTTTCCGTTCAATCTTTGATGATAGATTGTTCGCGAATGACCCAGACGTCTTCTTATTAAGAGATGAAAATATGAAAATGTCTCCTGAACAAAGATATGCTTTAACGAAGATTAATGCTTTATTTGGTTCAGTCTTAATGACCAGTGATGATTTAGCGACCTATGACGAGAAAAAGAAGGAGATTTTAAACACTGCTTTAGATCTCTTCCGAAACGCTGAAGTTGATTCTTATGTCATCCAAGGAAACGACATCACAGTTCAATATCATATCAACGATGAAAAACATCAATTTGTCTACAATACCGAAAAGGGGGTAATTTCAGATGAAAGATAGAACGGCTGTTATTTTTAACAATCAAATTGATACAAAAACAATCAAAAAAGCCTGCAAAAGTAAGGCGAAATACGTGAAAAAGTATGGAGATGACTCCGCTGCTAATTACAAAATTGGCTTCAAAGACATCGATACTTTAGACTTCATTGGAGCGAGTAATATCGTCTTCGCTGAAGAGAATGAACCAATGGATAAAAACGCTGTTATAGTCGGTAACATCCGTATGGGATTTGGTCATTATCGTATTTCAATCGCGATGGCTTCTGCTGCTAGAGCGCTCGGTTATAAACCTTATTGGTTAGACTTAGCGTCATTTGATGCAACAGGCAGCAAGATGATTAGAGAACAAAACGATATGTATTCTCTCGCTTCTCGTATTTCTCAAAAATCTAAACTCTTTAATAAGATTGTTTGGGAACCACTCAATAGCGAAGGTTTCAAAAAGATTACATATAACGCAAAAGATCAGAAGAACAGTGAATTACTCGTTCCTATCTTTAAGAATATTAATAAAAATGTTCCATATATCGCGACACACGTTTGGCCAGCGCAAGGCGCTATCCACGCTGGCATGACACACGTCGTTAACGCTATTCCAGATAACTGGCCAATGGGTTTACATCTTGCGGAAGGTGCTATCCACGCAGTTCAAACTCCATTCGCATACTTTGGATATAAAACATTAGATGGCTTTGCTAAATATCCACTACATGGCATGCCTGAAAAAGACATCAAACAAGTCGGTTGTTTTGTTGACCACGAATTACTCGTTGATTTAGAAAACGACAACAAACGTCGTAAGGCGAGATTAAAAGCTGGTAAACCAATGAGAATTCTTATGACAGTCGGTGGCGCGGGTGCTGGCTTTGATATGTATTTAGCAATGATTAAGCACCTCATTCCATTCGTAAAAGAAAATAAAGTTGCTTTATTCATCAACTTCGGTGATCACGTCGATGTATATAACAAACTAGTGAAAAAGATTGGTGAAATTGAAACTACAAACTTCTTCAATCAATATGGTGAATTAAAAGAATTCGCTAAAAAGATTAAAGATGGAGATTGTAATGGCATCTACGCTATTTATAACGACAACATCTTTGAAGCGGTCTATTCCACTAACTTATTAATGCCTGTTTCTGATTTATTAATTACAAAACCATCAGAATTAGCATATTACCCAATCCCAAAATTATTCATGAAACACATCGGTGGTCATGAAGTTTATGGTGCGATTAACGGCAGAGAATATGGTGACGCTACACCAGAATGCCCAACCAAGAAATCAATAAATGGTATGCTTGATACCCTTATCTTTGATAAAGATATTATCTATCATATGTGTGATCGTATTGATTCACTTAAGAAAGCGGGTCATTATGATGGCGCCTATGAATGTGTTAAACTAGCAGTAGGAGAAAAATAATGAACTTAGACCAACTCTTCTTTGAAAACTTCCAAACAAAACCAGAGCTCAGGTATAGAGCTCCTGCACGTATCAACTTAATCGGTGAACATATCGACTATAATGGCGGTAGAGTTCTTCCTGCAGCCATATCAAGTTACATCAAAGCGCTTGTCTCCAAAAGAGATGACAATATCATTTCAGCCTATTCATCAAACATTAACACCAAACATTCAATTGAATTAAATAACATCAAATTCAAAAAAGAGAACGATTGGGCTAATTATGTTTTCGGTGTTTTCGAAATACTTCAAAACGCTGGATACCGCATTCCATTCGGTTTAAATATTCTCGTTGATAGCGAGATTCCAGTTGGCTCTGGATTATCATCATCCGCGGCCTTATTAGACTTAATTACATACATTTGCTCAGATATCTATAATTTAGGAATTTCTTTAAAAAACGTTGCAAAACTCGCACAAAAAACAGAAACTTCATTCTGCGGACTCAAATGCGGAATTATGGATGAAGCCGCGATTGCACTCGGTTTAAAGAACAAATGTTTACTCTTAGATTGCGCAAAATTTGAGTATGAATATATCGATTTAGATTTAGGCGAATATACCTTTGTCGTCATGAAAACAAATAAGCCAAGAGCTCTTGTCGAATCGAAATATAACGACAGAGTCGCGGAATGTGAAGAAGGTCTTAACGCGATTAAAGGAGAATTCAATGTCGCTAATCTTTGCGAATTAAAAGTGGAAGATTTACCTCGCGTTAAAGAACTCATCAATAACGAAACAGTTTATAGACGCGTTAGACATGTTGTGACAGAGAATAATCGTGTCCACTTATTCATTCGCGAATTAAGAAACCGCAACATTCAAGCATTAGGTGAATTGCTCAATGCTTCTCACCAATCATTAAAAGAAGATTATGAAGTGACAGGTATTCACTTAGACACAATCGTTGAAGCCGCGATGAAAGCAGGCGCAATTGGTGCAAGAATGACAGGCGCTGGTTTCGGAGGATGCGCGATTGCTTTAATCAATAAAAACAATTACAGACAATTTAAAGAAGATGTTGAAAACTACTATTATGAAAAACTAAACATCATGCCAGAAGTTTTCAATGTTGATATCGTTGATGGTCCAATGAAAGAGGAAAATTATGGAAATCTATGATTTAATTGAAACCTTATTAAAATACGGATTAGACAAAGAATTATTCCCTGAAGAAGATAAAGTCTACATTGCTAATCGTCTCATCGCCTTTTTAGGTCTAGATGAATATAAACCAGGCCAAGTTTTAGATTTATCTCTTGAGCAACTCGTCGAAGCTTTTGATGATATCGCTGTTTCACAAAATAAAATCAACGATACAGTGACAGAAAGAGATTTATACGACACTGAATTAATGACTATCTTATTAGATAGACCATCACATATCAGTGAGAAATTCTTTTCTATCTATAAAGATAATAAAGAAAAAGCCACTGAGTATTTTTATCAAACAAATATTGATTCTAACTATGTTAGGAAATATCGTGTTGACCGCGATTTGAAATGGAAAACTGAAACTGATTACGGACTAATTGATATCACCATCAACTTATCTAAACCAGAAAAAGATCCAAGAGATATCGCTCGTCAAAAAGATATGCCAAAGAGCAATTATCCAATCTGTTTACTTTGTAAAGAAAACGAAGGATATAAGGGAAGACTCAATCATCCTGCAAGAGGAAATATCCGTCTTGTTCCATTAGAACTTCAAGGCGCACCATTCTTCTTACAATATTCTCCATATTCTTATTACAATGAACACTGCATCGTTTTATCCGCTGAACATAAACCGATGGTCATCGATAAAGCCACTATTGCTAAATTATTAGACTTTGTCTCATTCTTACCACATTACTTTGTTGGTTCAAATGCTGATTTACCAATAGTCGGTGGTTCTATCCTTGCTCACGAACATTTCCAAGGTGGTCATTATCGTTTTGCAATGGTTGACGCTAAATCAATATTTGATTTTGAAGTTCCAGGATTTAATGCCAAAGCGCATATCTTAAAATGGCCATTATCAGTCATTAGAATTAATGGCGTTAATAAAGATGAATTAGTCCGCTTAGCAGATCACATTTTACAAAAATGGATTCCATATATTGATGAAGAAGTCGATATCATCGCTTATTCAGGCGAAACTAGACATAACACCATTACTCCAATCGCCAGAATTAACGATAACGGTGAATACGAATTAGATTTAGTTTTAAGAAATAATAGAACAAGTGATGACTATCCATTGGGCATCTTCCATCCACACGAAGAATATCATCACATTAAAAAGGAAAATATCGGTTTAATCGAAGTTATGGGTTTAGCGGTCCTTCCTTCTAGACTCAAAAATGAATTAGCGTTATTAAAGAGATATATCCTTGATGGCATTGAAGATGAAGCGATTGAAAAACATTATGAATGGGTCAATGAATTAAAAGAACGTTATGAATTCACGCCAGATAATGTTGAAGAAATCTTAGAAAAAGAAATCGGCTTAACATTCGCGAAGATATTAGAAAACGCGGGCGTCTATAAGCAAGACGAAAAAGGTATTGAACACTTTAAAAAGTTTGCTACATCCTTATAAAGAATGGGTCTTATGAAAAATAAGACCTTTTTCTTATGTTTTATGTTAGAATATTTGCCAGCGGAGTTCGGGCTCTAAATCCTTCGCTATATAAAATAAAACCAAGGAGGTCTTTTTGATGACAGATTCAAAACCAAGACGCACATTTAAACAGTGGGCGCGTCAGGAACTTAAACTTACAGTCTTGTTATTACGTGCGATCCCTTCTCCTGTGGTCGCTCTTTTTGTTGTTTCAGTAATAACGATGAACTTATTAGCTAACAAAACAATATTCCAAAATGAGATCATTGCTATCGATGGAGGTATCCTCGTAAGCTGGTTATCTTTCCTATCAATGGATGTAGTAACTAAGCACTTTGGACCAAGGGCATCAACAAGGATGTCAGTGTTTGCAATATGTGTTAATTTGTTAACCTGCTTAATTTTCTTTATTGTGAGCATAATTCCTACTCCAAGCCAGGATTACGCCACTTTTAACACGATTATTGGAGGGACTTGGTTTATTCTCTTATCCTCTACTGTTGCATTTTTCTCTAGCGCAATTATCAACAATTTTATGAATTATGGATTAGGAAAATTGTTCAAAAATAATCCAGATGGAAAGCTTGCTTATATCACAAGAAGTTATGTCTCAACATTCATCGGACAATTCGCTGATAACTTCATTTTTGCAATCTTAACATTTACTGTTTTCGCCCCAATATTCTGGGATGGTTTCCACTGGACAATCTTACAGTGTTTGACCTGTTCTCTCTTAGGAGCGTTATTAGAATTAGCGATGGAAATCATCTTCTCACCGTTTGGTTATTTCGTCACAAAGAAATGGAGTAATTCCAATGTCGGAAGAGATTACTTCACTTATTTAAGAGAATTAAAAGGAGAGCTTGCCTAATGAAAATATTAATTAGTGGTTCCTCAAAAGGAATCGGTAGAACTACCGCGATTAGTTTTTTAGAAAAAGGATTTGAAGTATATGGTTTAGATTTATTGCCTTCATCAATTGAAGATAAGAATTATCACCACTTCATCGTTGATATTTCTAAAAAAGAACAATTACCAGAAATAAAGGATATTGATTACATTTTTAATAACGCTGGGCTACAAAACTCCAAAGACGATATTGATAACAACTTAAAAGGCAACATTAACGTCACTGAAAAATATGCTTTTCAAAATAATATCAAATCAGTTCTTTTTAATGCCTCTGCTTCCGCACATTCTGGTTTTGAATTCCCAGAATATGTCGCCTCCAAAGCGGGATTAATAGGATATATGAAAAATGCTGCGGTTAGATTAGCGAAATACAAAGCGACATGTAATTCCATCTCTTTGGGGGGAGTTACCACCGAAAGTAATAGACCAGTTATGGAAGATAAAGAGAGCTGGGAAAAGATCATGAAAGTCACTCCACTTAAGAAGTGGGCCAGCGAAGATGAAGTCGCTGATTGGGTTTATTTCTTATTAGTGACAAATAAATCTGTGACCGGGATTGATATCTTAATTGATAACGGTGAATTTAATTTAAATTCCACTTTTGTGTGGCCCGACTATAACAATTAGTTAAAAGTTGCTAAAATAGATGATATGAAAAACATCGCTTTAATTACTGCCGCTGGAAGCGGAACAAGAATGGGAGAAGGCAAACCAAAACAATTTTTAATTGTTAATGGTAAACCACTACTTTCTTACACAATTGAAGCGTTTAATAATCATCCACTTATCGATGAAATCATCATCGTTACCAACGAAGACTTTATTGATGAAGTGAAATCTTTCTCAGGTAATTATCAAAAAGTTAAACATATTGTAAAAGGTGGATCTACACGTCAACAATCAGTGTTTTTAGGTTTATCTTTCTTAAAAGAAAATGGTGTTAATCCAAACGACATTATTCTCATCCATGATGGGGCTAGACCATTAGTTAGTGAAAGAATTATCGCCGCGAATATTGAAGCGTGCAAGGAAAACAATGCTGTTGAAACAGTTATATCGGCAACAGATACAATCATCCAATCTAAAGACGGTGAGATTAATAACCAAACACTAAATAGAAAAGAACTTTATCAAGTTCAAACTCCTCAAACATTTAAATTTGATTTAATTTATAAGGCTCATTCATCTTTACAAAATGATGATGCAACTGATGACGCTCAATTAGTGGCGAAACTAGGAAAAGATATCTACCTCGTAAATGGAGATAAGAAAAACTTCAAAGTCACCACTAAAGAAGATTTAGAATATTTTGAATTATTAACTAAGTAATTTTTTAAAAGAAGCTATAGAGGCATGGACATAGTCCATGTCTTTTGTATATGGAGTCATATCTTCCACCATCACAGTGAAACAACCTGCTTGATAAGAAGCGATTAATCCATTTGGAGAATCTTCAAAAACGATAATGTCTTCTGGTTTCTTTTTTACCTTTTCGCATGCATAAATAAAAACATTTGGAAATGGTTTTCCTTTATCCACTTCTTTTGCGGTAATGATTCCATCAATTAGATGTTGGAAATTGATCTCTTTTAATATGCATTCTGCTTTTTCTATTTCATTCGCAGTGACAATATATAACTTCTTTCTTTGGGTTTTTAAGAGTTCAAGGAATTCTCTTGCGTATGACTTAATCTCTATTTCATGGGTGAGAAAGTATTCGTTCATTAATTCAATTCTTTTATTTCTCGTTATCACATAATCTAAACCAATAGATTTAAACATTTTCATCGCGGTGTTACTTTCTAAAGACCGCAAGTTTAAAGCTTCTTCATCAGTTAGTTCACGACCACAAAACTTACTAGCTTCTTTCCAAAAACGGAAATAGAGTTTTTCAGTATCAATTAAAGTACCATCTAAATCAAAAAAGATGACATCTACTTGTTTTAATTTTCCTTTTAACTGTCCAACATTACTTTCCATTTTTACGTTATGATAACACTTTCTTTACTAATTTAGTAAAATAATCTCATGAATATCATCGACTATTTAGAAAGTTATAAAGATTTGTCATTAAAAGAAGCACCGTTCAATGAACTAGACGCGGCGATATTCTCTTGTCTAGCTTATTTCCCTTTTGATTTATTAAATGAAACAAAGAAATCTTTTAAAAACGACAAGATCCTTTCTTTTATTGATAGTTATTATCCAGGCGATAATGTTGGCGAACATATCGTTTTGAATATCAAAGCGATGTCTTTAGTCCTCAATTCCAAAAGATTTAAAGGGATTAAATTCACTAACTTTGAAAAGAAAAGAAGCGATGACTCCATCGAGCAATTCCAAGCAGTCACCATCGAAATGAAGAAATTCACATATGTTTCCTTCTCTGGCACTGATGCGACGACATTAGGCTGGAGAGAAGACTTTAATATGGGTTATTTAGATATCGTTCCTTCGGAAGTTGATGCGATTAGATATATCAATAAGATTAGAAAGAAACATCCATTTAAACCAATCTATATTGGAGGCCACTCCAAAGGTGGGCGTCTAGCAGTACGTGCAGGAAAAGAAGTTTATAAAAAGAACACTCTTGTTTCGGTATTCTCTTTTGACGGTCCTAACTTCACTGAAGAATTCTACGATGAAACTTATGAAGAGATGAAACATCTCATTTATGAATACGCGCCAAATGAATCAATCGTTGGAAGATTAATTACTGATAGAAATAATAAGATTATCGTTCAATCAGATGCTTCATTTATTTATCAACACAGTTTATACACATGGTTAGTGGATGATAATCATTTTATCCACGAAGATAAATATACAGATCGTTCTAACAAGATTGCACTTATTTGCCATGAAGTGTTCACCAAATATGACAATCACACTAAAAGTGTGTTCGTGAATACTTTGTTTGATTTATTTGATAGATTAAACATCACTGAATTAAAAGATACTGAATATAACAAACAACTAGTTCTTAATTCATTAAGCAGTATCCGCGTGGAATGGAAAAACATCCCAAAAGAAAGCCGCAAAGTTATTGTCGGTATTATCTTTACTATCGTTTTATTAGCAATAAAAAGAAGGTAATTAATTACCTTCCTCAATAAATTTAATGATCGCAGATATTATCTTTTCGTCTTGGTAAGTCATCTTTAACGCTGATTTATCAGACATATATTTTTGTTTGTCCTCTAATGTTTTTAACTTCTTTTCTTTGACTAGTTGATTATAAGTTCCAAACACTTCATTCATATAATTAACTGATTCGAGTGTGTAGTTAGGGTTGTGTTTCTTTCCATCTTCTTCTATGAAGGAAAAGTTTGGATTACCGATTTCTTGCACTAGTTTAAGTGAATTATTAAAACTCACCATTTGGTCATCTTTGGAATGGATGAACAATAACTTATCTGAGGCATTCTTCAAGTAATTCATATTATCGATACCGAAATACTTTGGATCCGCTTTCTTTTCGATATTAAGAATTCTCTTTCTTAAGAAGTTTGATTTAGTCCATTGTTGAAGTTGTAATTCCACACTTAAAAAACCAGAGATAAGGACCGCTTTAGAAATATGGTTGTTGATGTTAACGATATTTAATCCTGTATATCCACCTAGTGAATGGCCAACCACAATAATCTTCTTATCGAGTTTTAAATGATTTAATAAATCAACGACATCTCTGGTTGGTTCATTAAAAGAAAATAAACTTTCACCTTCGGATTTATCGCATCCCATATAATCAAGGGTTAACACTTTATATCCATTTGAACATAAAGCATTTATCTCTGACATATAAGCGGTATGACCTGGTCCAATACCGGGAAGGAATAAAATGATTCTGTCTTTTTTGAAATTTGGAAAGCTATACACAAAGTAAGAAATCTTTGCTTCTCGAGAGTTAACAAAGGTTCCTTTTTCTTCTTTTAAACCAGGAAAATCTTCCGCTGATAAATATGGAATAATGCCGTCTTTATCATAACGGTGAATTAATAATTTTTTGTAAACAAATCTAAGCAAACCCATAATTACTTTCCTATAATATTCTACTCTATTTTTTGTTTTCTATTGCACTAAACTTTTACTTATGTAAAATAATTTTGAGGATTTTATTTATGGAAGAAATCAACAACTTCATTAAAACAATCATGGAAAAGGATTTGGAAGAAGGCCGAGTTAAACAAATCATTACTCGTTTCCCACCTGAACCAAATGCTTATTTACACATCGGTCACGCTAGAGCAATCGTTAACGATTTTGAACTCGCTAATGCTTTTGGTGGTTATACCAATTTAAGATTTGATGATACTAACCCAGTCAATGAAGGCGCTGAATATGTCGACGCGATTATCGAAGATTTAAAATGGCTTGGTTATACTCCAAAAAATATCTATTTTGGCAGTGATTATTTTGAAAAAACCTATCAAAAAGCCATTCTTTTAATCAAAAAAGGTTTAGCGTATGTTGATGATTTATCCCCAGAAGAAATGACTGAATATCGTGGAACTTTAACCGAACCAGGTAAAGAATCTCCATGGAGAAATAGATCAATTGAAGAGAACTTAAAACTCTTTGAAGAGATGAGAGAAGGTAAATACGCGAACGGTGAAAAGACCTTAAGAGCTAAGATTGATATGTCTTCTCCAAACATCAATATGCGTGACCCAGTCATGTATCGTATCTTACATGTCCCACATCATAGACAAGGCGATAAATGGTGTATCTATCCAATGTATGACTTCGCTCATCCATTACAAGATGCCTTTGAAGGAGTCACCCACTCCCTTTGCTCATTAGAATATGATAACCATAGAGTCTTATATGATTGGTTTGTCGAAAAATGTGAAACGGAACATGTCCCACATCAGTATGAATGGGGTAGATTAAATATCACTAACACAGTGATGTCAAAAAGATATCTCCGTCAATTAGTGGAAGGCGGCTATGTCACAGGTTACGATGATCCACGTATGCCAACACTCGTTGCATTAAAAAGAAAAGGCTTCACTCCAGAAGCAATTAAGAGTTTCATCATTTATACAGGTTTATCAAGAATCAACTCCACGACTGAAGCTGATAATTTAGATTATTTCTTAAGAGAAGAACAAAAGATGAAAGCCACTCGTCCAATGGCGGTCATTCATCCATTAAAAGTCGTTATTGATAATTACCCAGAAGGT
The DNA here is from genome assembly GCA_045631885.1 of Bacilli bacterium. GTDB lineage: Bacteria > Bacillota_I > Bacilli_A > RFN20 > CAG-826 > CAJOLV01. The sequence goes on from JAZQVN010000035.1 coordinate 28,672, forward strand.
GAAATTGAATATCTCGATGCGAGTAACAATATGGAAAATGAAGAACTCGGTCATAGACAAATCGCTTTTGGTAAATATCTCTACATTGAAAAAGAAGATTTCATTGAAGAAAAGCCAAACCGTAAATGGAAGAGATTATCTCTTGGTGATGAAGTGAGATTAATGCATGCTTACTTCATTAAAGCCAATAGTGTTGTTAAAGATGATAATGGCGAAATCATCGAAGTCCACTGCACATATGATCCAGAAACAAAATCTGGAAGTGGATTTGAAGGAAGAAAACCAAATGGCACAATCCACTTTGTGGAAGCCACTACTGCTTTACCAGCCACATTCAATTTATTTGAACCATTAGTGTTTGATGAAACCGAAGAAACCAAGGGTTTATCATTCTTAGAAAGATTAAATCCAAATTCCTGGATTAAAGAAGAAGGTTTTGTTGAAGCATCACTCAAAGACACAAAACCACTAGACCGTTATCAATTCATTAGAAATGGTTATTACTGCACTGACAAGTTATCTAGTAAAGAACATTTAATCTTTAATAGAACTTGCCCATTAAAATCATCATTCAACGGTTAATAAAAGAGCCACTCTTACAAAGGGTGGCTTTATTTTAATATATCAATGATTTCTTGGAAGTTATGAATTAATAGATGACTATTTTCAAGACACTTCTTTTCATCTTTTGTTGATTCTTTATCGTATACTGCGACGATATTAAATCCTGACTTATACGCGGTCATAATTGGAACAAGCATATCTTCAAAGATAATAGTCTCTTCTCTATTAACTCCAAATTGTTCTCTCGCTTTATCGTATATCTCTGGAGAACTCTTTCCTTCTTTACAAGAATTCACATCCACAACATAAGAGAAATATTCTAATATTCCTAATCTAGTTAGACATACTTCATATATCTCTTTACTATTTGCAGTGGCTAAAGCGATAGGAATATTATTCTTATAGAATAATTCTAATAATTCTTTCGCATTTTCTTTTAAAGACACTCTTTCTTTATATTCTTCAAAAGATAGATCAATCCATTCTTGCATGATATCTTCTTCATCTTCATCGGGAAGGTATTTTGTTCTAGTTATTTCCGCGGCTTTAGTTAATCCAACATGAGCGATTTCTAATCCGTATGTTGGAGGTATTTCCATATGACGACGGGCAAAGAAGATGCGGTCGATGTCCGCCCAAATACCCGTGGAATCAATTAGAGTTCCATCTAGGTCAAATATCGCCAACTTGATTTCTCGATCTTGAAATTTCATATCAAAAATTATACTTCTCTCTTTGCTTCTTTATAACCCCTGTTTTAATCACTAATTGAGCGATAATTCCAACGAATACACCGGTGATAATCGCAGAAACAGAAATGACTGGTAAATAGTAAAGGATATATGGAGTGTTAAGGAAGAATAACGCGACGATGATTTGCCCAAAAACATGGAACAAAGAACCAATCACACTTACTCCGATAACAGAGAATTTTTTTATTAACACATAAAACAATATCATAATTCCTAAAGATAAAACTGCGCCTGTTAATGACATTAAAAATCCCATCGTCAAGAATGTTCCTCTAAGGATACCCACTAAAAAGACACGGGCAAGATTAACACAAATCGCTTCCACTATTCCTAATTCATATAAAATGATGAGAATCATAATGTTGGCTAAACCAAGTTTTACTCCAGGAATACCAATGCTTGGAATAAAAGATTCTAAAATCGCGATGATGATAGTACCCGCGGTTAATACACCTAATAAAGCAATCTTATGCGTATTCATTATCCAACCCTCACATCCATATCGTTATTAGAGTTACCACCTTCAATAACGACATACACTGCGTTATACGCACAAATAATTGGTCTATTAGTTTCATAGACATAGCCCATATTGACGCAATCATGATGTGGACAATTAGATTCGACAATCGCGACTCCGCCATCATGGGTTTTAATATGAACTTTGCCTTTTAATCCATCGATATAATAATCAGCGTCTTCTTTATTTGATAAATCGATTGTTTCAGCAACTTCGTTTTGAACATATACTTTGGCCACTAAATCAGTTTTCACTCTGAAAGCTAAAACCAACACTAAAGAAACTACCGCTACTAAAAGTAAAGAGGCAATAAGGATAATATCGTTTCTTAATCTCTTCCTATCCATTAGTACTTATTGACCTCAATATCTTCGTTTTGATAAATAATCAAGCCGTCTTTAACGACAATTGTTTTTAAATTATATGTTTCTTCAAGTTCTTTAATCTCATCGACTGCATTCATCATCATTGATGTTGACATTGCATCGCCAAAATAGCCTTCTTCAGAAATAACCACTACCGCATCATTCAAACTTACCGCACTGCCAGTTACTGGATTTACAATGTGTGAGTAGGTTACTCCATCAATTGTTTTACCTTGCTTATATATACCAGATGTAGAAATAAAACAATCTTTGATTTTTAAATAATATTTATCGATACATATCTCGCTTAAATCGACATTGAAATGCCCATCTTCAGTATTCTTTTTGCCTAGTAAAATAGATGACATTCCTCCGTCTATGAGGCAACGTTTAATGTCATGTTCTTTAAGGTATTCTTGTGCCCTATCTAATGCATATCCTTTAACTATTCCACCAAGGTCGATTTCAGCCTCTCCAACTCTTTGAACTATATTGTTATCTTTAAAGAGCAAACTGCTGTTTTGAATCTTAGTTAATTCTTCATTTACGATATTTTCATCGAGGATTTGCCCGTTATTTAAAGATTCTTTCCATTTTTTTGAAAGAGATCCACACATGATATTATAGTTAGATGCACCATTATCTTTGACTTCATAAGCAACCTTTAAAAGATCGTATAAATCTTCATCGATTTGGATTTCGTCATTAGTCTCATTTATTGAATAAACATTAGTGATATTTCTTTTTAAATAATTGTCTGATAAGGCATCGTAACGATTAAAAATATCAGTGAGATTTTTTAAATCGGTTTCTTCCCCTTCGTATAATCTGATGTTCACATATGAATCAAAAGGAAAAATCCTCTTTTCGAGGACAGAAGGACTTTGATTACAAGCAGATATGAAGGTTATTAATGCCAAAGGCAATATTTTTTTAATTTTCATATTTATAGATGGGCTTTAACTTTAGTGCCATCTTCATTTGGATGTTGATCCAAGTATTCGATAATTGGTTTAAAGTTAAGGTCTTCTTTTCCCGGTTTGCATTTTCTTAAGTTTTCTTCTTTACCAGCGATAATTGCTTCCGCCATTGCTTTACAGCCAGCATAACCACAGCTACCACAATTATAATTTGGTAATCTCTTTGCGACTTCTTCAATTCTTTCATCTTCTTTAACATGGAGAATCTTCGCGGCGATAGCTAAACCAAGACCAAATAATAAGCCTAAACCCAATAAGATAAGAATAGCCCATAAAATTTCCATTATTCTTTAGCCTCCCCTTTATAAAACGAACATTCTGCATGAGAACATGAAGAACAATTTTCATCATTGATTTTGATATTTTCACATCCCTTAGGAACTGGAGTGCGTCTATATAAAACAAATGAAACGAGAAATACGATGAGTAAAATCACCAATATGGATATCGCAATGATTAAATAACCGACTTGACTCATAATGAAATACCTGAGAATAATCCTTGTAAACCCATAAAGGCTAACGCCATTAAGGCCGCGGTAATTAAAGCGATTGGTAAACCTTTAAATGCTTTTGGTGTATTCGCGGATTCTAATCTTGTACGAACACAACTAAAGACAACGATAATGGCAAAGAAGCCTAAAGATGTACCAATACCATTCGCTAATGCTTCAAGGAAGTTTAATCCTTGATCGGTATTACCTTGAGCGACACCAAGAACTGCACAGTTCGTGGTAATTAATGGTAAATAAATACCCAAACTCTTATAAAGAGTTGGTGAGAATTTCTTAATGAATAAGCCCACTAATTGAACTAAAGAAGCAATAACTAAAATATAAGCCACTGTATCCATAAATGGGATACCAGCAGGAACTAAGATAAAGTTATATAATGGCCAACAAATTAATGTGGCTAAAACAATAACAAAGATAACGGCAAAGCCCATACCAATTGACGATTTAACTCTCTTAGAAACACCTAAGAATGGGCAAATACCATAGAATCTTGATAAGACAACATTATCAATGAGCATACTAGAAGTAACGGCTAAAATAAACGCGACGAGCATTTGCATTATTCTTTACCTCCTTCTGCTTTCGCTTTTGCAGCGGCAGCTTGTGCTTCTTGAGCTTTTCTAATCTTTTCTTGTCTTTCCAAATTGGCTTTTAATTCATCTTTTCTATTCTTAATGAAAGCGATGACCGCTAAGATGAGAGCAAAGACAATAAATGCACCCGCTGGATTCTGGAATATCGCTATTTCATATCCAACTGGAATAATTCTTAATTTGAAATAAGGAATAAAGGTAAAGATTTTACCAAATGTAAATGTTCCACTACCGATGATTTCTCTAAATAAAGCCATTGACATAATGGCTAAGGTATAACCAACACCCATTCCTAAAGCATCGATAAACGAATCAAACGGTCCATTCTTACTCGCATACGCTTCCGCTCTACCTAAAACAATACAGTTAACGACAATTAATGAGATAAAGACTCCTAATGTTGAATAAAGTTCTGGTAAGAATGCATTAGTTAGCATCTTCACGATAGTAACGAATGTCGCGATGATAACGATATATGATGGGGTTCTAATTTCTTCAGGAATTAATTTTCTTAACAAGGAAACGATGACATTAGAGCAAATCAAAACAATGGTGAATAATAAGCCCATACCTAAAGCGGCCTCTAACGTTTTGGTGGTCGCTAAAGCTGGGCAAGTACCGAGAATAGACACGAATAATGGATTCTCGTTAACTATACCCTTGAGGAAGTTCTTTTTGGTGTAACCTTTTTCTCTACTCATATCACCAACTCCAATATTCCTCGGCGGCATCTTTCGCCTCGTTAACCATATCTCTAATTAGTTTTGCTCCATAAGTCGCTCCACAAGAGACATCGTTTAAATCTCTACTTCCTTCATTAAGTGGATCGATATAATTCTCTTCTAACGCAGCGGCATATGTCTGCTCATTAACCACTACTGATAAGCCAGTGAAGCCATGACTTTCAACATCAAAGCCAACGATAAGAGAGATTTTTCCATACATATTTGAACCACTTGTTTTGAACGCTAATCCAAAAGCAGAAGTAATAGTTTCGTCATATATTTTATAGGCTGTTTGGACGTACTTATAATCTTCAGAAACATCCAATTCTTCATAATCTACGCGGTTTTTGCCGTAAATTTCGCACATTCCCGCGCCAATTTTCATTTTTTCATTTTGGGCAATTTTCTCTTTAGTGACTAAGTTTGTTAAGCCAATTAAAGCACCACTAGCGGCAGCGACTAAACCCAAAGTGATAGAGGTAATAATATAATGTTTTTTATTAGCCATTATAGGTACCTCCATAGAATATTGCTAAGAAAGTAATTAGCCCTGAGATAACAATAATTAATCCCATCGCTAAGAACTTCTTCCATGTATAACGTGGATTGCTCCATTCGTAGTGATCTAAAACAACCGCCATCATATTGGCAATTAAAATTGAATAGCCCATACCTTCTGGTAAGGCGGCAAATAAACGGATGAAGACTGTTACTACCGCGGCAATCATGCCATAAATATATCTCGATGGCGAGTTGATCGGGCTCGTTACTGGATCAGTGAGCATAAATGTCACGCCAAATAAAACACCACCGCTTAAGACATTGTATAGAACGAATAAGAACGGATTGACTTCGTTATTTAAACCATAGATTGATAATCCTGCGATTAAACTTAAGAAAACAAATGTTCCTAAATAACCAACGACAATTCGATAATCAGCGCTTCTTCTCACTAATAAGTAAATTAAACCAATGAGAATAGTAATCTTATATACTTCACCTAAAGTTCCAGGAATTCTTCCTAAGAATAAATCTAGGATTGGATATTGAGTGATATTGGAATACATTCCTTCACTTAATAAACCGAGTGGAGTGGCGCCTGCAGCGACATCAGGAATTGTGTAGAACCAAGTATCAACATAAGTAACATACTGAGAACCAAAACAGAATTTAGCAAAAATCATGCCCACGACTGCGGGGTTAAAGATATTGCTTCCTAATCCACCAAACACTAATTTACCAAAAACAATGCCAACAAATGCTCCAACGATAACTGCGTAGATAGGTGCGCCTGCAGGCATAATTAAAGTAAAGATTGTCGCGGAGATAGACGCGGTCAATACATTATTCTTATTAAATTTACCTTTATAGGCATAAATGAATTTTTCTTTAAATGTATGTTTTTGCCCATCTAAAGGCATCATATTTCTGAGTCCAACATAAACGAATTCAGAACCAATCATCACTAACATAGCTACTGCGAAGAATAAAAGTGTATTAAGTGGATAAACGACAATAGAGAAAATAAGCGTTGGAGCAAGCGCGATTAAAACATCAATCATCATTCTACTGACGGTTGCTTTTCTTCTAAGATGTGGCGCGGTCTCTTTTGTAATTGTCATAACTTCGCAATCATCTTTGCCTTTCTCACATAATCAGTCACTTGAATCTTTGATGTACAAGAATAGGCACAAAGTCCACATTCAATACATTTCAAAGGATTGAGAGCTTTGATTCTCTCTTTATCTAATGTTTTCACCGCGTTCATAATCTGCACAGGTTCAAGATGAACTGGGCAAGATAAAACACAGCTTCCACACCTAATACACGGTTCTTCTTTATCAGTGTTCTTATCAAGAATAATAATAGAGGTCACGGTTTTAGTGATGATACAATCATCACTCGGGACAGAGGCCCCCATCATTGGACCACCTAAAATAAAGACTTTTTCTTTATCTGGGTTTTTATATCCCCCACACATTGGAATTAAATCTTTAATCGATGTTCCTACTCTCACTCTAAAGTTCTTTGGGAAATTGATACCATCACCAGTGATAGTCACAAATCTTTTGATAACTGGCATATTGTATCTAATAGCCTTATAAATACCCACCATCGTGGAAACATTGAAATTAATAATTCCACGATTAGATGGCAATTCACCTGGTTTTAATTCAATGCCTGTCGCTGATTTAATCATCGCCACTTCCCAACCTTGAGGATAGAAATTACCAACACAGCATAATTCAATACCGGAGCCAGCGTATTCTTTAATCACTTGAGAATAAACCGCTTTGATATCGGTATATTTAGATTTGATACAAATCTTCGCGTGCTTACAGTTAAAAGCTTGCATCGTATATTTGATACCTTCCATCACTCGATATGGGAATTCAAGCATTAAGCGATGGTCCGCGGAAATATATGGTTCACATTCAATACCGTTAACTAAAATCATATTAATTGGCTTATCGGTTTGGAACTTAATATAAGTTGGGAAAGAAGATCCACCTAAACCAACATTCGCTGTTTCTTTAATGATTTCAGTCATTTCTTCTTTAGTTAAAGCAGCGATTTGTTCCGGAGTTCTCACAAATACACCAGAATCTAATGTGTCTTTAAAATCATTTTCAATTTTGATGAAATCAGTTAATTTACCATTTCTATGATAATGTTTTTCTAAACCGACATATGTACCAGAACATGTCGCGTGAATTGGTTGTTCAAAAAATGGACCATGACGAACACCAATGACTTGGCAAGAATTAACATGGTCTCCTTCTTTGATAAAAAGATCCGCTTTTGGACAACGGGCATTTGCCACGGCAATATAAAGATATTGCGGTTTTGTGAATCTAATCGCAGGTAAAGAACCCACCAACTTTTTGGTATCTTTGATATGATCAGTTTTTGCAATCATAGAATTATTTTAACTTATGTAAAATAATAACAAAAGAGTTAAATGATATAGATTTACCCGATGGTGACTTTTTTTCATTCTGTCTTTATCGCTAAAAGGCTGATGCAATCTTATCAACTGGTAGTTTTCATAGAAAAAGCACTAGTTAATTATTTCAATCTTTCTTAACTAATACATAAATATATGCGAAAATTATATAAATGATTGATGTTAGAAAAGAAGTATATAAAGAGATTAAAAATGTCATCGGTGACGATGTCGATTTTAATGATGATTCTTTATTTAAAGAAGATTTAGGAATTGACTCATACAAAGCGGTCACTATTTTACTTAATCTCGACAAAAAGAAAATCGGTTTTAAAAGCGATAACTTACCTTCGATTAAAACAGTCAAAGACTTATTAGATTCATTAACTTTTTATGGAGCACAATCTCGTTAGTTTAGTCATATCATCAATTAATAAGAACTCTGATAAAGTTTTTATCATTAATAAAAATGTCGAATATACATATTCTAGATTTTTTGATGATGTCAAAAGAGTTTGCCCTCATTTAAGAAACGGAAGAATCCTTTTAAAAGCGGGCGATAAATATTATTACGCTTTATCTTTTATCGCTGGATTAATGATGCACTCAATGATGTTTTTATCAAATAAAGATTCCTCCATTTATGATGATTATAAATTTGATCAAATCATCGATGATGAATTCATTCAAAACGTTCTTGATAAAGGTGAAGAACCAATATCTATTGATAATATCAATACTTCTATCGACGAAGATGACCCAATGATGGTTGTTTTATCTTCTGGAACATCACTTAAACCAAAGCCAATTGTTCTCTCCTATAAAGCGGTGAGAAAGAATATTGAATCAGGCTTAAGAATTCTTTATGTTGAATCTTCTTGGACATTTGTGTCCCTCTTACCTTTAGATCACGCATTCGGGATTACTAGCGACTTCCTAGATTTATTACTTTCTGGCGCGAAAGTTGTCTACTCATATTCTTTAATAGAATATTTCATGTATTTAAGAAAATATTCTCCAGATATGATTAGTATTCCAATCACCATCTTAAAAACACTTCAAGAGATGATGAAAGAACAAGGAAAAACCGCATTAGGAAATAACATCAAACAAATCCTTGTCGGTGGTTCTAAATGTTATAAAGAGATTATTGAATTCTTTAAAAAATATGACATCACTGTCTGCACATCATATGGTTTAACCGAATGTGCGCCTTGTGTATCAATCTGTTCACCAAAATACTTTATGTTAGAGTCTGATGGTAAAGTTTTAGATTGCCATCAAATTAGATTTTCTAAAGAAAATGAAATCATCGTTTCTGGTGAATCGATCATGCTTAATTATTTAGATGAATATGATAAAGGAATTATCGCGACAGAAGTTCACACCAAAGATGTTGGATATATGAAAGATGGCTATTTATTTGTGACAGGTAGATTAGATAATCTCATCGTCATGGATAACGGATTTAAAATCCAACCAGAGACATTTGAAAAAGACTTATTAATTAATAATCCTTATATAAAAGAATGTGTGATTTATTATTTTGATAGCAAACTCAATTTAGATGTCGTCATGGATGAATCGTATTTAAAAGAATTAAGGAAGCAATTAGATTATTTAGATATCAACATTAACATCGTTAATGAAATTAAGAAAAACGCACTAGGAAAAATATCGCGTATCTACTACAAAAATGGCAAAAAAGAAGAGAACTAAAAGAGATACATTTTTATTCAAAGTCATGAGAGTCATCTCTCGTCCTTTTGATCATAAACCAAAGTTTATCTTCACCACTCCTCTAGAAGAGCCGAGTATCATTATTTGTAATCATAACCATCCTCGTGGCCCAACGAAATGGAGCTTTTATTTTCCAAGTGATAAATTCATGATGTGGGGAAATGGAAGATTATGCGGAGGCATAAAAGAAGTCTTCTTTGCTATTATCGATACAATGGTAAGAAACGGGACTAATAAAGTTCTCGCCACATTCTTCGCGATATTCGCCACTCCATTTATCAAACTAAGTTTTTCTCAAAGTCGTATTATCCCTGTTTATTACGATATGAGATTTTATCAAACCATCAAAATGAGTATTGAAGAGTATAAAGACGGCAATCACATCATCATCTTCCCAGATAAAAAAGACATCAAATTCTCGTATAACATCACAGAAATCATGCCAGGATTTTTGATTTTAGCTCGTCAATTAAAGGAAGAAGGATATGACCCATATATCGTTCCTTCTAAATCAAATAAGAAAAGAAAAAAGATTGTTTTAGATAAACCAATTCGATTAAGCGAAGTGGAAGCACAATATAAAAATGATGAAGAAATCTTAGAATTCTTCAAAAATAAAATCAACGGACTGATTGAATAAACATCCACCGGACAATCCGGTGGTTTTTCATAGTCGGGCAGATATTAGCCCTCTATTACTAGCCGCCCTCCTCAAGGGCGAAATACGGACCATCGCTTGCTTTTGTCCTTAGCTACCCGTAAACGGGTCTCAGTCGAAGTCGATGGTCAATTGCTTGAACTCGCAAAGCTTCCTTAGAATCTTTCCGATTTCAAGTCTTTTTTGTCCGAAGAACACTTGTCTTCGGTATTTCGGTGCAAACACGATGTGGTACTTACAGTTCCATACAGTGTGTGCTAAACTATACTCGTCTCGAGACATATTTCTCCTTTCATATTCAAGCGTTGGTCCGCATGAATATTGTAAGGAGATTTTATTTTTGGGCAAAACTATAAGTTTTACCTCCACCCCAGACTATCTGGGGGTTTTAACTCGCTCAGCCTTTGCAGGACTGGCTCAGACAAGAAAAGCCTCGGTTTCCCAAGGCTTCTCATTTTAAAATATCTTTATCAGTACTACCCTTGCGACCGCTGTATTATTTGCATATATAAGTCTACTATTTTTGACCAGTTAATAACTAAAGCAACAATAATGGCAATTAGCAACAATGTATGCAATATAATCCCAATCCATGCCCCTATATTTGTTCTTCTTTTATTTATTGCCAACGCAATAATTAATCCAGGAAAACCAAAGAAAAACACAAGAAGAAAACCAGCAATCGAACTTCCTTGGTCTTGATAAAGAATCAGTCCGTTTGTGTTTGATATTCTCGTTAAATCTGCGGTCGATGCAACTGGTTGAATCGGTTGCAAGTATTCATGGCAAAGAGGACATTGAGTAACTCCTTGTTGAAGATACAAACCACATTTAGGACACCTATAGCTCATTATATGTAAACCTTTTCTTTACTTTTCTTATTAATTATAGATAACTTTGCTTTACGTTTCTACATTTTTGAATAATTTAGTAAAGAAAATACTTACAATTTGAGTATGGAAAATAGATTACAAGAATATAGAAAGAAAAGAGGTTACACTCAAGATCAAATGGCGTCTTTGATTTCTGTGTCCAGGCAGACATACATTAACTATGAGTCAGGAAAAGCCGAACCTTCATTTGAAACTCTTAAATTGATTTCTAAAATATTGAAGACTCCTATTGATGATTTGCTAGATAATGATTGCTATGCCTCTGATAGAAATGGAATCACGAAACAACTTGTAAATGACATTGAAGAAATCTTAAAACAATATAAATAGGTATATGAATTGACGAAGGTAGCCAGTGGCTACTTTTTAATATATTCAGAATGTGTTCAAACGTTTTAATAATTCCAATATTTTTTTCTCTTTCATATTGATTGTTAAATATCAATAACATAATATAAAAGCACACATAACGGGAACATCCACTTATTAAGTTCATTTATTCATTTTTAATTCTTTTTATCAATTGTCAATTCTAACCACTAGTTAAATATATCGTTCCCACTAAAAAATCTTTCTATAGGGACGATATATAGAAAGGTGGTTTTATTATGCCGAGATATAGAAAGTACAACGGAAAAGACAAATATCATTTTCGTTTTTTCCGCAAAAATGGTCGCCATCCATTTATCGTTGTCTTAGTAGAAACGAAAGGAGAAAGCAAAAAAACACGATTAAGTGGATACATGATTACCCATGATATTAGTAAGAAATTGGATTATCCTGATTCTTATATTCAATTAAACATGAATCCAAATCCTAAAGACGATAGTCCTTCTTATTTGTGCGTCACAAGGATTGACAATGTCTTGCAAAAGTTTTTCTCAAAACCTTTTCCGAATTGGCATCTATCAAAAGAAGATGAAGAGTTAATTGATGAGTTGGAAAAGAAAAAATCTTCCTAATGGAAGATACTTTCACATTGAACCGCTTACCCCAATAAGCTAATGAATAATCTCTATGGCTCAAATGCTTTCGTATAGTTACATGAATGAGGGCTATACTTACCAAGGATGGATTATCACCCTTCTGTTCTTGAAGCGTTTCCCGAAGAATAGCTTCCTTTCTATGTTTACCAGTTAACTGGTATCGGGTAATTTTGGTGGATCTGACGAGGATCGAACTCGCTACCTCCTCCATGCCATGGAGGCGCTCTCCCAGGTGAGCTACAGACCCGTTAGCGTTTTTAATCTTATACAAAGTCGATAAAAATAGCAATAGAAATTTATTCTTATTATCTTTCTAAATAGAAAGAGACTATTTATCTTGTTTTTCTTGATCGATTTCCTCAATAGTCCTGGAATCTTTATGAGGAATTTGTTTCCATTTCACTTTAAAGAATAAAGAGATAATAGAAATTGGAATAGAAATTAAATCATACCAAGGCCAAACGATGATGTAGAAAATAGCTTTCGGTAATGAGCAATGGATATTCTTCCATTCTTTAATAGCAATCAATACACCTGCGAACCACGCGGCTATACATATACCTAATATATTATTAATAGTGAACGCTAAGAAGGAGTTCCAGTTATAATCCGCTCCTCCAGTAAATCCCAAGATTAACGAAGTTACATTATAAATTAATGTGACTAAGAAGGTGAATAAAGCATATGGGAAGATATCCCAGAAGATATCATATTTTGCCCATGTTGGTTTTTTGAAGAATGATTTCACCAATCTCCAAGAATCTAAAGCCCAAACGATTAATGAACCTTTGTTCCATCTGAAACGCTGTCTCATTTGGATAAAGAAGTTTGTTGGTTGTTCATCGTAACATATCGCTTCATCGGTATAACCTAAACGATTATTCGCGGAGATATTTTTAATAACGAATTCCATATCTTCCACCAATCGATGCCATTTCCAGCCATCCATTAATAACTTGCTGCTCACGAGATAACCACTACCGGTTCCGGAAGTTAATGATTTTAAAATCATTCTTGGTCTATGGTTAGCCATTGTAATACGGTAGAAGTTAAAGCCATATGCAGATGAAATGATGTTGTCTTGGAAATTCTTTGGGCAGCGATAACCGGTAATAACATCAAATCTTCCGGTTTGGAAAGCATCATTCATCTTACTAACGAATTGATGGTCAACAACATTATCTGCATCTAAAAGTAAGTAAGCATCATAATAATCGATGCCAACTTCTTCTTTAATGTGATTGAAAAGGAATTCTAATCCCCAACCTTTTCTCGCTTTACTTAAATCATGTCTTTCAAAAACATGACAGCCTAATTCTCTAGCGATTTCTGCGGTTTTATCATTCTCGCTACAATTGTCTGCGACTAGCCAAATATCAATTAATTCACTTGGATAGTCTTGTTTTCTCATTGATTCAATTGTGTTTCTGATAACTAGTTCTTCGTTCTTCGCAGAAATGATGAATGCATATCTTTTATCTTTTGGAGCTTCTGGGTAGGAGATTCTTTTACCAAAGAAACCGATTAAAATATAAACAAATCTATACGCGGTAAATATACCAATCACTAAAGTGATAATGACACAGATAAAGTTTAAAAGACCTTGCACTGTATCTAATTTATCTAAACCAAGGTAATCATTTAAAAGATAGTTTTTTAACCATTCCCAAAATTCCATAATAAACCCTTTCTTAGTGGCGCGCCCGAGACGATTTGAACGTCCGACTCCCAACTTAGGAGGTTGGTACTCTATCCAGCTGAGTTACGGGCGCAAACCATTAATAACTTATTTTAAGAAGAAATCTAAGATGTCTTTCGCCACTTCTTCCTTGCGATCTTCGTTTAAGATTTCATGACGTAATCCTTCATAGATTTTCGTGGAGACATCTTTAACTCCATATTTGTGATACATCTCTTCTAAGATGCCAACAGCTTTACCATATGTGGTAACTGGGTCATCACTACCGGAGATAATAAAGATTTTTGTATCAGGATTCAATAATTTTAAAGATTTATCTTTATGAATTGGTAACATGCCTTCGATAAATTCTAAGCAGAAACCTTTTCTTGGACCAAATCCACATAATGGGTCAGCGATATATTTATCAACGTTTTCTTCGTTAACTGATAACCAGTCAAATGGTGTTCTTGGGTTTTTGATCTTCTTATTGAAAGAACCAAACATTAAGCTGTTCATTAAACCCGCTTTTTCATCTCTATTTTTCTTAGAGGTTGTCATCTTCGCTAACATATGACCCATACCTAAGACTGGGTTTTTGCTTCCTGAACCACATAAAACGATTTTCTCTACTTCGCCTGGGAAGACTTGTAAAAATCTTTGACCCATAAATGAACCCATAGAGTGGGAGAAGATATATGTTGGTTTCTTTGTTTCTTCTTTTAATTGAACGATTAATGCGTGAACCGCTTCGATTTGACGCATAAAACCATTTTCTGGCCAAATACCAATATTGGATAAATCTTCTTTGACATTGAGACCTTGACCAAAGGTATCTAAAGCATAAGCATCCGCGCCATGTTCGTTAAGGTACTTCGCTAAGAAGTCATAACGGGAACAATGTTCCTCCATACCTTCCATGATAACAACATTGAATTTGCTATCTTTTGTTAACCACTTTAAACCTTGTAAAGTGTCTTCACCATTAGTGAATGAGAATTGTTTTGCTTCGCTCATAATTAATCTCCATATCCGTTTGGATTGTTCTTTTGCCAATGCCATGAATCTCGACATGCATCAACGATATCTAATTGAGTCTTAAAGCCCATTTCATCATAAGCTTTTTGGCAATCCGCATAGTTTTCATCAACATCGCCTGGACGACGTTCGCAAATTACATAATTGATTTTGATGTTATTGGCTTTTTCAAAAGCGTGAACTAATTCAAGAACGCTTGTTCCTTTGCCAGTGCCTAAGTTATAGATGACTAAGCCTGGTTTAGTTTCTAATTTCTTTAAAGCGCAGAGGTGGCCTCTTGCTAAATCGACAACGTGGATATAGTCTCTGACACCAGTGCCATCGACGGTTTTATAATCATCACCATAAACATTTAAATGATCTCTTTTACCGACAGCGACTTGAGTGATATATGGCATTAAGTTATTTGGAATACCTTGTGGGTCTTCACCAATTAAACCAGATGAATGCGCACCGATTGGGTTGAAGTAACGCAAGATTGCGATGTTGGCATCCTTATGTTCTTTCGCGTAATCTTTGAGTAAATATTCAATGTCTAATTTGGTTTGTCCATAAGGGTTTGTACATCCACCAACTTTATCAGTTTCTTTAAGTGGGACATGATCTGGAACACCATAAACTGTCGCGCTCGAGGAGAAGACAATGTTATGTACTCCATATTTTGTCATGAGCTTTAAAAGAACCTTACTGCTACCGACGTTATTATCGATATAAAGTTGAGGTTTTGCCACTGATTCCGCGACGCTTTTTAAGCCGGCGAAATGGATGACATCGGTGATGTTTTCCTTTTCAAAAACTTCACTCATTTTTTCTTCATCTTGCACAGAAACTTCGTAAAATCTTGGCTTTTTGCCGGTAATTTTGAAAATTCTGTTCAAAACTTCTGGTTTAGAATTGACATAGTTATCGACGATGACAACGTCGTATCCGTTGTTTAATAAATCAACAACTGTATGGGAACCAATATACCCGGTTCCACCTGTAACTAGAATGGCCATTTGCTATCTCCTTTTCAGTTCTTCCACTACCATTTTATTTGTCAAAGCTGGATTAGCTTTTCCTGATGTTTTCTTTATGACTATCCCGACTACATAGCCGACTATTCGAGTCTTTCCGTTTTTGTAGTCATCCACTAGTTGAGGGGAGTCATTTAAAATTTCTTTAATGATTTCGTTTATTTCTTCAGCGTTATTATTTATCGCTCCAATGCTCTCAATAATAGATTGAGGGGAATCACTCACATCTATCATTTTAACAAATATTTCTCTTCCTTGCTTATTAGATATTTCACCTTTTTCAATTAAGCGTATTAATTCTGCGAGTCGAGAAGGTCTAATTGGGAATGAAGATATATCAATTTCGTTTTTGATAATATACGATCTCACTTCGCCGTTTACCCAGTTAGCGCCTATCTTTGGATTGATGTTATTTTCTAAAAGTTCATCGTAATATTCTGATGTCTCTTTATCGATGAGGAGTAACGAGCAATCATAATCACTTAACCCCAAAGATTTATATCTAGCATATTTTTCTTTTGCTAGTTCTGGAGAAGTATTAATCGCATCATCAATGAATTCTTTTGATAACTTAATTGGTAAGATATTTGCTTCTGTGTAATATTTGTAGTCAATTGAATCCATCTTTAATCTCATCGGAACTGTCTTTTGACTATTTTCATCAAATCTTCTTGTTTCTTGAATAACAGTTTTACCTTCTTGATAAAGTTTTGTTTGACGGAAGATTTCATAATCAATGGCTTTTTGGATGTTTGTTAAGGTATTGATGTTCTTAATTTCCGCTTTCGGACCGAGTTTATCACTACCTATTGTTCTCAAGGAGACATTGACATCACACCTTAAAGAACCTTCCTCCATTTTTCCGTTTGAAACACCTAAGAAGGTCGCGATAGAACGTATTTCTTCAACGAATTTCATCGCTTCTTCACCGTTATGGAACTCTGGATTTGACACTATTTCAATAAGCGGGATACCCGCTCTATTGTAATCAAGATATGAACGGACAGGAGAGTGGGTTTGTTTACAAGTATCTTCTTCGATATGTAATCTTTCGATATTTATTCTCTTTTCACCTAAAGATGTTTTGATTATTACATAACCATTTTTACCAAGCGGTCTTCTAAATTGAGTGATTTGATATCCCTTTGGTAAATCGCTATAAAAATAGTTTTTACGATCAAACCATAACTCATCATCAATTTCCATATTTAAAGCGTGAGCTAATCTAATCGCATTAATCACCGCTTGTTTATTGACTAAAGGAAGAGCTCCAGGAAAAGCGATATCTAAAGGAGCAACATGGCTATTTGGTTCATCACCAAAACTAACCGCAGAAGCGGAGAACATTTTGCTCTTAGTTTTCATTTGGACATGGAGTTCTAGTCCAATAATCGCTTCAAATTCCAAGACTATCTCTCCTTTCCCGCTACTAGATCTTTTAATCCAGTGATATCTTCAATATTTTTAGCTAAAGCTAAAACGTTTTCTTCATCAAAAATCTTACCAGTTAAATTAGCCCCAAAAGGCATACCGTCTTTAAAACCAATTGGCACTGTAATAGATGGTTGTCCACCAAAGTTAGCAAACGCTAAATAGTTATTTGAGACAATCATATTCTTATTGAGCCAGTCAGACGCTCCGTGAGAAAAATATGGGGCGATATCAGGCGCAGCTGGTAAATAAATCGCATCGTTATCTTTCAAGATATCATTAATCGCGTTAACAATTAATCTTCGACACTTTTGAGCTCTTAAAAAGACTTCATTTTGATTTTCTCTTAAAAGAGAATAACTTCCGATAACAAATCTTCTTTTAATTAATTCTGAGAAACCCTGGGTTCTTGCTTTCATCATTACTTTTTGATAATCTTCGCCTTCAAAACGTGTACCAAATTTAATGCCATCTAAATTCGCATCATTACTAGTTGCCTCTGCGCTAGAAAGAACGATATATGTTGGATAAATTGCTTGGCACAATTTTGAATCCATATGAACGTGATTAATTTTGACTCCTTTAGATGCGAGCTCTAATAGAGTTTTCTCAAAAGCACTTCTCACTATCTCATCAGTAAATAAACCATAGATTTCATCGATGATCGCGATAGACATTCCTTCAATGTTTCTGTTTACCGCACCAACATAGTTAGGCACTTCTCTTTCTGAACTAGTCATGTCTTTTTCATCTCTACCAGCAAGAGTTTGTAAAATAATTGCTGAATCTAAAACATTTCTAGTAAAGAAACCAACGTGATCTAAGGATGGGGCAAATGGGAATAAACCAAAACGAGAGATTCTTCCCCAAGTAGGCTTAAAGCCGACAGTTCCCGAATGGGACGCTGGTTTTCTCACGCTATCACCCGTATCTGAACCAATGGCAAAAGGAACGATACCAGCGCTTTCAGCTGCAGCGGATCCACAAGAAGAACCGCCCACCATTCTTTTATGAGACTTATCCCAAGGATTAAATGTTTTGCCTAGATGGCCGGCCATACCGCTTCCACCCATGCCTAATTCATCGAGAGTGGTTTTACCAATCAATATAGCGCCTTGTTCGGCTAGTCTTAAATAAACTTCGGAAGAATAAACTGGAACATATCCATTAAGGATATTGCTTGATGCGGTTGTAGGAATATCTTTTGTCGAGAAATTATCTTTTAAAACATATGGGATACCCCATAATAAGTTATTCTTTTTACTTTCATCTAAATGAGACACTGCTTCAAGGGCTTCTTTTTCACAGATATATTCAAAAGCGTTATTATCGTCAGTTTTAGCTTTCTCGATTGCTTCTTTAACTAAATCTAAAGGAGTTACTTTTCCTTCGAGTAACAATTGATGGATTTCAAGGATGGACTTATCTAAATAACTCATTATCCAATCACCTTTGGAAGAGTAATCATTCCATCCCTTACTTCTTTAGCGTTTTTCAAAATCTCTTTTTTAGTTAAAGTTTCATCAACTTCATCTTCTCTTAAGTAAGTCGAAAAACAATCATAAGGAAAAACCATTGGTTCAACATCATCCACTCCTTCGATTTGAGAAATGATTTCCATTTGATTGAGAATGACATCAAATTCTTTTAGCAAAGTATCGTATTCTTCTTCGCTCATCTCAAATAGTAATTTTGATGATGCTTCTTTTAATGTTTCCTTATCGACTTTTTTCATAATACAAAGTTCAATCGTATGTATTTTATCACAAAACTTATTTTTGTTTTACATAAATAAAATCGCCCATAAGAAGGCGAGATTATTTGTGCGTATATTGTTTACTATTTGAGTAGTTCTAAAAACTCTTCTTCGTTAAGCACGGTGATACCTAATGCTTGAGCTTTATCTAATTTGCTACCCGCTTCAGTTCCAGCGATAACAACGTCAGTGGCTTTAGAAACTGAACCAGTCACTTTAGCGCCTAAGTCTTCAAGTTTATTCGTCGCTTCTTTTCTACCCATCGAAGCAAGTGTTCCAGTTAGAACGACTGTCTTACCAGAGAAATATGAATTCGCCGCTTTTGTGGTGCTACCTAAGTACTCAAAATTAAGTCCTAATTCTTTTAACTGATTAATTAAATCGACGTTTCTTTCATCAGCGAACCAGTTCACTAATGACTTCGCTAAGATTGGTCCAACATCAGGAATTTCGAGCAATTCTTCTTCTGTGGCTTTCATCAAATTATCGATATTGTGATAGATCCTTGATAAGGTCTTAGCCATCTTTTCTCCGACCTCTTTAATACCTAAACCAAAGAGGACTCTTTCTAGTGAATTACCTTTAGATTTTTCAATGGCTTCTAAGAGATTATCCGCGGATTTTTCCTTCCATCCTTCAAGGTTAATAATATCGTCTCTATGCTCAAAAAGCCTGTAAATCCCTGCTATATCGTGGAAAAATCCTTCTCCAAAGAATTCTTCTGCGACTTTTTCACCTAGTCCTTCAATATCCATCGCATCCTTACTTGAGAAGTGAATAATCGATTCAATTTTTCTCGCATCACAATGTGGATTTAAGCAGAAATGCATCGCGTCTTTTCTAATTAATGGGGTGCCACAAACTGGGCAAGTTGTGATCATATGGAATGGTTGTTCTAAACCGCTTCTTCTACTTTCAATTGGTCTAACAACTTCGGGGATAACATCGCCTGCTTTTCTAACGACAACATAGTCACCAATCATTAAACCTTTATCCATGATGAAGTCTTCATTATGTAATGTTGCTCTTTGCACAACACTACCAGCAACTCTCACTGGTTCGAGGACTGCGTTAGGAGTAATCTTACCAGTTCTACCCACTGTGAAAATGATATCAGTTAATTTAGTAACAACTTCTTCAGGTGGGAATTTATAAGCAATAGCCCATCTAGGGGTTTTGGATGTATAACCGAGTTTGTCGTATAAATTCATGTCATCGACTTTGATAACGATGCCATCAATATCATATGGAAGGCTACTTCTTTTTTCAGAATATTCTTCGATATATTTAATGACTTCTTCGATACCGTTACATAATCTTCTTTCTGGATTAGTTCTGAAACCGAGTTTATCCGCCATCGCGAGAGCTTCTGAATGGTATCTAATACCAAAATCTTTTGCATTAACAAAGTAATACCAGAAAGCTTCAAGTCCGCGTTTAGCAGCAATGGAACTATCTAATTGACGGATACTTCCTGCCGCAGCGTTTCTTGCATTAGCAAATAACTTCTCTCCTTTTTCTTCCTGAATCTTATTTAAAGCTTCAAGAGATTTCTTCGGCATATATACTTCACCACGGATTTCAAAATCTCCATCTAGATCGATATGAGATGGAATTGATTTAATGGTAATGACATTCGCAGTGACATCTTCACCTTCAACGCCATCACCACGTGTTGCCGCGTATTGCAAGTTCTTGTTATAAACAAGAGACATTCCTAAACCATCGATTTTCATCTCGGCCATATAAACGATTTTATCTCCACCGATGATGTCTCTTACTCTTTTATCAAACGCTCTTAAATCTTCATCGTTAAACGCGTTCGCTAAAGATAGCATTGATCTTTGGTGTCTAACTTTTTTAAAGGAATCTTGCACCATTCCACCTACTCTTTGAGTTGGTGAAAGCGGGCTTTTTAATTCTGGATGTTCGTTTTCAAGCATAATCAACTCTTGCATTAAGCGATCATATTCAGCATCGCTGACGCTTGGATTATCTAAAACGTAATACTCGTAATTATATTTTTCTAATAATGCGGTAATTTCTTTTACTCTTTCACGAGGTTCCATAATTAATCTCCTTTCGAAACGAATGGGTGGTTACACATGATGGATTTGATGCCATGTTCATCAAAATTAACTTTGATGATATCGTCTCCTTCTAACTCCACGACTTTTCCTCTTCCTAAGGTCTTATGAATAATTGTGTCTCCAACATGGAAGTCCTTTTCACTAAGACCATTGGTCTTTTCTGAGAAATCTTGTCTTCTTGGCTCTTCTGGTTTTTTCTCTTCATCAAAAGATAAATGAGAACCATCAGAGAAGGTCGTGCGATTATTGATATATGAGCCCACTCTTGGGGCGCCACCTAATGAATAATTTGATTCTCTAATGATGTTATTTCCAGATTCGGAAATGAATTGAGATGGGGTTAAACTTCCACCGATAACATACGAATAATCACTAGAGAAAGTTAGATATAACTTTTGCATTGCTCTAGTCATTGCGACATATGCTAATCTTCTTTCTTCTTCTAAAGCTAAATATCCACCTTCAATTAAAGCGCGGTTATTTGGAAAAACACCTTCATTTAATCTCACAACGAAGACAACAGGGAATTCTAATCCTTTTGCGGTGTGAACTGTCATCATTGTGACATGATCACCTTGGATAATTTCATCTTGCGCGGATAGTAATGAAATGTTTTGTAAGTATTCATCAAATGTGGAATCTGGATTACTTTGTAAATAATGACGCACATCAGAGAATAAGGCTCTCACGTTATCGATTCTTTCGTCTCCATCATCTTCTTTCATTAGATAATCAAGATAACCAAAATCCCAAATCATCTTTTCTAATGTTTTAGAGAAGACTTCTTCATTTTTTTGAATTGTATCTCTTGTATCAGCGATAACTCTAATCATTGTTTTTAAAGAGTTGATTGCTTTTGCAGGGATTTCACTTTCTTCTGGTTCGACATTAAGAATATAGTCATACATGCTGATACCAGCATCTCTAGCTTCTTGCTTAATTAAATTAATCGTATGTTCACCAATTCCTCTACGAGGAACATTGATGATTCTTTCAAAAGAAATGTCATCTTTTGTATTAACGATAAGATGGAAATAAGCGAGAACATCTTTAATTTCTCTTCTTTGATAGAACTTCTGTCCACCATAGATTTGATAAGGAATGCGATATTTAGTAAAAGCTGCTTCAAATTCCATCGTGACATAGTTAGAACGATAAAGGATGACAATGTCAGAGAATGAATAATGTCCTAACTCCACTAGTCGTTTTGTTTCCTTAGCGACATAATCAGCTTCGCTCTTTGAAGAAGGAGAGCCATGAACAATGACTTTTTCTCCTGGATTAGCAGTGGTATATAAATCTTTTTTGACTCTTAATTTATTAAAAGCGATTAATTTGTTCGCTGAATCCAAGATGTTTTGAGTGGAACGATAGTTTCTATCCAAAATAATTGTGTTCATCATTGGGAAATCTTTTTGAAGATTGAGAATGATGTCTTGGTTAGCGCCTCTCCATGTGTAAATGGTTTGGTCTGGATCACCGACAACATATAAAGATGTAGTTGGTTTCATCAAATATTTAATGAGTTTATATTCAATGTTATTTGTATCTTGGAATTCATCGATAAGGATGTGTTCAAACCTTCTTTGCCAACGGCTTCTAATATCTGGATAATTCTCCAAGATGAAATTAGTTCTTAATAATAAATCATCGAAATCGAGAACTAATGTTCTGTCTTTTTCCTCTTCATATCTTGTGTAGATTTCTAAACAAGTTCTTTCATCTTCAAATCTTGGTTTAACAATTTTAATCTCGTCAGGATATTTCTCTTCTAATTTCATTGAGCCAATATAACTGATGGCTTTACCAACAATTTTGTCGCCTCTTTTGAAGCCCATTTCTGCAGCTATATCTTTGATGAGTTTGGTTTGATCTTCTTCATCGAGGATTGTAAAAGAAGATGGGAAATTAAGAACAGATATTTCTCTTCTCAAGAATTGCGCGGCGAATGAGTGGAAGGTTTTGATTGTTAAATCCTTGTCATCGTTATTAATCATCCTCACTACGCGTGAGCGCATTTCCTGTGCGACTTTATTAGTAAAAGTAATCGCGAGAATAGACCAAGGGGCCACTTCCCATTCGGATAATAAATATGCGATGCGGTAAGTCAAAACACGTGTCTTGCCAGAACCCGCTCCAGCGACAACACGAAGAAATTGATTATCAGAAGTAACTGCTTGAAGTTGTCTCTCGTTTAATTCTTTTTCGTAATTCATATATTGCTAAGCAATATAATACCATAACGACATATCATTTTCAATTTAAATTGAAACCATTAAAAATTGTGGGGTAGGTGTTCTAAGAATTCCAAGATATCTTTTTCTCCTGCAATATTTAGAGTTAAGGTTTTGTTAGTAATACCTAGCATTGTTGGAGTTCCTAAAATTCCTATATCTTCAGTCTTTGTTTTCCCGATTGTAATTTTAGTATTTGTGATAATAGGAATTAGAGAAGAATACTCCATAATGTAAAACCAATCTTTTTCGTTATAAACATAGTCTAGAACAGTTTTCTTGATGTTGTTGCAATGACCACATGTTTGACTATAAATATAAACAAAATATTGGCTTTTTGCCGGTAAAAATAGGTTTTTCCATTCAATTTTGACATCGAAGAAATCGTTATAATTTAGTTGCTCCTTTCCGTCTTCGACATCTACTTTCAAATCGCTAGCTGTACATCCCGCTAGTATGGGGGTAATTAAAAGAAATGGTAAAAAATGCCTCATATATATTAATGCGACAAAATTGCGATTTTTTTTCATAATTTTTGAAAAAATAATAAAATATTTTCATGAAGGTGTTCAAAAAGCAGGAAACATTAGTCCAAAACATGGCCTATATGGGGCTGATGGCAGCGGTCAATGTGATATTCGTTGTCCTAACCTATTTCGTTCCGTTTTTGTTGTTTGTCCTCGTTTTTGTTTTACCACTTTGTAGTGCAATTATTTCCTATTACTGCAAAAAGAGATACTTCCCCATTTATCTCATTGTTGTTTCAGTAATTTGTTTATTGATTGATCTCCCTGACACAATCTTCTATGTAATCCCATCGTTAATCACTGGATTCTTATTTGGCTTATTCATCCAATTAAAGTTTCCATCCGTTTATATCATTTCAATTACAACAATTGTGCAATTTGGGATCTCTTTAGCGTCACTACCATTAATCAAACTTATTTCCGGAAGAGACATTGTCATTGATATGGCGACGATGTTCCAATTACAAAATTATGAGTATCTAGATTATGTTAAATATTTCTTCATTTACTTCATATCCTTAGTCCAGATTATTTTGACATTCTTAGTCTTGCAATCAGAGCTAGGAAAGTTTGGCATTTCTTTCCCAGATGGAAAAAACCGCTTATATCTTTTAGATATACTAAGTATTATTTGCTGTTTGTTAGTGGTCTTATTTGCGTTTTTGGTTCCAGAGATTTCTTATCTATTTTTAATCACCAGTTTAATCTTTGTCGTGGGTAGAATTATTTATCTTAATTTTTCCCATTACAAATTATATTTGATTGAGTTAGGGGCTTTCATTTTAATCACAATTTTCTTTGTGGCGTTAGTTTATTCAAATATCAACAAACCACTCGGATTAACTAGCCTTGCAATTCTCCCATTTTTAATTTCTTGTGCGTGTTTGATTAATAATTGTTTGTTAAGCAAGCGTAACAAAGATACAATTAATAATTGATATGATGAACTTACTGAAAAACGTTGGAAAAGGTGTCTTATACATAATCGGCTTGCCGTTCTTTTTAATCGTGTTAGCGGGCACCGCTGTCGCTGGAATAGTGATAATCGTTTTCATGTTCATTAAATCAATCCTTCTTTTCTTCACTGGAAGATCATTGAATGATGATTTACCAGAAGATAGAAAGGCAAGAGAAATCAAAGAAGGCAGAACACAAGGTGCTGTTTATACTAGCCAACCTTATGTCAATCAACCAGCTCCTCAAGTTAACACAAATCCTCAACCTGTTATTCAACCACAACAACCGGTTCAACAACAACCTGTTGAAGCGGTCACAATTGAAGAAGCTGTTTTTGGACCAAGTACACCTGTTCAAGAAGAGCCAGAAGAAGAACCTGTTATTGTGGAAGAACCAGTAGAACAAGAGCCAGTTAAACCAGTTATTGAAGAAACAATAATTGAATCTGCCCCAATTCAAAATAATCCTCGACCAGTAGAAAAAGAAATCACTATTGGTGAATATAGACCAAAGACCGGAGGAAGTAGAGTTATCGAAGACTTTGAAGATGACGAGGAAACAGATGGAGTAACCATCACATTTGGAGATGACGATGAATAGTTTAATTTTATTAAAATTAACTGAAAATGATAAAAGAATAATCTTCATCCTTTTAGCGGTGGTCATTTTACTCTTGGTCTTAATCGCTTATATAGGCTATTTAGTGACTATTGTCATGAAATGGCAAGGTAAGAAGATTAATAATCATGTCACTGATGTTGTCGTAACTGGCGTTATTAAAAACGAAGATGAATTTAAGAGATACGCGAAGAAGAAGAACCTTTGGTTATTCTATCATCAAGCAAGATTGCCCGCTGTCTTATTAGCGCTTTCAATCATCTTCTATATCGTTATGTCATCTATTTTTGGATACAGAAATCCATTTGATATTGAAACAGGCTTTGGAACCTTATTGTTCGTTTGGGATTTCTCCACTATTATCACCGTTCCAGAAGGTGGCGTGGGCTTATTACTTAAATGGCCTGAATTAATCAACACACCGCATTTCACCGCGGATGCTTGGATAAGCTATGTCTTTATTCCTGCGGTCACAATAAGCGGTATTTGGTATTTAGTAACTGTTCAAGCCTTTATCGCTAGATATCTCCAAATCAAGAGATTAGGGCAAAAGATATTCAATGAACAAATTGAACACTTCGTCGCTGGTCAAGGTTATGTCCCTCCTCAACAAGCCGCTAATCCACTTCAAGAAGAAAATAAAAATGGTCCAGTTCAATAACGGACCATTTCTTTTTATTTAACTAATAACGCGATTTGAATAATTAGATAGATAGCTAAGGCAACATCAAGAGCCACTAAGATCCAGAATAATCTGTTCTTTAAAGTTACTCTTCTTTCGATTTGTTCTTCGGTTAAAACTTTTTCTTCTTTAGCCATAATTAATATTTTATGCTACCAGATGTTCTTGGATAAGGTTGAACATCTCTAATGTTTTGCATGCCTGTCACATACATTAATAATCTATCAAATCCAATTCCGAATCCGGAGTGTTTGCAACCACCATAACGTCTTGTATCGAGGTACCAATCTAATTCTTTATCGATACCCATTGAGACCATTTTCTCTTTTAATAATTCATATCTTTCTTCTCTTTGGGAGCCACCGACTAATTCACCGACTGATGGGACTAATAAGTCACAAGCGGCGACTGTCTTACCATCATCGTTTTGTCTCATATAGAAGGCTTTAATATCTTTTGGATAGTTGATAAGGAATAATGGTCCTTTAACGATTTCTTCGGTTAAATAACGTTCGTGTTCAGATTGTAAATCCATACCCCAAACAATGTCATTATTCTCAAATTTGTGGCCGTTTTGCACTGCTTTTTGCAAAAGTTCGATACCTTTTGAGTAATCCATTCTTTCAAATTTGGAGTTCACAACATGGTGTAATCTTTCTAATAAAGTTTTATCAATCATGCTGTTGAAAAATTCCATTTCCGCTGGGCAAGATCTCTCGACATATTCGATGCAGAATTTGATGCAATCTTCAATGACATCCATGTTGTCGTTCAAATCACAGAACGCCATTTCTGGTTCAATCATCCAGAATTCACTCGCGTGTCTAACGGTGTTTGAATGCTCCGCTCTAAAGGCAGGACCAAATGTATAAACATCTTTAAATGCTAATGCAAATGGTTCGACATGTAATTGACCAGTCACTGTTAAATTGACTTTATGACCATAGAATGAGAACGGATCTTTTGTGTCGTGAGTTGTGACATCAAAAACGTTTCCTGCTCCTTCACCATCGTTCGTGGTAATTAATGGAGTATGAACATAAATGAATCCTCTTTGTTGGAAGAATTCATGAATTGCGAAAGATAAAACGTTTCTTACACGATAGACAGCTTGGAATGTATTTGCTCTTGGTCTAATGTGAGCGATATCTCTTAAAAATTCGAATGTGTGTCTTTTCTTTTGAAGTGGATAATCATCATCGACATCACCTTCTAAGACACATTCATCAGCTTGAATTTCAAATGGTTGTTTATTTTCAGGAGTGAAAACTAATTTACCAGTTACTGTAATTGCAGAACCGGTTTTTAATTTGGATAACACTTCGTAATCTTTACTATCCTTGTTATAAACAAGTTGAACATTCTTAAAGTAGGTTCCATCATTGAATTCAACGAAACCAATAGAGCCATTATCACGGTTGGTTTTCACCCATCCTTGAAGTGTGACTTCTTTAAGTTGCAATAGTTCTTCTTCATCGCCCCCTGTGACGATATCGTAAAGTTGGAAATTTGTATATTTTGCCATCTCTTTTTCCTCCTAGTGTTTTAATTATAGCCACTCAAAATGATAAAATCATTTACTAATTATCAAATTTATCATAATCCTCGATTTTCCAGTTTGGATCAACTCCTAAATCGAGTCCTGCGAACATTTTTCTTTCATATAAATGCTCTGCGACTTTCGCAATCATCGCAGCGTTATCGGTGCAACACCACATCGGTGGAATGATGATTTTGACACCTAACTTTGTTATTTCTCTTTGCATTTCACTTCTCAAATATGAGTTCGCGGAAACTCCACCAGCGAGAATAACTTCTTTAACATTAAATTCTTTAACGGCTTTAATCGTTCTATCCATTACTAATCCCACTGCGACATCTTGGAAAGAACGACACATATCTGGAACATTAACTTCTTCACCATTCTGTTCTAATTTATGAACTAAGTTGATGACGTTGGTCTTTAGACCAGAATATGATAAGTCATATGTGTGTTCGCCTTTTAAAGGTGTTGGTAAGTTGTATGTATGATTACCTTCTTTAGCTAGTTTATCAATTGGGATACCGCCTGGATAAGGTAAGCCTAAGACTCTGGCTACTTTATCGTAGCATTCACCAATCGCATCATCTCTAGTTTCACCAATTATTTCAAATTCAAGATGATCTTTCATTAATACTAATTCAGTATTACCACCTGACACCACGACTGCGAGAAGTGGAAATTCTAATTCAGTAATAAATTCATTCGCGTAAATATGACCCGCTAAATGGTGGACTGGAATTAATGGTTTTTTATAAAGCATCGCTAATGTCTTAGCGGCTTGTAAACCAACATGAAGCGCGCCAATTAAGCCAGGACCACGAGTTACTGCAAAAGCATCAATGTCTTCAAGTTTGACATTCGCTTGTTCCAAGCACTCTTGTAAAACCACCGATATATTTTCCGCGTGTAAACGGCTAGCGATTTCTGGCATAACTCCACCGTATTTACGGTGAACATCTATTTGAGTCGAAACGATATTGGAAAGGAGTTTACCATTTTCAATAATCGCCGCAGCAGTTTCATCACAGCTTGATTCAATTGCTAATATCTTTGCCATTATTCTTCCCCCATTTCCTTTACCATATAAACAGCATTATCACCATTGGTGTAATATCTTTCTTTTAACAAAACGCTTTTGAAACCAAACTTTTCATAAAGCTTACGAGCATTAACGTTATGCTCTCTCACTTCTAAAGTAATATTTCTCACTTTATTAGCCTTGCAATCTTTAATCATCTCTTCCATTAAGATTGAGGCAAGACCGCGTTTTCTAAATAATGGATTAACGCATATTTGACACACTGTTGAAGAATCAAATGTAATCCAATAATCAACAAATCCCACAACACCAGTGTTATCGCTTTCAATAACCCACAAATTGCTAACAGGATTCTCGTTTAATTCATATTTAATTTGATTCAATCCCCATGGCGCAACAAAACAAGCGTTCTCAAGATACATGACAACATCTAAGTCTCTTTGTTCCATTGGTCTGATTGAGAAAAAATCCATATTAGTCCTTTAAATAAACTGGCCTTAAAGCACGAGCGTCTTCGCAAGGCTTTAACTCTTTTAATAGGGAAAACATCCCTTCTGCGACATTCCCTTGATACCCATCAATTCCTAAATATGCGGTTGATCCGCAGATAAAATAATCTGGATGAGAATTAATGTATTCTTTCACTTCATCATTGCTCATAATTTGGTCGGGGAGTAAACATTTATCGTGTTCATAAACTCCGATATAAGAACGGTTACTTCTCGCATTTATCAAGCAAATCGAAGGTTTTTTATCGTTTTTTAAAATTTGTAATGAGCTAACAGGATATACAGGAACGTTCAAACTAACCGCGATAACTTTAGTAATTGTTAATGCAATTCTCACGCCTGTATAGGAGCCTGGTCCGATTGAACAAACCACTCCATCAATGTCTTCTCTATTAACTGAATATTTGCCTAAAAGAGCATTGATCTCTGGTATCATATGCTCGGATTGACTTTGCCAAGCTTCATAAGAAACGAAATCAATAATCGCTTCCTTATTAGCCAAACACACAGTCAAAGAAGTATTTGAAGAATCTAAAAGTAGATAATATTTCATAAATTAACGCTCTTTAAAAAATCGATGTTTTCCCAATTAAACACGAAGGTTCTCTTTTCATCACCATCGTTGGTGATTTTAACCTCAATAAAATTATCTGGAATTAAGTCCTTAATATAGATTGGCCACTCAATAACGGTTATTCCAGATTCATAACCAATATATTCATCTAGGCCAATATCATTATTGATATCCGCTAAGCGATAAGCATCAATATGGATTAATGGTCTATCGCCTTTTGGATATATTTTCATGATGTTAAATGTTGGAGATTGAACGACATCTTTGATATGTAATCCTCTAGCGATTCCTCTCACTAAAGTGGTTTTGCCAGCGCCTAAATCTCCGGTTAATAAAAGTGTCGAGCCACTAGGAAGAAAACGAGCTAACAGCTCGCCTAATTCTAAAGTTTGTTTTTCTAATTCAACTTTAATAACAACTTCCATAATTAGCCACGTTTAATCATTTGAAGGAATTGATCAAAATAACTCTTGATTAAATCACTCTCAAATGGGAACTCACCTTTTTTCATTCTCTCCACAATGACTTTGGTTTGATATTTTAAAACTGTATCGAGATCATCATTATATTTATATAATGCACGGTGATGTTGATATTCTTTTTCATCTAAAACTCTGATTTCTCCATCGGGGAACAATTTAGCATCCAAATCATAATCGATGTACTTAATGTTTTCTTTATTCACCAAGGCTGGAGAAGCGATGTTGCAATAAAAACAAATGCCATCTTTTTTAAACATGCAGATAGCGTTCCACCATTCTTTTTTAGAGAAGATAGTAACTGCAGGTTCTTTGGTAAACCAGCAGCGACCATTATATTCCACTACTTTTGCTTTCTTTGAAGCAATGACGATGTAATCGTCGTTATTTTCCAAGACTAAGCCACGGTCCCAGTAGCGGTGCAAAGAACCATTATGTTTAAAACACTGAATGCCTAGCCAACGTCCTACTAATTCCATAACTACTCTTTGTTAACCAACACTTTTAAAGCTTCAAACATTTGGTATAAATCTCTTCTATAAGATTCCACTGTTTCTTCTTGGAACGGTTCATAGAAAGGAAGTGTAATCGTTGGATCGTCATAACTCGCATAAATGATGGTTTTACCGCTCCAAACCACGACCGTTAAGTTGAGTAAGTGATTGGAAACGGAAATATTCTTTAATTCAGAGATGAATTTCTTATCTAATTCTTTTAAAGAATTATTGTTTAATCCATAAGCGAAGTAATTACCTTCGTTAGCAAGTTGTTGTAAATCAGATAAACCATTTGGAATATCTTCATCTTTTTCACCTTTAAAGACTAAAACGATTCTGCCTTCAAAATGGAGGTCGTTTGGGAAGGTGATATATTTACCGATAAATGCTGGAGATTGTTTTCTTCCTTGTGGAGGATAAAATAATGCGCATTCACAAACTTTGAATGAATGCTTTTCGTATTTTCCTTCCACTAAATTTCTAGAAGCAATTCTCGCAAGATTTTCATAAATGCCATCCATTGAAACATCAGATAATTCTAATTTATCTTTTGGATCAAAAGTCACATCGCTAAAGCGATTATCAGCAAAAACATATTCATTGATTGCCACTGATGCTTTACGAATATAACCATTAACATCTGGTCTCATTACTCTGTGATTGATAATTGAGAAAACAATTAATACTGCAAGTGCAACACCCATGAGCACATAGGAAACAATCGCGTTAACTTGTAATAAGAAAATGCCTGTGATAGAAAGCGCCATCACTGCAACGATAGAAAGTGTTGATAAAAGATTGCCCTTTTTGCTTTGAGCAATTATCTTTGCTCTTTCTTCTTCGACAAGTTGACCATATGGTTTTTCTTCTGGGTTTGGCTTATTGATTTTAATTCTTGTGTCGAATTCATCGACTTCTTCTTGAACTGGTTCTTCAGCTGGAGCTTCCTCTACCGGAGCGGCTTCTTCAACTGGTTGTTCTTCTTTGATTGGTTGATCTTCATTGATAATTTCTTTGTCTTCCATAATATAGTCCTCGCTAATTAATATAACAAATTAATTAGTCTTTGTTTATAACAAGTATTATAAACCTATAATGAAAATACTGAATAAAACATTTTATCTCTTTGAGATATTTTTTTCTCAAATTGCATTAAAAAGAAAACAAAACTATCATAATTGTTGGGAGCCGACATTAATCAGGCTGAGAGGATTCTTCTTGGAATCGACCATACCTGATCTAGGTAATGCTAGCGGAGGGATTGTTTTTAAATCATTCCCTTTTCTAGTTTGAAAAGGGTTTTCTTTTAGAGGTAAATAAAAATGAAAAAAGCAAATCTCAATGTTAGAACAATGTGCGAAATCGGTATCTTTGCTGCGATTGGTTATGTCTTAGATGAACTTCAAGGCATTATCAGTAAAGGTTTATTTATCAATGGCGGTTCAATTGGTTTTGCAATGGTTGCAGTTTTATTTATCGCTTTCCGTAGAGGTTGGTTACCCGCGATATTAACAGGATTAATCATCGGTGGATTAGACGTCTCAACTGGTGCCTATATTCTCCATCCCGCGCAATTGTTATTAGACTATATTCTCCCATATACATTAGTCGGGTTAGCAGGATTCTTCAAACCACTATTTGACAATAGTCAAACAAAAGGAAAAAAGATGATGTGGTTAGCTGTCGGTACTTTTATTGGGGGTGTATTAAAACTCGGTTCTCATTTTGCAGCGGGAGTTATCTTCTGGGCAGACCCTGAATATTTTGCATGGGGATTAAATAACATGAATGTCTATCTCTATTGCTTCTTATATAACTTTGCATTCATCGGTCCATCCATCGTTCTTTCTGGTGGTTTGCTTATTGGTTTATATGTTAGAGCGCCAAAGTTATTGCTCGACAACAATATCTATGTTCCTGAGTCATATGATACAAGCCGTAATCACTTACAAGTTATCTCATCTAGTATCTTTTTATCAGGCGGATTATTCCTATTTGTCTACTTCCTTATTAAGTATATTAAGAGCTTTTATCAAGAAGGTGGAGAAGGATGGGTCGACTTCAGTTTTGATGCTGATAGTATGTTAATTATGTTAATTGGCTTCTTCTTTGTTTGCCTCGGTATTTATTCCATCATTTCAATCAGAAGAGAAAAATACTCATATAAAATTGTAAATATAGTTTTCTGTTTTATCTGTGCTGATTCGTTCTTCTATGGATTGGCGAGATTAATAAGAGATTATTCAAAAGGAAAAGATCCAATGATGCACTGGATATGGGTTGGAGTTGGATTTATCGGATTAGTGTTTTCTATATTTGCGCTTATTTATTACAAAGTTAAAGTCGAGAAAAAAGGGTCATCTATTTGACCCATTTTATTTCTTTTACGCCGTTTTTGCGGAGATAATCGTTAGTTTTTACAAAATGATTGTTGCCAAACCATCCACCTCGATTAGCAGCAAGAGGAGATGGGTGTGCGGATTCTAATATCAGATGTGAAGGGTTATGGAGATACTTTTTAAATTTCCTCGCTGAATTACCCCAAAGTAAGAAAACCATTGGCTGATATTGATGGTCTAATACATCCAAAACATCGTTGAAGAACTCTTCATATTCTTTAATATTGTGGCTCATTGGTTCGTGGGCTCGGACAGAAAGAATAGAGTTCAAGAGCAAAACTCCTTGGTTTGCTAAGTAGGTCAAATCTCCACTAGACATATCAACCTTTTGTTTATATTCATTTGATATCTCTTTATAGATGTTAATTAATGAAGGCGGAACCATAATTCCTTTTGGCACGGAGAAAGATAACCCCATTGCTTGGCCTGGTTCATGATATGGGTCTTGTCCAATGATAACAACCTTTACTTCTGATAAAGGAGTCAACTTAAAAGCATTAAACATAAACTGTCTTGGTGGATAACAAACATGACTTTCATATTCTCGATCTAAAAACTTGTGAAGAGAAATAGAATAGTCCTTATCTTGAATGCTTTTGAAGAATTCGCTCCAGGTGTTTATACTTTTTTGCATGTAAAAATGATAACATTTTTCCTTATTATTTGTATAATGGTAGTTGCATGAAAGTTTTAATTGTTTTCAATCATCCTGCTCCATATAAAATCAGGCTATTTAATGAATTAGCTAAATATTTTGATTTGGAAGTGATTTTTGAAAGAGAAAAAGCCTCTGATAGACCCGATGCTTTTTATAATATAAAAGATTTCAATTTTAAGTACACAATCTTAAAGCACGGTGCTTTTTATAAAGAGAATTCTTGGAGCGGTGAATTAACTAAGATAATCAAAGAAAGACACCAAGAATTTGATTTGATTATCATGAATGGCTATAGCAAAATTGCCGAATTAAGAGCAATTCGCTACATGAATAAACACAATATTCCTTTCGTTTTATATATCAACGGGGGAATTATAAAAAAAGAATCTTCTTTTAAGAAGAAATATAAAACTAAATATATCTCCACCGCTAAATACTATTTCTCACCATGCGACGAAGCTGATGAATACTTAAGACATTATGGCGCGGTTCAAGATAAGATTTTTCACTACGTCTATAGCACGGTTTATGAAAAAGATATTATAGAAAAACCTTTAACCGCCAAAGAGAAAAGCGAACTTAGAGAAAAATATGGTTTGCCATCAGGCCCACTATTTATTTCTGCTTCGCAGTTTATTAAAAGAAAGAATAACACTCAATTAATTGATTGCTTTAAAGATTTAGATGCAAAATTGCTTCTCGTCGGAGAAGGAAAACAAAAAGAAGAATATGAACAGATTATCAGAGATAATAACCAAAGTAATGTCATCATCAGACCTTTTGAAAAGAGAGATGCTTTATTTGAACTAATGAAAGCTTGTGATGGTTTCATCACATTGTCGCAAGAAGATATTTATGGACACACCACTAATGAGGCTATGGCGATGGGTTTACCTGTTTTATCTTCAGATAAAGTGATCGGTTCTAGACACCTGATCAAAGATGGTGAAAATGGATTTATAGTTGAATTATCAGAAAATAATGTGATAAAAAATAAGATAAACAATTTAAAAAACTGTTTATCTCAAAATTCTATTAACACCGCGAAAGAAAATACAATCGAATTGATGGTTAAATCAATGGTCGATATTATAAAGAAGGCTAGTGAATGAAAATAATCTATGTCACAACATCAATAGAAGAAAACGATTACATTGAATTTAATAAGCAATGGAAAGTTTCTCTTAATCCATCGAATCAAAACTTCCATAACAAGATGATTCGTGCTTTAAGCATCAATAATGAAGTTGATGTCATTTCCATTCGCCCATTTTCCAAAACTAAATGCAATCTCTTCCACTTAAAAGCGGAAGAAAAGAAATATGGCAATATCACATATCACTATTTAAAGATTAAAAGAACAGGAATTCTTAGAGTCTGGTCTTTGAAAAGACAAGTTAAAGACTTATTTGAAAAAGAAGATTTATCAAAAACAATTGTCGTCGCAGATACGATTAATCCAAAGTGTGTTTATATCGCTAATCACATTAAGAAATTATTTAACTGTCAAGTAATTGGCATCTGTACTGACTCTCCATCTAACATTACCGGAACAAATAGATCCTATACGATGTTCCTACTCCGTCAATGTCAAAAGATGGATGGTTTTGTCACATTAACAGAAGGATTAAATATTCTCTTCAATTCTAAAAACAAAAAACACATCACTATCGAAGGTGTTGTTGAATCAGAGAACTTCCAAAGCGACATTCCTGTTAATAAAGGGAAATACATCTTCTTTGGTGGCGCCTTATTACCAAGATATGGTGTTTACAACTTAATTGAAGCTTTCAAACTAGTTAAACAAAAAGATATATCTCTCATCATCTGCGGACATCACGCAAATGAAGATCAAATAGCCTCTGCAATTGGTAAAGATAAGAGAATTAAATATCTTGGCATTTTACCAGTTAAAGAAGTTCTTGCTTTTGAACAACATTCAATCGCAAATATCAACCCAAGACCTTTCACTCAAGACTTAGATCGTTTATCTATTCCAAGTAAAACTTTGGAGTATTTAGCCTCTGGTTGTTTAACCATCAGTGTTAAAAATACTGAATTAGAAAAGAACTTCAAGAATCTCGCCATTTGGGCAAAATCTGGAGAAGTTTTAGATTTATATAACGCTCTTGATGCAGCTTTAAAAATGGATAAAGAAGAACGTCAAAAAATTGCAGAAAAAGCAAAAACAACTGCAATTTCCAAATATTCTATTGAAAAAGTCGGAGAATCAATCACCGACTTCCTATCTCTTTTTCTTCAATAACTCTTCTTCAATTTGACTTGTTATTGCGTTAATGGTTAATTTCTCCTTGTAATAGAGGAGATTATTTTTTCCTAACCTATTTAATTCTTTTTTATTTAATGACGCAATTGTCTTAATCGCGACCTTTAATGATTCTGGATTTTGCTCCGCGAAAATCGCTCCATCGCTTTGCACCAGGATCTCTTTTCCGTCGCCTTCAAGCATCGCAAGGATTGGTTTTTCAAATGCCATCGACATCACTAATTTATTTGGAATTGTCTTACCAACATAGCCATCATCTTTAAGAGAGACATATAACGCATCCGCCCCTTTAAAGTAGGCACTAGCTTGAAATGCTGGAATTGGTCCGTAATAGATGAGTGTATCTTGTAAACCATACTCTTGGATTTTGTTTTCCAAATCTTTTGATAATGGACCCATACCGATGATATGGAATCTAATCTTTTCATCTTTTAATTCTTTCATTGCTTCTGAAATGAATGGGATTTGTTGAATGATTCCAAGGTTACCGCAATAAAGAATATTGAAATAATTCTTATCAAATGGGAACGGCTCTAATGAACTTTCTTCCACTAAACTTGGTTGAGGAATGAATTTCAAACCAATGTTATAAATCTTTAAGACGTTTCTGAAATAGTCTTCAAAAGATGGAGAGCCAATTAAGATTTCATCCGCTTTGGAATATAACTTTCTCGACCATTTATATAACAAACGATAGATTAACGAATTCTTTCTTACTGCGTGAGTAACTAAAACTGATTCAGGCCATAAATCTACGCAGTGAACGATATGTGGTTTGCCAAATTTCTTTTTATATAAATTCCCCGCGGACAAAATTGTCACTGGAGATAAAGACATTGAATAAACGACATCATATTGTTTTTCACACTTCTTAACCCATTTCTTTGAATTTCTCCAGAATGATAAATAGTTTCTAATGATGGATAATCTAGATTTCTTTCTTGGATATAAGTTAACTCTTTCAACTTTAACTTTGTTAATGACTTCAGATTTAACATTTTTATAAGCAGGTAAAATATAGCCATACCCATAATTTGGCTTACCTGTTAAAACAGTAACTTTATGGCCAAGTTCCACGAGTCTTTCCGCGATACGAGTGATCACGAAGTTCTCTGGATAATAAAACTGACAAACCATCAAAATTTTCATGCAACCATTATATAAAAATACTCTCGATAATTGAAATAGTTAGTATTTCAAAATGAGAAAACTTATAATGTTCGCATGAAAGACAATATCCGCATTAATGTAATTGTTAACGTGATAAGAACTTTTGTTCTCACGTTATTATCTTTCGTAACCTTCCCATGGGTATGCCGTTATTTAGGCAGTTCCGCAGTTGGAACTTATACATGGGCAAACACATTTGTCGCTTATTTTCTCATCTTAGCGAAGATTGGTATTCCAAATCTCGCAGTGAGAGAATGCGTTAAAGTAAGAGACGATAAAGAAGCCTTATCAAATAAAGTCCAAGGATTCTTCTTATTACAATTAATCAGCACTTTATTATCGTTTGGTTTATTATGCGCGGTTGTTTTCTCCGTTCCTCAATTAAGAGAACAAAACGCATTGATATTCATTCTTTCATTAAACTTCCTCGTTGGAGCGTTCTCTTTTGAGTGGGTATTTATCGCATTAGAAAAGCAGTTCTACATGGCGGTTCGTAGCATTGTTGCTTTAACGATATCTGCGATTTTAATCATCATCTTTGTCACTAATCCAGACGATATTCTCTTATATGCATTAATCGCGATTATGGTGACGGTCATCACTACAATATGTAATTTATATTACATAAGGAGATTCATTTCCTTTAAGAAAACCGCACCATATAATTTGAAACAGTACACGAAGAATTTGTTCGTGTTATGCACTTTGACATTAACCATTTCTTTATATAATCAAACCGATACATTCATCCTTGGTTTTATTAATCCAGATAAAACAGAAGTTGCTAGTTATTCAGTTGGCATTAAAGGTATTGATATCATCATCGGAATCATCACTTCTTTATCTGTCGTCTTTATCCCAAGAGCGGCCCATTATTACGAAGTAGAAGATAAAAAGTATTTTAATAACTTGAATAAATACTCAATCAACATTTGTTTGTTCGTTGTTTTACCAGCGATTGTCACAATGTGTGTTTTGGCTAAACCAATCTGTGGTTTGATATCAGGTAGTTATACATTCCAAGAAGCCGATGGATATTCTTCCGCGCCTTATATATTAATGATACTAGCCTCAATGATGGTCACTTATTCAATTGGCGATATTATTTATGGTCAAATTCTTTTACCAATGAAAAAAGAAAAATATTATTTAATTGCGATTGGCGCCGGAACAGTTCTCAATATTGTTCTTTCAATCGTATTAGGCGGAATAGTCTTTAAAGAAACTCCAGCGATTGGCGTAGCCATCGGAACTGCGGCAACAGATTTATTAATTATCATCTTCCTTGTCGCTATTACATGGAAATGGACAATGCACGCTTTATTCAATTTCAATTTAGTGAAATTATTAATTGCTAATGCGATTATCGCTTTGGTGTCAGTTTTACTTTATCAACCATTCATGAATCTTTGGGCGAGTATGAATTTATCCATCGCGACAAGCTATATCCTTCAAATGTTAGTAATTGTCGCTATCGACGCAATCATCTATTTAGTGACTTTGTTCTTACTCAAAGAAGATTTAGTTTATTCGTTCTCTAGAAAGAGAAGAGAGGAAAGAAAAAATGCCTAATCCAAATTTAAAAGAGAATAAATTAAAAAGGGCTTTAGTCTCTCCTTTTAGAAATGTCGTTAAAGCCATTAGTAAGACCGCTTACGTCAAATATCAATACAAATATATCACTCATCATAAACTCAATTTAAAGAACCCAACTAGATATACTGAGAAACTCCAATACCTCCGTTTATATGTTTATCCAAAAAACCCGCTAGTCATTCAATGTGCTGGTCGAGTGGGAGTAAGAGATTATGTTAAAGAAAAGGGATTTTCTCATAATTTAATCGAGATTTACGGTGTTTTTGACAGTTTTGATGAAATTAACTTCGATAAATTGCCAAATCAATTCGTCATGAAATGCTCTCACGCTTGTGCGTTTAATTATATCTGTAGAGATAAGTCTCAAATCGATAAAGTTGAGTTAAAAAAGAAGTTTGATAAATGGCTTAAAACTAACTATGGAAAGAAAACCGTGGAGATGCAATACGCTCCTATCAAACCTCAAATAATCATTGAAAAATTCTTAATTGAAGAAGGACAACCTTTACCAATTGAATATAAGATTCATGTCTTTAACGGTGTTGCTAAATCAATGTATGTAGTGACATCTCGTGGAGTGGATATTCGTTATAACAATTACTATATCGATTGGACTCCTTTTGATGGTTCGCAGTTTAATGGTTGGAAGAAAACAGATGAACCATTATCTAAACCTAGGAACTGGGATGATATGGTTAAAATGGCGGGAACTCTCGCTAAACCTTTCCCGTTTGTTCGTGTAGATTTATATAACATCAATGGACAAATCTATTTTTCAGAAATGACTTTCACACCGGCAAAAGGCACATTGATATTAGATGATGATCAATGCGACTTTGAGATGGGTGAATGGTTAGATATTAGTAAATATATTAATGCCAAGTAGAATTTGGTAAGAATAATTCATATAAGAGCAAGCAGTGTTTCCAATTCATCTCTGGTTGCTCGTTTTTAATTGTGTCATCTAATAAAGTGTATTGGAGAGAAATACCCGCTAAACGAGAAACATCAATGTTGGCTAAATCAAAACCAAAGAAGATATATTTTTCTCCCGCGTTTGTCGGAATGTTATCAATTTGATATGAAACAGGAACTCTACGATAAGATTGATTATCGGTCTTACAGTAGAAGTTAATTTGTAATCTGATGCTAGACATATGTCCTGGGATATTCGTGGATTTACCATCTCTACGATAATCTAAAGAAGCTTTAAAGTTTAAAGCAAAGTAATCATATTCTTTTATTTCTTTACCGAACTTTGTGCCAAATCCATTTTCATCAATTTGCACTCTCGCTAATTCATATTTGCTGTGACAGAACATTTGTCCATTAAATAATTTAGATAAATAACCGTATTTGAACGAAGAATCGTTTTTTCCTAAAGCATATGTTTGGCCATAGCTCTTAATATCAGAATCACTTGGATCGTTTAAATCATAATCATAAGAATATTTATTCTTGTCTGGTTGAACACGAACAAAATTATCATCGTTAAAAGAAGTGAAGACACTATCATTTTCTTTATCTAAAGAATAAACAGGTTGATCTTTGTTATCTTCTTCAACTTTAAATAAAGTTTCATCCCATTCAGAATAGAAGTTTTTATTATAGTCAACAGAAACATAGACATCGCCTTGATAGATTTCTTTTAAACCATAGCCACATCCAGATAAAAGCATCGCTGGAATTAATAAGAGGAATTTATGCATTTTGAACTTCATTATTAATTACCTCCTCTACTTTTTCTTCTTTCTTCTTTTCGCTATTGAAGAAACAATAACCAAATAAGAAGAGAATGATGAAGAATATATTGTTCATATAAAATGGAATAACTGTGTTAGAGAAAATCATTGGAGTGCAGTCGAAATTAACGAGTGCATACGCTAAAGAGATGATGATAAATCCTAAAATCAAGACTTTGTCTTGTTTAGCGTCATCGCTATTGTTGTAATACTTAATCATTCTTCTTATACCTATGACTAAAACCGCCACTAAGAAAATGACTCCGAAGAAACCAGATGAGAAGAAGGCATCAAAGAAGAAACTATTACTATCTTTTAATTGCCAAGTAGTAACACGGAATAAATAGACATAATCTCCATGGATTGGGAAACCAAATAATTTACCCATAATCGAAACACCATCACTGCTAACTGTAGTAAATAAACCATCAAGAATGGAATTATAAGCGCTAACAAATCTATTCGCGTTAAATAAACGATTTAATAAAGAATTACCTGTTGTTAAGTCTCTTAACCATCCAATACGGAAGGAAGCGATGTTATCACCAACACTATCTTGAGCGTTTAAGAACAAGAACAAGACACCGAAGGCAAATAAGCCACTCACTACTGCAGTAGCAATCTTTAATGGTTTCTTATTAAATTCAAATTTGGTGAATATAGCAATTAGACCAATGAGGACCGCAACACCAAATAACATTAATAAAGTAATTTTACTAATAGTAAGGATGATAGTGATAAGGCCTAAAACACCAAATCCTAAATATGTTAAGAATAATTTCTTGTTCTCTTTATATTTCATAAAGCCTAATGGTAAGAAGGCTGTTAATAAAATCATTGGATAGAAAGAGAAATATGATAATGAAACTTCCACCATTGAGAAATTCATTAAGAAATAAGCCATTCCACCAATAGATTCAGGTGACCTAGAACCATCGTAATAATAGTAATAGTCAGAATAGCGGATTGTGTAAAAAGGAACAAACTGAATCATCGTCACAAATAGATTGATAAAGGTTAACAAGGCGATACCACTATAAATGACAATTAATGCATAACGAATTTTAAAGGCTCCAGTTAAATTTACAAAGTAACCACTCGCAGCAAAACACGTTAATCCAAGTGGAACAAGAAATAAAAATGGGGAGTGATACATTAAAAAAGTTGGATCTTCTTTAAAATAAGAAAGTATCGAAATAAGGCCAAAAAGTAATATTGGGAATAGGAAAAAGCCAAAACTTGCCACTCCATCAAGCTTTATTTGACGGAAAGTCACGACAATCG
This sequence comes from Bacilli bacterium, assembly GCA_045631885.1. Classification (GTDB taxonomy): domain Bacteria; phylum Bacillota_I; class Bacilli_A; order RFN20; family CAG-826; genus CAJOLV01. Next base: position 70,713 of record JAZQVN010000035.1, read on the forward strand.
TTAATCCTAAAATAACCACTGCTAAAATAGCGAAAAAGATGAAAGAACTACCGAGTGAAAAAGAGATGATCGCTAGTATCTCAAGTAACAAAAACGACACTGCTTTACCATAACTCGATGGTTTTTGTGCTATTTTTTCCTGTTTTTCGTTATCCATAAGTAATATTTATATTACATTAAAAAAATAAAAAAGCGAGGAATTTCCTCGCTATATTAACTGTTTAAAGAATTAATCTTCGGTATCGAAATAATAATCGTCAACCATTCCGGTTTCGAGATATTCTTCCGCTTCAGCAAATGCTTCGATGATTTGTAATTCTTCTGAATCTGTGACTTCTTGGTTTTTGTCTCTTGGTCCAATGTACATAACTTGTCTCCTTTGCTGGTAGAAAAATTCTGGGTCTACTTTACCATAGTGAGCACTATTGTCAAAGTTATTTTTGACTATTTTTAGACACTGTCCAAATCAGATTTTTTGTAACTTTTTTTCTTCTTAAAAAATGTGGGTTATAAGGTGGGTAATAAATATATTTATTGAATTGTAACGCCTCCATCATTGAAGAATAAGATGCCTATAGTCTTTGGTCCGCAGTGACTGGTGATTGTCGCGCCAGCGACTGTCACATAGATATTCCTAAATCCTTTTTCATTTAACCAGTCTTTACAAGTCTCTATCATATCTTCACTTGCGTGTGAATGGGTAATAAAGACAATGCTCTTATCTGGGTTAGTGAATTCTTCTAATGTATCGCGACAATATTCTTCAACACAGGCTAAGCTCTTTCCGCGATATTTGCTTCCAACTTCCATGCCACCATCTTTAACAACGATTTGAGGTTTTAATCGTAATAACAACGCTCCTAATTTAGCTAAACTAGAACATCTACCACCTTTATGGAGATAGTTCAAAGTGTTAACCACAAAGCTCGCTTGGATATAAGGGATTCTTTTATCAACTTCACTTACTATCTGAGCAGCATTTAATCCTTTGTCTCTTAATATAGCAGCGTACATTGCTAATAAACCAATTCCGGTAGAAAGAGATTTCGAATTTATAACATATAAATTATTAATTGTACGCGTACACATACACGCGTTAGAGTAAACTGAACTCAAACGATCACTTAATGAGAAATGGATAATCGCGTCATAGTCTTTCTTCAAATGATTGAAATAATCTTCAAATTCAAATTGATTAATCGCGCTTGTCTTTGGTAATATTCCCGTCTCTTCAACAAATTCAAAGATATCATCAGGAGTGATGTCTCCATCTTTTTCAAACCTCTCCCCTAGTTCAATGGTGAATGGGATAACCTTGATATCGTACTTTTTGATTAGTTCTTTATCTAGGTCACTGGCGGTTTCAACGGAAATAGCAATCTTCATAGGAGGAGTATTATATAACCAATTCAAAAAAATATAAAATAATTTTTTTCTTCTCACTATAATAGTAAATATAAAGTCTTCAAAGATAGGAGAAACATATGGATCCAGTACAAAGATTTATTAATTACGCAAAAATAGACACTCAAGCGGATGACACAACCGGAACAACACCATCGACTGAAAAGCAGAAAAACCTTGGTAGATTACTTGTTAAAGAATTAAAAGAACTCGGTTTAGAAGATGCTTATATGGATGAGTGGGGTATTGTCTATGCTCATCTAAAAGGGGAAGGTGATAGAATCGGTTTAAACGCTCACCAAGATACCGCTTTAGAAGTGACAGATACTAACTGCAATCCTCAAATTATTAGAAACTATGATGGTAAAGATTATCATTTAAATGATAAATATGTCCTTTCCAGCGAAGAATTCCCATCCTTAAAGAAACATATTGGTAAAGACCTAGTGGTCACTGATGGAAATACATTATTAGGTGCAGATGATAAAGCGGGTATCGCCATTATCATGTCAGTTTTAGAATATCTCCACGACCATCCAAAAGTTAAACATCATAATATCTCTGTCGCTTTTACCGTCGATGAGGAAATCGGTGAAGGTCCATTACATTTTGATTTAAATAAGATGCAAGCGGATTACGCTTTTACAATTGACGGAGGAGAAATCGACTGCATCGATTATGAAAACTTCAATGCTCAAGGTGTTCATATCCATATCGAAGGTGTGTCTGTCCACCCAGGCGAAGGCAAAGGCGCGTTAATTAATGCTTTATTGTTATTAAATGAATTAATCAATACATTCCCTCCAAAAGAAACTCCATTTGACGCTGGATATGATGATGGCTATTGGCATATCAATTCCGTTAATGGCTCAAGTGACACTTGTGATTTAGATATGATTTTAAGAGATTTTGATTACGATAATTTACTTAAACGCGGCCAACTCATCAAAGATGAAGCGGCAAAATTACAAAAGAAATATCCGAAAGCTAAAATCGAAGTCACGATTAAAGATCAATATTACAATATGCTCCCATATGTCTTAAAAGATCCTCGTCCAGTTGATAAAGCTAAAGCCGCTTTAACAAAGAACGGATTAACTCCAAGAAGCACCAAAATTAGAGGTGGAACCGATGGAGCGACATTCTCTAAAATGGGTCTACCAACTCCTAACTTAGGAACTGGCTCTTCTAACCATCATGGAAGATATGAATATCTCGTTATTCAAGACTTCTTAAAGATGATTGATGTCGTATTAGATATCGTCAAACTATAATAGCTGCGCTGCGCGCAGTTTTTATTTTCTTAAAATATTTTTGGCACTTTACTTGACTAAGTGCTAATTTGTTATAAAATATACTTGGCACTCCGAGAATTAGACTGCTAAAAAGGAGATTATGTGATATGAAAGAAACGATGAAATTTGAAACCGAGAGTAAAGAATTACTCAATTTGATGATTAACTCCATTTACTCAAATAATGAAATATTCTTAAGAGAACTTATTTCTAACGCATCTGATGCGATTGATAAATATAAATATTTATCTTTGACAAGTAACGGCAAAGTCCCATTATTAGATCACGATATCCATATCGAATTAAATAAGAAAAATAGAACAATCACTATTTCCGATAATGGTATCGGTATGAATAAAGAAGATTTGATTAACAATCTCGGCACCATCGCGAGAAGTGGATCAAAAGATTTTGTCAGCAAAATCAAAGAAGCTCAAGCCAAAAAAGATATCGATATCATCGGTCAGTTTGGTGTTGGTTTCTATAGCGCCTTTATGGTGGCTAACAAGATAGAGGTTTTAACCAAAAAATGCGATTCTGAAGCATACTTATTTACTTCTTCTGGTGAAGATAGTTACACGATTGAAGACGCTCAAAGAGAAAGCGTCGGCACCACTATTACTTTATTCTTAAAGAAATCATCTAAAGATGTTGATTATGATAAGTATTTAGAAGAATATCAAATCAAAGATTTGGTTAAACGTTATAGTGACTATATCCGTTATCCAATTAAGATGGTTTGCACAGTGAGAAAACCAAAACTAGACGCTGACGGTAAAGAAATTGAAAATGAAACAATGGAAGTTCAAGAAGAACAAGTTCTTAACTCCATGGTCCCTCTTTGGAAGAAAAATAAGAAAGATGTCAGCGAAGAAGAATTAAATAAATTCTATCAAGAAAAATTCATGGATTATGAAGATCCTCTCATCTCCTTATTCGTCTCTGTTGATGGCAAGGTGACATATAACTCATTATTATTCATTCCAAGTCACGCACCATATAACCTATATAGTGAGAATTATGAAAAAGGTCTCCAATTATACTCCAAAGGAGTATTTATCAAAGATAAAGCTCCAGAATTAATCCCTGATTATCTTAAATTCGTGAAAGGTCTCGTTGACTCTCCAGACCTCAACTTAAATATTTCTCGAGAAATTCTCCAACGCTCACCAGTGATGGAAAAAATCGCGGAGAATGTCGAGAAGAAGATTGTTGATAAATTAAAAGAAGTTCTTAAAGAAGATAAAGAGAAATATCTCAAATTCTGGAACAACTTCGGTGACCACATTAAGTTTGGTATCTACTCCACTTATGGAAGTAAGAAAGACTTATTACAAGATATCCTCTTATTCCATTCGTTAAATAACAATGATGAATTCATCACACTAAGTGAATATAAAGAGAAAATGGCCAAAGGCCAAAAGAATATCTATTATGTCTCTGGTGAGAATCTTGATTCTATCAAGTTATTACCTCAAATCGAAAGATATAAGAAACTCGGTTATGATGTCTTACTCTTAGATCAAAAGATCGATGAATTCGCGGTTATGATGATGAGAGAATACGACAAAGTCGAATTCAAATCCATCAGCGAAGATTCCGTCGATGAATTAACTAAAGAAGAACAAGAGAAGATTGAAGAAGTGACCACTGATTCAAGAAGATTATTAGATAATCTTAAAGAAGCCTTAAAAGAAGAAGTTGATGACGTTGTTATCTCTTCTAAATTAATTGATTCTCCAGTTTGCTTAAGCACAAAAGATGGTCTATCTCTTGAAATGGAAAAGACATTAAATGAACAGCCAGGTAATGAAGAAAGAGTGAAAGCCAAGAAAGTTCTCGAACTTAATCCTGAACACGACTTATTCAAAACATTCCTCGCTATTCAAGAAGATGATGAACTCGTTAAAGAATATGCTTCAGTCTTATATGATGAAGCAATGCTACTTGAAGGTAGAGAAATCGCCAACAAAAAAGAGTTTGTTAGAAAGCTCAACGAGCTAATGATTAAAGCGTTCAAGAAATAATTAAAAAGCCTTGATTTATTCAAGGCTTTATTTTTCACTTGGTGGAGCCGAGGAGAGTTGAACTCCTGTCCAGAGAAGGCTCTTCAATAACGTCTACAGCTTAGACGGTATGAACTTTAACGTGTTTTGCATATCGACGGACTCTACACGCGAGACAAATTGTAACTTCATTAACGCCGTGTTAGTCTTCAAGCGTTAACTATCCTTTTGGTATGACACCACTACCAGGCGTGAAAGGCTAAAACCCTGGGTGATGCTGTGCCCGGCGCCTTGCGTCGGTCCCTAACGTCGGGTGCTAATTAAGCAGCGCAGAGAACTTGAGCTCTAGGAGCTCTCATATAACTGTTGTCAGTTATTTTTGTTTTGGTTATCACGGTGACCAACCGGCTGCAGTTAGAGCCTAGCACATCCCTGTCGAAACCAGTACGACCCCAATTGTGCTATCGAGCGAGTTATATTCTTACAAAAACAACGGGAAAAAGCAACAAATATTGCTCCCTTATAATATTTCATTTGTAAAATGATTCGTTATACCATACAATATACGGGCAAAGTGAGGTATCGCAAATGAACCCAAAGGCTAAAAAATTCTTATCAAATTTCTTCTTCGGACTATTCTCAAACGAACACGCGATTGAAGGTTCTAAATCCAATCCATGGTGGGTCGCCGCTATTATTGGTGTTTTAGGTTGTTTTATTCCAGTTATTCCATTAACTGTTAATACCGCTAATGCATATGGCAGTTCTTTCTTATCAAGCTATACATATCGTTATGATCAAAACATCTCTGATGTGACAACCAAAATGTTATTAGACAACAAGGAATTTAAAGTGAGTGATGAACACTTACTTCAATACTTTGACAATGGTGAAGTCGTTCACCCATCTGTCACTGAAGATGTCTATCCTGTTGCCTCTCATATTAATGCCTCTACAGGTCAATATGAATTAATGATTTATTTCACCGAAAGAGAAGGCGTTGATTTAGATGCTTTAAAAACATCCATCAATGACGCTCAATATAAGACTGGCACAACCGAAACCGCTGGTCCAAATGATGGTGCTTATGCTCCTTCATATGTTTTACTCTTTAAAAACGGCATTTACACAAAATTGATGAAAGAGAATTCCGTTGAACAAGGTAATGGCACCGCGACAAACTACACAACCGACTGGAAACACTTTGAAGTCGGTCATGAATTATTAAAGAGCACATTACCAGAAGGCAAAGTCGCTTCTGATATCGACTTAAATAATTCTAACGATGTCAAAAAGATTTTTGAAAACTGGAAAGAAGTCTATAACAAAGCTTATATCAGCCAAAAGACTTATAACATCTGGATGACAACATTACTCTTCTATGGAATCTACTTCGGTTTAACAATTCTCATGGGTTTATTAGTCTTCTTATTAACTCGTGGAAAGAACAATATGTTCAACTACTTGAAGTTCATCGATTGTCTCAAGATTGTCTGGTGGGCATGTTTATCCCCAGCTATCCTTGGTATGATCTTCGGATTCATCTTTGCAAACTTCGCTCAAATGATGTTCATTATCTTAATTGGTTTAAGAGTCATGTGGATATCAATGAAGCAATTAAGACCTCAATATTAACAATAAAACGCTCGGTTAATTCGAGCGTTTTATTAATCTCCGTAATCTGAACCACGACTCTTATCCTCAACGAATATTTTTAGTGGGTCAGTGATGTCAGTTATCTCTAAGAATATATAATCTTCAACATTTGTTAATGGGCAATCATAGTTACCAGTGTAGACCACTCTTTTTTCTTTTCTCGCACGATTAATAATTTCATCGACGATTGATTGATATAACTCTGGATGATGATCTTTAAACCCTTTTAACATCGTGTAGAAAACTGGTTCAATATAAAACCTTGATCCATCATCTAACTCATATAAAGAACAGAATGGATTATCTTTATCTTCAATTAATTTTAAGTCTTTAAATTCTTCGTGTTTCATTTGTGGTAAGTCTCGTTTCTTAATATCTTAAATGCGCGGTAAATTTGCTCTAATAATATCAATCTAGTCATCTGATGTAAGAAGGTCATTTTGGATAAAGAGATGGAGTCATTGCATCTTCTTTTTAACTCATCACTTAATCCATAAGAACCCCCGATAACGAAGGAGATTAATGAACCCCCTAAAACGAGTTTTTCATTCAAAAACTCCGCAAATTGGGGACTTTCTAACTCTTTTTTGTTTAAATCTAGTCCAATTAGGTACTCGTTATTTTTGAGTTGTTGAAGGACTTTTTCCCCTTCTTTATTCTTCGCGATTTCTATCTCTGAATGGTTGGGGTTATTTGGTATTGGTTCATCATTTAATTCCACGATTTCGATTTGGCAATATGGTCTAATTTTCTTTAAATAATCATCGACACCAATCTTCAAATAGTTCTCTTTAATTTTACCAATCGCATAGATTCTAATTTTCATTTAAATTACCTCCATGTGTTGATACCCATTGGTTCGCGCATCTGACATCATACTTTTCAATATTCACGCCAAAGTGCTTGAAGATTTTATGATACGCGGTTAACGCAGTTTCAGGAGTATTAGCCTCTTCTGATAAATGGGCTAAGATAATTTGTTTAGTTTTATCACCGATTAATTCTAATGTCGTAATCGCGGAATCTTCATTACATAAATGTCCTTGTTCAGACATGATTCGATTCTTTAATTCATAAGTTCTATTTGTTAATAAAAGCATCTTGATATCATGATTTGATTCGATGATCAAATAATCTGGATTAGAAGCGATATCTTTGCTCTCTTCTAAGAACACTCCTGTGTCAGTGACATAAGTTAATTTCTCATTATCCGCTTCTAAGATAAAGCCGCATGGATTGATCGCATCATGACTTGTGGGAAACGGAGTAATTGTAATGTCTTTAATCGTAAAAGGAACAAAGTTTTCCACCACATTGCTTAATGAAGAAGGGAGAGTTCCTCTTAAACCATACATAATCTTTGGAGATAAACTCTTTAAATTTGAAATATGGTCAGTGTGATTATGAGTAAATATCGCTGCGTCGATATCTTTAACTGTTAAATCAAATTCTTGTAATCCTTCATTTAAGCGAGTTAAAGAAATCCCCATATCAATGAGGATGTTCGTATTTTTGTGACTGACAATAGTCGCATTACCTTTAGAACCACTAGCGATAATGTTGAATTTCATAATTAATCGTTCATGCTTTGGTTTGCGATATTACGCATTTGTTCTTCCCATTCTGGAGAAGGCGAGTCAAATCTACCGAAGGCTTTGTAGAAGAATAAGCCACAGACACCAGTTTGACCGTTTCTGTTCTTAGCAACGTTAATTTCAATATATGAAGCATCGCCAGGCATTTCTTCACCACGTTGTTTCTCTTGAGCGGCTTTCGCTAATTCGAATTTTTCGCTATCACTTAAGCGGCCACCTTTCTTATTTCCTGGATCTTTACGGGTGTTTTTATAATAGTCTTCACGATATAAGAGCATGACGACGTCAGCGTCTTGTTCGATAGAACCAGAATCTCTTAAGTCGGAAAGCATTGGTCGTTTAGTATCACGTTTTTCCACATCACGAGATAATTGTGATAAGACGATAACTGGGACTTTTAAGTCTCTGGCTAAACCTTTTAAGGCAAGAGAAATCTTACGGACTTCTTCTTGACGAGAATCGTTACCACGACTTGATGTACCGGTTTGAATTAAACCTAAATAGTCAACGACGATTAAACCTAAATCTGGATGTTGAGATTGTAATTGTCTAGATTTAGCGATGATATCCATTAATTTGATACCTGGAGAATCATCAATATATATTGGAGCGGAGCTAACTTCTTTAATCGCAGAAGCGACTTTCGCTCTTTCTTGTCCGTTTAAAACACCAGAAGAAATTTTCGTTAATGAAACGTTACTAGCCGCGGCCACTAAACGTCTGACTAATAATTCACTAGCCATTTCTAATGAGAAGATAGCGACTGGAACTTGTTTTCTTGTCGCTGCTTTATAAGCAAAGTTAAGGGCTAAAGCAGTTTTACCAACTGATGGACGAGCGGCAATAATTGTTAACTCTGTCTTTTGGAAGCCTTGAGTTAAGTTATTGAGGTTATCATAACCTGTGGTTAAACCTGTAACGTTATCTTCATCGTATTTTTGTTGAGTGGATAAAGCCATTTCAACCGCTTTTGCGACTTCAGATGCAGTCTTAAATGTTGAGACTCTTCTTCTTTCTGTCGCAGATTTAATAATTTCTTCACTACTGGCGATAAACGCATCGACATCTTCAATTTCCTCTGTGCGATATTGATTATCGATATGTCTAATCGCTAAAAGCATATTTCTTAAAACTGATTGGTCTCTCACAATGTGAATGTAAAATTCCAAAGATGATAGAGCGACCATGGAGTCGGAACACTCTTGTAAATAGTTAACTCCACCGATGTTTTCTAATTCCTTGATGTTGATTAATTCTTCGGTCACGGTTAAAACATCAACCGCGATATTCTTCTTTTGTAAAGCCGCCAAAACACGATAAATGATTTGGTGTTTACCTTCATAAAATTCAACTTCTTCTAATTCTGCAAGCACTTGATAAAGCGCTTCTTTTGATAATAAAGCCGAACCTAAAACCGCCCTTTCAGCATCACTATTATGAGGAAGGTCGTTTCTTACTTTTTTACCAATTTTCTTTGGGGTTTCTCCTGGCATATTACTTTCCTTCCTCTACGATGTGAACCTTAATTTGGCCAATCACACCTTTGTGTAGTTCGATCTTTAAAAGATAGACTCCAAGACTATTAAGGGCTTCTTTATCAATAATCTTTCTTCTATCGATTTGTATGTTATGTTGTTTGAGCATTTCTTCTTCGATTTGTTTTGGGGAAATACTACCGAATAACTTGTTGTCTTTACCGACTTTCATTTGGAAAACGATTTCAATACCTTCAAGTCTTTTTGCTAATTCTTGCGCTTCTTTTTTCGCATTTTCTTCAGCAATTCGGGCATCTTCTTGTTGTTTATCGAGAATTTCTTTACTTTTGTTAGTGACAGGAACCGCTAATTTGTTGGGAAATAAATAGTTCGCAGCATAGCCATCGCTGACACTCACAATCGCGTCTTTTTTGCCAAGTTTCTTGACGTCTTTCAATAGGATAACTTTCATGACTATTCCTCCTCTTCACCTTTACGGTTTCTATCATCGTTTGTCGCTTCGGCTAAGTAAGTATCTAAGACGTTAATCAAAGATTCTCTCACTTCGTCGATGCTTAATTTTTCAAATGTCACCGCGGACATTGAGTAGTGACCACCACCACCTAATTTTTCCGCTAATAATTGGACGTTAACTGTGCCATCACTACGGCAGCTCATCTTGATTTCTCTACTGCTTGTATGACCTAAGACGAATGAAGCGTGGATACCTTTAAATTGTAAGCAAGCGTTACTAGCTTTAGAGATAGTCACTTGGTCAAAGATTTCCGCTGGGTTAGCGATTGCGATAACAACACCATAGAATGGGTGTTCCATATTTCTGATGATGTTATTGACGGCTTTATATTCTTCTAAGTCATCTTTTAAGAAGTCATCGGCCAAGGAGTTATCCGCGCCGTATTCTTTAAGAATCGTGGAGGCTTCAAATGTTCTAATACCGGTATTTCTACTCTTGAAGAAGGAAGAGTCTAAGAAGATACCAGAGAGCATGATTGTCGCGTATGTTGAAGGCATTTCAATTCTTGGGTTGATAGATGAAAATCTAATAAATTCAGCGATAATTTCACAAGTTGAAGATGCGGCTGGATCGATGTGGTTGAAGACAGGGTTTTCAATATATTCTTCTGCTCTTCTATGATGGTCGATAACGACAATCTTGGAACATCTTTCAATTAATCTAGGCGCCATTGTCATCTTTGGAATATGGACATCAACAACAACTAATAATGTATCTGGGTGAATCAGAGATTCAGAATCTTTTGAGTTAATAACAATCTTTTCTAATTCTTCTCTAGAGAAGGAAGATGTCATCGCTGATCTAGTTTTTAATTCTGTAGCTTTTAAGTCAGCGACAATCATGGATGGAATTTGTAATCTATTACAAATGGCTTTAATACCTAAACAGGCACCGAAAGCATCCATATCCATGTTGGTGTGACCCATAATCAAAACGTTAGAGGCATTTCTTAATAAAGAAATAAGGGAGTCTGCAAGAACACGGATTTTAACTCTGTTACGTTTTTCTTGGGCTTCAGTTTTACCACCGAAGAATTCCATTTCACCACCGAAAACGCTGACGACGACTTGGTCACCACCACGGCTAACAGCAATATTTAAAGCACTGTTGGCTAATTCGTTTAATTTAATAACATCTGGGAAGTCATGGGCTAAACCGATAGAAAGAGTTAATGGGATATCTTCACCAGAGGAGATTTCTCTAACTTTATCGATGATAGAGAATTTATCTGCTTTCATTCTAGAGAATGAGTCGTAGTTACAAAGCATAGAATAGTTATCATCTTTAACTCTTCTTAATAAAATGCCATATTCTTTTGCATACGCAAAGATAACGTTTTTAACTTTAGTAACAACGTCGTTGAAATCATCTTCACCACGGATAACATCAACATAGTTATCAATCGCTAAAATACCAACGACAGGGGCTTGTTCTTTAGAATAAGCAAAGATTGATTCAAAGTCTGTGATATCTTTGAAGATCCATAATCCAGCATCCGCTAAATATTTAACTTCATAGTTACGGGAGTTAATCACTGTTTTAACAGTGGCATCTGGGTTATTAGTTTCTTTTAATATCTTTAAGTCACTACACCAATCAAAGATTGGAGTGTCGATAACTTCAATGTGTCTTTCTTTAAATAAGTCATTTGTCCAGATAATGATATCGTTATCATCAGTAACCATTAAACCGATCATCGCGAAGTTATAAGCTTCTTGAACATCACCACCGATAACTTCAGCAGCGCGCAAGTCTGTCTTTTGTCTTAATGATGAAAGGGATAAGGAAACTACCCAAACAAATAAAGAGTCGATAAAAGCGAGAATGGAGGCACCTAAAATGATGTACATATTTGGGATGGTATCGACGTAAAGAAGTTTATTGAAATATAAAACACAAAATGCCGCTATTAAAACTAATTGAACGACAATGATTGTAAATGATGCCGTTTTGATTCTTTTAATCTTATTTCCCATAATAAGTACCTACTCTCGTAATTTACATTATAGACAAATATTTATAAATAATAAATACAACTTCGCATTTTGCGAATAATTGTATTTATTAAAGTAAAGAAAAATCCCGTTTTCACAGGATAATTCTCTAATGGTTTGTGCTATTAATATATCACTAAATCTAAAGTTAACAAAGTTAAAATATCATTTGTGGAAGATTAGACACACTATTAACATCTTCGTAAATCATTATAAAACAAAAAAAGCAGGAATTAAATCCTGCTTAATTTGTATTATGTTTTATTGAGCTTCAGCTGGTTGAGCTTCGCCAGCTTTTTTGTGTTTTTCTTCAAGTTCTGCGACGATCTTTTGAACTTTGTCTTCATCAAGTGAATAACAGAATCTTAATAAGATGAAGGAAGCTGCGAAGACTAACATAATGACACCGATAACGATGACGCCAAACCAGATTAAGGATGTGCGGCTGACTTGGCTTAATTGTTCAGCGATTTCAGTGTTGAATTGTTCTTGGGAGATTGCTCCAGAATTCAATTCGCCTTCTAAGTTAGAGATAGCGTTAATCGCGAATGCTGTACCAGTAATCGCATAGGTAAGGAACTGTAAACCTCTATTCAAACCAGAGGCAATCTTAACGTCTAATGGTCTCCAAGCAAAGCAGATGGATTCTTTTCTCTCACCTGTGGTGAGTTCGCCGTAATCAATCGCGTCTTGGAACATAACTAAGACTGCGAGATAGAAGATACCAGAAGCACCAAAGAATAAGAACGCCAAGACATAAAGTAATGACATTGATCCACCGAAGATCCAGAACATATTGTTGGCATCTGGTGTATTCCAGGCGACTGGTTTATCACCGAAGATTGGGAATGCGACAAAGAAGAAACCTAAATAAGAGAGTAAGACAATAATTGTTGATACAGTCAATATTTGTTTTCTCTTAAATTTCTTAGCGAGCATTGGATAGAATGCTTGTGCGACAACGGTAGCGATGACGTAGAAGGCTGCGATCGCGGTAGCAACCATACCGCCTTTACCACCACCATAGCCATAAACCATGTAGAAGTAGTTTTGACCAATACCGGTTAAGATAAAGCTTCCTAAATAATAGAGGAGCATACCAATCGCGGCGAATAATAATTCTTTATTTCTCTTAACGACTCTAAATAAGTCGAGAATTGATGAGTGTTCACTGATTTCATCTTGCTCAGCGTCACGAGCTTTCTCTTTACAATAAATGTAAATGAGTGTTTGTGAGAGTAAGAATAAGAAGGCGATACCAATCGCGGTCATCATGTAAACTTGAATTGTTGAGCCTAGTCCTAAACCAGGTAAGACGAACATTGCGATGTTCATGAAGAATGTACCGATAGAAGCGGCAATCGCGGTGTGAGTTGTTAATTTTGCTCTTTGAGCAGGATCACTTGTTAAAGCTGGTAACATTGACCAATAACCAATATCATTCATGGAGAAGAAAGCATCCCACATGATGTACATGATAATCATGAAGACGACATATCCCCAGCCTCTAACTCCGCTGAATAAGAATGGCACTAAGAACATCGTGGCAACGACTAAAGCATTACCAATAGCACCGATTTCAATCCATGGACGGAATTTTCCGGCTTTGAAATGACATTTCTCTAAAATAAAGCCCATGAGTGGGTCGTTAATACCATCCCAAACTAAGGCAATCATCATCGCGATTGTGATGACACCGTATTGGGCTTGGAATTCACTTGGATCTGTTGATAGCACGCCTGCTGTGATAGCGTACTGCATAAGGAATGTACCAATTAAAGCGTAACATGCGTCTCTAAAAATACCTGACCAAGGGAAAAGTATCTTAGTGATCTTTGGAACATTGTTACCTTCAAAGGTGTGATTCCTTGAAGAATTTGTTTCCATTATTTTTCCTCCGAATAGCACATTTATACTAACTTAAAAACACCCTCTAAACAATAAATAATTGATTATTTAAGTTCTAAAATGATAGCCTTAACTATCACTATGAAAGTAAAATTATCATTTTCTATCCTTTTTTATATTAATAAAAAATATTAAGCGTTTTTCTGAATTTTTTGCATAAAATTTTTTTACATTTTTTTCTTCGATTTAGCAAAAAGCCGCCCCGAGGGACGGCAATGATTAGTAATTGATTAACTTACCAAATGACAACTCTCTTATTTGGAGCGATGTACATTTTGTCAGTCTTCTTCACATCGAATGCTTGATACCATTCTTCAAAGTTTCTTGGAGGCATATTGGCTCTTAAAACATTTGGTCCGTGAACATCGACTGTTAAGAGTAAGGCTTTGTATTGGTCTTTTGCTTTTTGACACCAGACTTTGGCCCAGTTGATGAAGTATTCTTGATAATTTGGATCTTTCATCTTCTTCATAACGTGGAGAGTGACGGCCATACCACCATTATCAGCGATATTTTCACTGACGATTAAAGTGCTATTAACTTTACCCCATGGTAATTCGATTCCTTCAAATTGATCAATCATCGCTTTTGTTCTCTTATTGAACTTTTTGAAGTCTTCTTTCGTCCACCAGTTATTGAGGTTACCATTTTCATCGCACTTCGCACCATTATTGTCGAAAGCGTGAGAGATTTCATGACCGATAACCGCACCAATACCACCTAAGTTTTGTGATCTAGTTTGTTTTACGGAATAGAATGGGGCTTGAAGAATACCAGCTGGGAATGTGATGTCATTTCTTGATGGGTCATAACAAGCGTTAACCATATGACCTGGCATTAACCATTCATTTTTATCAACTGGTTTATTGAATTTCTCGACTGAATCTAAGAAAACAACTTGGAGAATTCCTCTTGTAACCTTATATAAAGGTTCTCTGGTATTAACGATGAATTTATCAAACAATTCATCGACTTTATCTGGGTAGCCCATTTTCACTTTCATCGTTGAAAGTTTTAAGATGGCTTTATCTTTTGTCGCATCAGCGAGGATGTCATTAGCTCTTACTCTTTCTTTGTAAGCTTCGATGATTTCTTGAACCATTTCGATGACATCTTTTTTAGCTTCTTCACCGAAATATTTCACGCCGTAATATCTACCAACTGGTTCAGCGAAGAAACTGCCCGCTAATTGATAAGCAAATTTAGCTGGGTCTGCTTCTTTAGCAACGCCTCTCATCGCTCTAGAGAAAGCTCCAGTAAGATTTCTTAAATCTTCAGAGAGATATTGACCGTTTTGCATAATGAAGCCAATGTAGGCCCAGTGCAAATATTTATTAAATGTTTCAGCGTTAAATAATGTTTTAAATCCTTTTAAGAATCTTGGATCTTGAACAATTGTAATTTCTGGGATGAATCCAAAGATTTTCTTTAAACAGCTCTTGTAATTAATTGGTTTTAATAAACCATTAACTCTACCTGTTTTAAATGGATTATATGCTTTGACATAATCACTCCACTCTTCACTTGATTTAACTAATGTGGCGATAACCGCATCAAATTCTAATGCATCATTAACATATTGATTTTTTTCTTCTTCAGATAAATCTGTGAAGTTTAAAACTTGTAAGGCAATACCTTTCCACATATTGAGAAGCATTTCCTTGTTTGGGTTTTCAGGAGCATACATCGTGGTGTCTGGTAAGATTGTTCTTGGACCGCAGATTGTTAAACAGCGTTTATTGCTGTCTTTGAAATCGACATCGATACTCATTCTAAATGGTAATGGGTATCTATTCATCATGAATGTTTTTAATCTTCTATTCAAAGAATAGGTATCACTTGTGGATTTAATTAAAGCTAAATCTTTTAAGATTGGTTTAATTCCGTCTCTATTTCTTCTTTTGACATTTTTTGCTAAAGAATATAAAGCGACCGCTTTTCTCATATTTTCATCTTCGATGTTATCGCATTTTTCTAATTCAGCAAATTCGTTCATCATTGTCTTTTCGACTTCGACATGTAATTCACCAAATCCACCGGCGTAAGGCATATCATCTGGGATAACTAAAGAATCTAATTTTTCTTGATTAACGAATAAATATAAATCGTCTTGAATTCTCACTTTTTCGTCCATAAAAAGACCTCCGTATTAGAGATATTATATTACAAACAAATATTATTTGTGTTAGTCAATCGCGTAAAAAATTGTATTTTTTTCAAAGAAACCGAAAGCAAAACCAAAGTTAAGGAATAATGGAATGTTTTCATAGGCTTCAAAAGAGGAACGAGAAGTAAACTCATCTAAAGAGATATTTTCAATATATCCATAAGGATTATATATAGTGATATTGTTGTGAGAGATATCTAAACCAGTGATTAAAGAGAAATGGAGTGTCCATTCATTTTCATACTTTGCCGCCCATTCAATCGCGACCGGATTATCATTAGATAATGATTGATGAATTTCTTTTAATAACTCATCGTTCTTCAAATAGCTCTTTTTGGTGAATGTCTTATCAATTGAGGCATTAACTTCATTTAAAAAACCATTCGAGGAAGAAGTGGAAACTCCTCCACCATTCTTCTTTGCTAAATCGTCTTCCGTCACTTTATTTCCGCAATATGAAGACATCATTTCGACTACCGCATAGCCACAAGAAATGTGTTGAGTGACTAACTCCACGCCTTCCACTTCTACTTTCGCAGAATACGTATTATCTTCTTTTAAATAATTATAGTCATTCTTCAAAGAAGAAGTTCTCACTCCAAGGATGATGAAAGGGATCGCAATCGTAAGGGCTAATGAGGTTAAAACAAAGGAAACGATAATAACTATTTTTTTCTTCATAGACTATTTATTCATATTGGCTTTGTATCCGAGATATCTTTTGATCATCTCAACACAGACAATGACCATTCCAACACCCACTCCTAATGGGAAATATCTGCTGATAATACCCATAAATGGGAGGCTCATATATTTTAATAAAACACGATAAAGGAATTCGAATATCATCATTGCATCCGCTAAAGCGGATATGAATGTGATTTCCTTCATTCCTATCACTAAGATATCGCTCTTTTCTAAAGCGCCTTTTAATTTAATAATTGATAAAACAAACATCACGATGATGAAGAAGATAAAGATAATACCAATCCATCCTTCGAATCTATTTTGATTTGTAATATCAATGCCGCCTACTTTTAAAACAGAGAACAAAATAAAAACCGCAGAATAGGCAGTCGCGACAATTGTCATAATTAAATAGGCTTTTCTTTTATCTTCTCGACTTTGTTTTAAATTCTTCGCGAATGTTGCTTTACAAATGAAGACAAATAAAGTTGGGAAAGCGGCAATAAGCATAACTAAAGAAGTGGCTAAAATACCAAGAGTAAACTTATAGCCAAAGCTGATTAACGTAATAACCGCGGAAAAGATTGCTATTCTTTTCGCATTTAATATTTTTTTCTTTGCCATCTTAAATTATTTTAACTTATTAGTTTATTTTTGAAACAAAAACCGCATAATAATGTCATATGAGAATTTCTAAAGAAGAAAAAGCCCGTTTAGAGGCGATATATCAAACATTCCTCCACGATGAAAAGATTCTCAAAATGAAAGAGATTAGTATGCATCGCGGTTCGAACTGTTTTGAGCATTCTTTTAAAGTGGCTCGTAAAGCGATAAGACATTGTCTTAGATATCATAAAAAGAATCTTAATTTAGATAGAGTGTTAATCGGGAGTATTCTCCACGACTACTATCTCTATGACTGGAGAAAAGATAAATCAAAAAGAAAAAGACACGGAATTGATCATCCTTATATCGCCGCGAGAAACGCAA
The DNA here is from genome assembly GCA_045631885.1 of Bacilli bacterium. GTDB lineage: Bacteria > Bacillota_I > Bacilli_A > RFN20 > CAG-826 > CAJOLV01. The sequence goes on from JAZQVN010000035.1 coordinate 88,425, forward strand.
AAAGAGACTTTGATATTTCTGATGCAGTAAGGAAAATTATCGAAAGACATATGTGGCCATTAAACACAACTGATTGGCCAGATACATCTGAAGCGAGAATTGTTTCCGTCTCTGATAAGGCGGTCACCATAGGTGAAGCTTTAACTTCTGTCGCTTATAAAAGAAGAAAAAGAGAGAAGTTCTTAAAGAATATCTCCACATTATTTGGAGACTACAAAGAGATTTTTCGTAAAAACAGATAAATTTAAAATGAAAAGATAATGAAAAATCAGTAGAATTAAAAATAGATACCGGAGGAAATAATGATGACAAAGTATTATAAAGTTATATTCGTCTATCCTGATGGCCACATCGAAGAAATCGATGACCAATTCAATAATGGTAAAGATGCCTTAAATTATGGAAACAATCTTTTTGTCCAAGTGAAAAATACAGAAGATGTCTTCCAAAGAGGCGATTCAAGCGATGATGCTTTTGGTTTCAAAGGCAAAATTGAACCATACTTCATGATCGTTGAAACAAATGGCAAAAAACATCGTTTAGTTTTCGACAGTAGATCTCGTTAATTATCAAATTTATATAAGGATGGCCTAATGGCCATTTTTATTTTGCTTAAAAAAGAGTGATTCCTCTTTCGTGAGCTCTAATGACAAATCTCATCGTTAAATACGCGATAAAGCTGACTAAGGCAATGCTAGAAAACACGATTCCTAAAATACCCGCTCTTTTTTTCTTATTTTCAATTCTCGCAATTCCTAAAAATAGACCTTCGATCGATAAAATAACACCGATTAAAGCCGTTCCAAAAAGTAGAGCGATAAATTCTTTTGGATCACTAATCTTTTTAAGATCGACCAAGAAATACGCTAAATAGAGAAATCCAGAAATGGCAAATAAAGTGGAATTAAGAATAAGCATATCGGTTCCTTTGTAAAGATTATAAAAACTATTCAAGAAAAAAACCACAATAAGTGGTCTTTATTATTTCATGAATGAACGGATGACTTTTTCGCAGTCTTCCTTATTCATAATTTTTGGTACTGGATAACCAGGGTTACCTTCTTTTAGGGCTCTTTCAACTAAAGTGGCCATATCTTCTTCTTTGATAAAATCAAATTTTTCTGGAATATTCATCGCTTTATTCATTCTTCTAATTTCAGCGATAAAGGCTTTGCCTTTTTCTTCAATAGTCATCTCTTCTTTAGCGATGCCAATTAAATCAGCAAGTTTTGCTAATTTCTTATATGCTTTATCACCATACCAATCTAAAACATAAGGAAGAATAACCGCGTTAGCCAATCCATGAGGAGTACCATATAATCCACCTAAATTATGCGCAATCGCGTGAACATATCCAACAAAGGCACGCGTAAATGCTTGGCCCGCGTAGAAAGAGGCTTTTAACATATTGTCTCTAGCTTCTATATCTTTACCATTTTGATAGGCTTTTTCTAAATTCTCATGGATTAATTTAGTCGCTTCTTCAGCATATCTAATTGTTGATTTGACATTGCTCTTACCAATATAGGCTTCCACTGCGTGAGTCAAAGCATCCATACCTGTTGTCGCGGTGATAAATGGAGGAAGCCCAATTGTTAAAGCTGGATCAAGGACAGCGTATTTTGGTCTTAAGCAAGAATCGCATATCGCGTTTTTCTCATGAGTTTCTGGGTCTGTCACTACTGCGGCAAGCGTGGTTTCTGAACCAGTTCCTGCGGTCGTGGGTACAGCGAAGAAAGGTGGTAACTTTTTATGCACTTTGAGATAGCCTCTCATTTTACGGACTGATTGTTTTGGCTTCACAACACGAGCAGCCGCGGCTTTCGCACAATCCATTGGAGAACCACCACCAAAGGCAATGATGCCTTGACAGTCGTTATCTATATACACCTTTCGACATTCTTCGATATTGGGGATAGTTGGATTTGGTTGAACTCCATCAAATACGACATAACTAACGCCTTCTTTTTTTAATTCTTCAAACATCGGATCAAGCAGTTTTAACCCCATCAACCCTTTATCAGTAACAACAAGAACTTTATTAATTCCTTTATTTTTGACAAAAGATGCAAGTTTAATAACCGCGCCTTCTCCTTCAAGAAGAACTGGTTCTGACCAATCCATAAAACACATTCCGAGTTTTAAAACGACTTGTGAAATTCTATACCAACATTTCTTTAATGCCCAGCACATAACATTTCTCCTAGTAATCTTTAACTTATTATAACAAATAATAAATCTAATATATAATATTAACTGACAAAAATATGTATTATTGTTTTGATGTAAACTTGAAAAACAAAATCAAGTTTGAAAAATCAAAATTAGTAAAAATCGCCTGGATAATCAGACGATTTTTCTCGTTTATTCTTGTTTATCTTCCTCCAATAAAGGAGTGTACTTTGCGATGATTTCGAGTTTTTGTTCATTAGTTAATTTATTCGAAAACTCTTCAAATAAATCAGTATCTTCCTCTTTATCATTCGCGGCTTCTTTAACCATATCTTCAAATTCTCCAGAAGCAAAACACGTTTATGAAAAAGTCGGCTTTGTTGAAACCGACGTAGTTGATGAACCAGATTGTCACGAAGTGAATATGCTACTTAAACTCTAGGATTGTATCAAAAACATCGGAGTAGAAATCTACTTCGTGAGACACTCCAATAACTACGCCTGGATATTCTATTATCGCTTCTTTAAGCGAAGCTTTTGCTACTTTATCTAAATGGTTTGTTGGTTCATCTAACACTAAGACATTAGTTTTTTGCATTGTTAATAGAGTTAATCTAGATTTAGCTTCTTCTCCACCACTTAATTCTTTTAATGGTTTAACTGCAAGATTAGATTTAATTCCGCATTTGGCTAAAGAGTTTCTAATCTGTAGAGGCGTTAAATCCGGGAAATGGTTTTTAATATATTGAACAGGTGTTACTGATAAATCATCGAGCTCAGTTTGGGAGAAATAGCCAATCTTCACTTTTTCATTGAATTTAAAACTTCCCCCTAGAGATGGGATGATATTTAATAATGTTTTGACTAAAGTAGTTTTACCAATACCGTTTTTACCCACGACGCAGATTTTATCGCCTTTTCTCAGAGAGAAAGTTATCGGTTGAAGTAAAGGTCTATCATAACCAATCACTAGTTCTTCAACATCTAATATTTCTTTTCCGATATCTCCTGAATATGGGAAATGAATAAATACTTTATTTGTATCATCTTTAGGCGCTTCCATTCTTTCGACATGGGCTAAACGGGCTCTTCTAGATTTAGCGGCTTTTGCAGAGGTTGCTCTCACAATGTGAGCGGCGATGAATTCCTCTTCTTTTTTGATATATCTCTGTTGAGCGGCGTAATCTTTTTTATATTGCTCATTACGGATGACGAATTGTTCTTTGAAATATTTATAATCGCCTTTATATCTATCAATAATGCCGTTATGTAGATGAAATACGACATTCGCAATCGCTTCACAAAATGCTTCATCGTGAGAAATGATTAAAAATGATTTTGGATATTTAATTAAATAATCTTTTAACCAGGAAATATATTTTGCGTCTAAATAGTTCGTGGGTTCGTCTAAAAGAAGAACATCGTTCTTTTCTAGTAACATCTTCGCTAAATAAACTTTTTCTCTTTGTCCACTGCTGAGGAGAGTGAGTTTTGTGTCTAAATATGATTTAGATATTCCTAATCCCACGATTATCTTATCAATCTCTTCTTTAATCGAATAAAAGCCTAGTGTGATTAATTCATCGTTCATCGCTGAAGCTTTTTCAATATATGAAAGATAATCTGGGTCATCAATATTACTCCCTTTTTCAAATAGTTCATTCATCAAAGCTTCTTTTTTGAATAAATCAGCATATATTTGTTCAAGAAATTCTCTCACAGTAAAATTATCAAACTGTTTGTAATGTTGATCTAAATATGAGTAAGTAACTTTTGGAGTCCACTCAATCGTTCCTTTATCAGGAATTAATTTATTAGTTAATAAGTCAAAAAGCGTGGTTTTGCCACTTCCGTTTTGCCCAACTAAAACGATATGTTCTCCTTGATTAATCTGAAAAGAGAGACCTTTATAAAGATCTTTATCGTAATAATTGAATTTTAAGCCTTCGACTTTTAATAAACTCATGACTTCTATTTTAATAAAAATCTTTATTAATAAAAAGCCGTCATATTTGACGACTAATTATCTACCTACCATATGATATTTTTCTTTAAGCATCTTTTTATTTTGATACATCAAATCATCCGCTTTTTGGAGGACGTCTTTATATTTGAGCCCATCTTCATATTTTGCATATCCATGTGCGATTGAAAAGATTAATTCTTGTCCATCAAACTCAACGAGAGAATAAGATAAATCACCACTAAATCTCTTAAATACTTCATCGAAGTTTTGATAATCTTCACCTAAAACAATCGCGACAAATTCATCTCCACCGACATGGAATAATTTAGAAGTCTTAAAATAATCAGGTAATGTGTGACCACACCTCACCACGAGATGGCAACCATAACGATGACCATATTTATCATTCGTGGCTTTTAAGTTATTTAAATCCATTAAGATAACCGCATATTCTTTGATTTTGCCGCTTTCAATATCTTTATCAAGTTGTTCTATCTCTAAAAGATAGGATCTTTCATTTAATAAGCCAGTCAAATCATCGTAGTATGTGAGTTGTTCTAGTCTTTTTTCCGCTTTATAGTCGTTAATGGTCATGCCAAAGTGTTCACCACCAACAAGGAGAATGACGACAAAATAAGTGATGAAATAAATGACATTTTCAATTTCGGCATAGCCGGTAAAGAATATCGCATTATCTTGATACGCCATTACGAGAACTGTGGTCGCAGAAGATAAAAGGATGACTGTAAAAAATAAAGGTTCTACGACAAATAAACCCGCCATCAAGGTGATGATCATTAAGTAGGCAATCGGGGAATAACCAAATCTTAAATCCATCACGCACATCATCGTGTTCCATGACATTAATAAAAGGAAATAGACATGAATAATTATGGCTAATGCATTTGTTCTAAATGTATAAAATCTCGCAAAGATTAATAATGCAGTTAACGCTGCGGATATCACTAAAAAGAAAACGCTACCAAACAAATAAATCATATCGATTTCGGTATTGATATCGTTTGAATCGTATTCCCAATAAATCGTAAATAAAAGCGCCAACAAAGTAATGACAATTGAAGCGATGATCATCAATAAGTTATGACGTTGAAGTCTTCTATTTAAAACCTGAAAATTCTTCGAAAACATAATTTATAAAATGATTATAGCAAAAAAGGAAAAATCCGTTATTTGAAAATAATTAGATGTGACATAAAATTGATATTGATGAAACAAGAAAAAAGCACATCACTTCTAGAAAAAGCAGATGAAAAGGCTAACAAAAAAGGTATTAAGACATTGTGGCAAATTATCAAATTTGTCATTGTTTCTTGTTTGGTCACAATCATCCAATTAGCGTTAGTCAATCTTCTCTACTTTTTAATGAAAGGTTGGACAGAACCTCTACCGAACTTTTTAAGCGCGATCTTTTCTGAATCGACAATCGGAGAAGGTCATTCAAATTGGGGTTATATTCTCCCATTCTTCTTATCCAATTTCATCGCTAATACAGTTGGTTATTTTATAAACAAATCTAAAACATTTAAAAGTGACGCTCCTATTTGGCATTACGTAATATATATCTTCTTACTACTATTGCTCATTTTATTCACCACATGGTTACAAGGAATAATCGCAAACGCTTTAACTAGCGTTGGCGCGGAAGGCATCGCTCCAACTGTCGCCGCGATGACCGCAGGAACTGTGCAACTAATTGTTTTGTTCCCACTTCAAAAGTTTGTTCTCTTAAGAGAAAAGAAAAATCCACCCGTAGAGAATGTTCAAGAATAAAAAAGTCGCCCATTTGTTCGGGCGATTTTTACTTATTTTATCTTCAATGTTTTTAAATATGCTTTATGATGTTCACTCACTCGATAAGATTCGATAGCTTTTTGAATGGCTTTGTTATGAGTGAATGCATCAAAATGATGTTCTTCAATTACTTTGATAAATGAATCGTAATTCTTTGCTAAACCAGTCGCGAGATACCAAGCGATCATCATTTTTACATAGCAGTCATCTAATTTAACTTCTTCGACTTTTTGAATATATTCATCTCTATGATTTTCGTTAAGATAATAATTCATCAAGCATTTGATTGCATATCTGACGCGATAGATTTCATCGCTCTTTAACCACTTATATATATCCTTAATTAATAAATCTTTATATTTATTTAAATATTTATTACAAAGCGTGTCACAGACTGACCAGTTAGTGACGTGAGGCAAGAATTCATTAATATAGTTAATGTATTCATCATAATCCTTGATATTAGATAAGATAAAAGCGTGAAGAATATTTTCTTCGTGATATTGATGAGGAAGAGATTTTAAAAATTCTTTTCTGCTCTTTTCATCTAAATCTTTCGCATATTTTTTAAGGATTGGTAGTCTCACTCCAATAAAGGTTTTTTCATCGATATTTGGTAATAAAGGCAAAGTGAAATTACGATATCCGATATCTTGTTTTGATAATAAATATTCTTTGATTTTATCCATATTTGTTCTTTCAAAATATAACACTATTTTTTAGTAAGCCTATATAGGAGCAAATAAATTAAAATAAATAAACGTCTCTTTTATGCATTATATTATCTCCACTGACCCGGAAGGACTTTTTTCTCCATGTACGGGAATTGACGGTCAAATTCTTCTAATTCCGCCATATATTTTTCATCATGAATATCGCAGTCGCAACAATCTGGTTCATAGAACTTCCCGGCGATATCTTTCATCGATCCTTCTTTTAGTTCATAACCCATAAATGCATCGAAATTTGATCCATCTGGCATAGTGACACCAAATTCTTTCGCCTCTTTAAAACCAAATTTTGGATAATATGTCGGAACTCCACAAATAAATATGGCTGGGTAATCGGTTAACTTAGCTAATTTGATTGATTCTAAAAGCAACGTTTTGCCAATTCCTTTTCTTTGATATTCCGGATCAACACATAAAGGTCCAAAAGTCAAAACATCAATGTCGCCATTTTTGGTTTCTAATCGGCACTTAGTGTATAAGATAAAACCCACAATTTTATTATCTAGCTTTGCTAGAAGAGATAAACTCGGAACATAATTTGCATCATTAAAGAGTCTATGAACCAAATAATGTTCATCGCATCCAGGCATATTTAAATTCCAAAAAGATCTTTTTGCTAAATATTTTATTTCGTAATAGTCTTTTTCTAATATGTGTTCAATTTTAATATCCATGATGTTTAATCAGCAAAAGTAACAGTTAATTTTGAATTAAAAGCTTCAAAATGACTAGCATCACCGCATGAATCGGAATTCTCAAATACTTTCGTTTCTCCTCGTTTAAGCGATTGTTCTTTTTTGTTGTCCATCGAAACAATTATTTCGTTATCAGAGACAATATTCAAAATCTTAAATGAGCCATAAGAAAAATGGCCTTTTAGTTCAACTTTTTCACCATCTTGAATTAATAATTCATAATTATAAATATATAATTGGCTCGAACTATTTTCCCAGCATGTACATCTATCTTCAATTTTTAAGATACCTTTAATCGCCATATTATTCTCCTTGATAAAAAGTGTAGCGTTTCACTACTTTAAATCCTAATCTTTCATAAAATCCCATGTCAGAAATAACATAGGCTTTTTTCGCCCCTAATTCCCTTACTCGATTAAGCGCTTCATATATCATCGCTTTAGCGATACCTTTATTTCGATATCCTGGAATTACGCATACTGGTTCAACATAGGCATAGTCTGTTTTATCGCTATACCATATAGAGCAATGGGCGACATATTTATCATCACATTTTATAGTGACACTTAAACGTGGATTAAAATGAGGTCTAGCCCCACCTTTAATGGTGTTTTCTTTCATGCATTCTTCTTTATCACCGCCATGATCGAATCCTTGCCAAAATAACCAACATAATTCATCGTAATCATCTATTGGGTCAAGATAAGCGAATGACATGCCTTCTTTGAGATTGACCTCAAGAGTTTTATCTAAATCAATGCACATCATTGTTTCAGTTTGATCAATCTTTTGATAACCATCGTCTGTTACTAGTTTAATTTCTAATTCATTATCATCTGCGACAGCGACTTTAAAACCATCATCATCTTTGATGTTTTCATAAGCGAAATCCAATACTTCTTTATACAAAGAATAGTGTTCAGGTAAAACTAAAACAGACCCTTCACCAAGGAACATATCATATATCGCACACGCAACAACTTCATCGTTATCAATCCATAGTCCAATACGTGACATAAGTGTTTTATCAAACATTGGATGTTCATACATCCATTCAAATCTAGCCCAGTTCCAGTTAATGTGGTCGGTGCTCTTTTCATTGAGTTTGATTAAAAAATCAAAAACTTTTTCATAATCACTTGGTTCAAATCTTTTAAATTCCATATAAATAAGTATAGCAAAAAGCCGTCCATGATGGACGACTTAATTAATTGAATAATTATTGTTTGTCTTTTTTACCAATGTTAATTAAATAGTTTTCTAGATAGACATCATAAAGAATATCAACAGGGACTTTTCCAGCGTTATATCTATCTGCGAGTAGTTGAATAATATCGACAGGGATATAAACGTCATCACCTTCATAATAGAACTTAGACTCTAACTCCGCTAAATGTGCAATCGCATTACTAACTTTTGGGAATTCAAAATCAGGTGATTCTTTGTAATATCGCTCAATGCTTTTAGTGACATGTTTATTTGTTAGATTATGAACTATTCTTAATAGTTGGCAAATACCAAAACTAATAGCGATTATTAATAGTAATGATACGGACCATGGAATGTATTTATCAGTGTAATAATGATCATTCCATTCTTTTAAGATAATGACCATGATGAGATAAACAATCATATATATGGCAACAGGAATTAATGCAATGAATGAAAAAGAAAACTTGATGCGTGTATCAGAAATAACAAGCACAAATAGCAAGGTAATTAAAAGGGGATTAATGGTGTGCGTAAATAATTTAGCGTTAGTAAACATCGCTTTTACAAATCCTTGATACGCACTGATGATAGTTATCGCAACAAAGAAAGTTAAAAACACTCCAACAGCGCCGACATACATCACGATTACAATCCAAGAAGGAAGTTTATATCTATCTCTTCTTAGACCATCAATTTGGAAAGGAAGACACATCGCAGCAGAAAAAGCAGCGATGATGTTTGAGATGGTTGTAAACATTTTAAAAGTGCCAACACCAGCTTCTGAACTACCGCTATCAAAGAAGTCTGTTAGGCTTAAAGATAAGGCAACAAAGGTCATCACTATAACTAATGAACAAATAACGATGCCAGAAATAAAACGCATTTTGTTGATTTTTCTAGCGTTAACAATTGGTTTCTCTTTCATAACTCTTATTATTCTATCATAACTAACGCGTGTTATATAATTTACGTAAATGGAAGACTTTATTTATTTTCTTCAAGGTACAATGGAAGAACCAGAAGTTATTTCTTGGTTCCATTTTATCGCGTTAATTCCAATTATCGCTTTCGCAATATTAATTCCTCTATTCTTTAGAAACAGCGAAGAAAAAATATACAAAAAAATCCTCTTTATCTTTTGGGTTGTTCTAATAATATTAGAAATCTTTAAACAATTAGTTAAATCGTTTCACTATGGAGATCTATCTTATTGGGAATATAGTGTTCGTGATTTTCCATTTAGCATATGCTCAATGCCTTATTATTTCATTCCAATCATTTTATTTGTTAATAAAGAAAAGCATCCAAAGATTGTCGATGCCGCTACTGGATATTTGTGTTTGATTACTTTAGCCGCAGGAATTGTGGTTTGTATTTACCCGAAAATGGCAACATCAACTTTAATATATATCAACATTCAGACTTTCATCCATCATGGTTCTCAAGTGGTCTTAGGCATTTTCATTTTCGTCTGGAATAGAAAGAATATTACTATCAAAACATTTTATAGAAGTTTGATTGCCTTTCTCATTACCGCGGTGATTGCTATTATTATCAATGTGGCTTTTTATCCAAACTTCATCAACATGTTCTTTATTAACCCAACAAGAATCACTAATTTACCTGTGGGCGATATCGTTCAAGAAAAAGTTGGGTATCCAATATATCTAATTGCTTTCTTAGCCACCATTGCTTTAGTAACTTTCTTAACTTATTTAGTAGAAACTTCGATTTACAAAGCGATAACAAAAAAGGCAAAATCTTAATATATGTACGAATACGCATTAATCATTTTATCAACAGTATTATTTGGTGGTCAGTTTATTGCCTTAAATGCCTACCAAGGGAAAAATGGCAAAAGCTTTCATAGCATTCTTTTCTTTTGTTCGGTGTTTAGTTTAACTGGCGCTTTAGTTTTCCTCGCGTTAAGTGGATTTCAAGTCTCCTTTTCTTGGTACACATTAATGTATGCCGCTATCGCCGCAGTTATACAAATTAGTTTACAGATTGTTGGCATCAAAGCTTTATCAATGGGGCGAGTTGAAATATATACATTATTCAATGTCGCAGGTGGTATGAGTGTTGCCTATATATTCGGTATCACTTACTTCCAAGAAGAGATTAAAGTCGCACATATTATCGGCATAGTCTTAGTTTTAATAGCTTTGCTAGTTCCAGTCATTTTTGATCGAAAATCCCAGCAAAAGTCCCGTATTTTATTCTGGATTATGTGCATTTTTGTATTTCTTTCAAATGGATTTTTCGGTTCGATTAACAAAATACATATCGTCTCCGGAGAGGGATTATCCATCAAAGAATATATGTTTTATATGTATTCGTGCATCTTCATAATGAGTTCGATCTCGTTTGGTGTAATGGCATTATTTAAAAAGGACAGCACTAAGGTGTTATTCAATCCTTGGGCTCTCTTATTTGCTTTTATATATGGCCTAGTGAATAGCGTTGGTATGTTCTTACAATACTCATATGCGGACAAAGTCCCCGCTTCAATCTTATTCCCATTATCAAACGGGGGTTCGTTAGTTTTCGGTCTAATCATCGGTTGCATCGCTTACAAAAAGAAACCAACACTACCAGATATAATTCAAATAATTATCGCTGTTGCGGGAATGGTTTTATTTATCATTTAAAAAACAGTCCTTAATGGTCATAGTTTTATTCAACCGTCACACTTTTGGCTAAGTTTCTTGGTTTATCAACGTTATATCCTTTTAACAAAGAAACGAAATACGCTAAATAGAAGGCGATTGACGATATGACAACGCTCGATAGATAAAAGGCATAATCATTCACCACAATTGTGTCACCGGATTGAGAAAGGCTTTTTGTCACGATGGTATAAACTTTCGCACCTCTAGATTTAACCTCTTCAATGTTGCCTCTCATACTACTTGCTGTGTCTGGATCAGTAATGAAGACGATAACAGGAAGGTCTTGTTCAATTAATGCGATTGGTCCGTGTTTAAGTTCTCCACCCGGAATTGCTTCACTATGGATATAACTAATTTCTTTTAATTTCAAAGAAGCTTCTAAAGAAAGGAAATAATCAAAACCTCGGCCCAAATAGAAGATGTTTTGTTTATCTTTGATACCTTCAGCGACACGCATAATCGCTGGTTTATAATGGTCTTGAATATCGTAAATAATATCAATGGATTTATTTAGATCATTAATAAGTTGAGAGTCATTTTTTAAAGCCGCAGCTAGCATGGATAGCAAAGTAACTTGCGCAACGTATGCTTTTGTAGAAGCCACAGAAACTTCAATTCCACTATAGAGTAATAATGAGTACATTGAGTTCCTATCCAAAGTAGATCCGCCAGTGTTCGTGATAATTAAATTTTTTAAATTATTTTCCTTCACAATTCTTAAACAATGAATCAAGTCAGCGGTCTCACCGGATTGAGAAATCATGATAATAAATGGCTTTTTGCCAGGAAAAGTCGGATGAAAGGCCCATTCAGACGCAATAAAACGAGAGACAGATTTATCGTATTTTTCAAAATAACGACCACCAACCAAACCGGCGTGATAAGAAGTTCCACAAGCAATAAAAATAATGTGATCGGATTCTTCTAAATCTCGTATTAGACGCGAGTCAAATTGATACTCCCCATTTTGATAATATGTGCTTATCAAACGTTTGACGGTTTGAGGGATCTCTTCAATTTCTTTAATCATATAGTGTGGGTAACCCTTTAAGTCATGAGAGATTAATTCCACATCTTTAGAAATGGTTTCTTTTTGAATCTCTTCGCCTGCAAGATTATAAAATGTCGCTTTGTCTTTAGTGATTACACCAAATTCCAAATCATCTAATTCAATGAAAGAATTGGTGTATTCAATCATAGGAGAGGCATCTGACGCAACCAAGTTAAAACCATCACCTAAACCAATAACTAAAGGCGATGCATTTTTAATAACAAATAAAGAGTTCGCATCATCACTAGTAAAAAAAGCAAAAGCATAACTACCCTTCACTAACCTCATAATCGTTTTAATAGATCCAATAATGTCACCTTTTTCAAGGTAATAGTATTCCAATAAATTTGCGATAATCTCAGTATCCGTTTCACCATAGAAACAATAGCTCTTTTCCGTGAGGAAATTTCTCAATTCTTTAAAATTCTCAATTACTCCGTTATGAACAAGACAAATCTTTCTATGGAATGATAAATGTGGGTGGGTATTTAGTTTTGTCGGAGCTCCATGTGTGGCCCATCTTGTATGACCAATCATAATATTGGTGATAATTTCTTTTGGGACTATGGTTAAAAGATGTTCAACACTTCCGACATCTTTATATATTTGAACACCATTATCAAAAAAAGCCACACCAGCAGAATCATAACCGCGATAATCAAGCATCTTTAATCCTTTAAAAACGTATTTTTTTGGGCTAATAAAGCCAATAGAGCCAACAATACCACACATTTAACAATGTCCTCCTATATTTATTCTAGAAAATTTCTTTTCGTACAATAGTTTGATTTTTATCTGGGCCAACTGAAACCATAACTACAGGTACACCCACTTCTTTTTCGATGAATTCGACAAATTTTTTCACATTAACTGGAAGTTCATCATATGTTTTAACATTACTAATATCTTCACTCCATCCATTTAACTCAGAATAAATTGGTTTACATTCTCTTAACACTGCGTCAGAAGCAGGCAAAGTATTAATTAAGTGGCCTTTATAATTATAATGAGTACAAACCGCCACTTTTTTAAAACCGGTTAAAACATCCATAAGTGTTAAACAAATATAAGAAATGGAATTAATCTGAACTGAATATTTCAAAGCGGGTAAATCCAAAAAGCCAATTCTTCTTGGACGGTGAGTAACTGTACCATATTCATGGCCCTTTTCCCTAATTAAATCACCAATATCATTAATTTGTTCGGTTGGGAAAGCCCCTTCCCCCACTCTTGTTTCATAAACTTTAACAACACCCAATATGTCATCAACACCATGACAGCCAATACCGGTTCCATCAACTGTACCTCCAGAAGTAACGTTTGAAGAAGTAACATATGGATAACTACCAAAATCGACATCCAACAAAGCCCCTTGAGCCCCTTCAAATAAGATGTTCTTTTTGGCCTTTCTCGCTTCGCCTATCATATAAACGGTATCCGCTACCATCGGGCGAATATAATTAGCGAGTTCAATATATTCTTTAACAGTTTTATCATAGTCAATTGGATTACCACCCATATCGACGATTTGTTTATTTTTTATCATTAACAAATTTTTATAAAGAGCCGGGAAATCTTCGCTAACAAAATCTACCATCCTCATACCAACGCGGCTTATTTTATCTGCATAAGCAGGGCCAATTCCACGTTTAGTAGTGCCGATTCTCTTATCTCCAAGAGCGGCTTCGTTTAGACGATCTAATTCAATATGGTGGTCGAATAAAACATGCGCTCTATCTGAGACATATATGTTTTTCGCGGAAAATCCCATAGATTTGATTTCTTCCACCTCTTCTTTAAATGCTCTTGGGTTGATAACCATCCCATTAGCGAGTATGCATTTCACATTTTCATTAAATACACCTGAAGGAATTAATCTTAATGCGTATTTACGGCCACCAAAAACAATCGTGTGACCGGCATTATTACCACCTTGATATCTAATTACAACATCGGCTTTTTCAGAAAGGAAGTTAGTGATTTTGCCCTTACCTTCATCACCCCATTGGGAACCTAAAACAAGTAATGATTTTCCAGGTTTCAATCTCTTATAGATATTATCTATATTCTTAAGATAATAATCTTCATCAAAACATTCAATAATCTCTTCTTTGTTCAACACCTTGTTAATATGTTCATCTTCAAGTAATAAGTTTTTAAACGGTTGTTTTTCATTTAATGTTTTAAAGGCAATTGATTGAACTAAATCATAAGCTTCTTCTCTAGACATCCCTTTGTTAATGAGTTTATTTAAAACACCACCAGAATAAGTGATTCCATAATTTAGAAGAATGTTTTCATTCATTTTTTCAGTATTAACCACTAGGTCTTTACAAATTTGTGTAAATCTTTTAAGCATGTAGTCTAGAAGAGTGCAAGCATCAGGGATAATAATACGTTCAGCAGAACTATGAGAAATATCTCTTTCATGCCACAAATTGTTATCTTCTAAAGCCACATCGACATAACTTCTCATAATGCGAGCGCAACCACAAATATTTTCAGAACCAATAGGATTCTTTTTGTGTGGCATTGCGCTACTACCTTTTTGTCCTTTTAAAAATAGTTCTTGGACTTCACTAATTTCACTACGAGATAGGTGCCTAATTTCAGTTGCCATCTTTTCTAAACAAGAAGCGATTTGTGCTAAGGAAAAAATATAGCCAGCATGTCTATCTCGAGAAAGAACTTGTGTTGATATTCTCGCAAAATTCATACCTAATTTGTTAGCGACATATTCTTCCACTTCCATCGGAATGTTTGCGTAGTTACCAACAGCGCCAGAAAGTTTAATTACTTCAACGTTATTTCTTTCATTTAAAAATCTTTCTCGACATCTATTTAATTCATCAAACCAAAGAGCCCATTTAAGACCAAATGAGGTGATTTCTGCATGCATTCCATGGGTTCTCCCTATGATTGGTTGGTGTTTATACTTTTCCGCCATTACTTTGGTGACAGAAATTAAATTATCCAAATCGTCTAAAAGAAGATTGTTAGCGTATTTCAAAGTTAAAGACTGGGCACTGTCAACAACATCAGTAGATGTAAGTGAATAATGAAACCATTTTTTCTCTTCGCCTAATTGATGCGAAATAGAACGAGTAAAAGCAATAACGTCGTGTTTAGTAACCGCTTCTATTTCTTCAATGCTTTTTAAATCAACATGTGCTTTTTTAACGATAGCTTTGTAATCTTGTTCGGGCACAATGCCTAATTTAAAATACGCTTCAATAACTGTTTCTTCAATTATGAGGTAGTTATTAAATCTATTTTTATCAGAAAAAATCTCTTCAAATTCTTTATGGGAATACCTTTTAATCATAAGTCCGATTTACTTCTTATTAATGCT
Organism: Bacilli bacterium; assembly: GCA_045631885.1. Classification (GTDB taxonomy): domain Bacteria; phylum Bacillota_I; class Bacilli_A; order RFN20; family CAG-826; genus CAJOLV01. The sequence goes on from JAZQVN010000035.1 coordinate 104,088, forward strand.
CGCTAAATAATAGTTCTTCGTATGTTGGCATTGGCCAATAATGTTTTGGCATCAATGTTTCACATTCATCAACAACTTTTCTTAACTCCGCCATTAATGGTAATAATTTATCTTTGATAAAGAACGCTTGTTTTTCAACGTCTTCAATCTTAGTAGCATCTTCGTATTTTGTTTCTAAACTTTCCACATCAACGCTAATTTTGGTCAAGTTTCCAGTGAGTTTATTAAGAATGGAAATTTGATAATCAGTTGAAATATCTTTGCCAATAGCTTTGATTTCATTAACATTTTTCGCTAATTTGCCAATATATTTGTTAATTGCTGGCAAGATGTCTCTTTTCGCCATACGAATCATTGTTCTTGCTTCGATTTCCAAAGTCTTAACATAATTTTCAAAATCTATTTCTTGTCTGGCTTTTAATTCTTCTAGGCCTAAAACTTTTTCTTCTGCGAATAATTTGACATTCTTTTCGTCAATGAGATGCACTAGTGCATCTGGAGTGGTTGGATAATTACATAAACCACGTTTCTCCGCTTCTAAAACCCAAGCATCGTTATAGCCGTTACCAGAGAATAAAATACGTTCATGCTTTTCAACTGTCTCTTTAACTAAATCGTGAATAGCTTTATCTAAATTATCAGCGCTTTCTAAAACATCAGCGAACTCTTTTAAAGAATTAGCCACCGCTGTATTAAGGACCATATTTGCATCACTAACCGCTTTATTAGATCCTGGCATTCTAAATTCAAATTTATTGCCGGTATAGGCAAAAGGAGATGTTCTATTTCTATCGGTATTGTCTTTATGAATACTTGGTAAGACATCACTGCCTAACAAAATCTTTTCCTTATGAGATTCATAAGTCATTTCATCATTAACAATAGCTTTTAAAACTTTTGTCAATTCATCGCCTAAGAAAATTGAAATAATAGCTGGTGGGGCTTCATTCTTGCCTAAACGATGATCGTTAGAAGCTGAAGCAACGCTTATTCTAAGTAAGTCTTGATATTCATCAACCGCTTTAATGACTGCTGCTAAAAACAGCAAGAATATTCTATTTTCAAACGGAGTATCACCTGGGTGTAATAGGTTGATACCAGTGTCAGTAGAAATAGACCAGTTATTATGCTTACCACTACCATTCACACCATCAAATGGTTTTTCGTGGAACAAAACAACAAAGCGATGTTTGTCAGCTATCTTTGTCATAATTTCCATCACGAGTTGGTTTTGGTCGCATGCCAAATTACATGTTGTATAAATATTAGCTAATTCATGTTGAGAAGGCGCCACTTCATTATGCTCCGTTTTAGCGGCGATTCCTAATTTCCAAAGTTCTTTATCAAGTTCTTCCATAAAAGCACTGACTCTTGGCTTAATAACACCAAAATAATGGTCGTCCAATTCTTGACCTTTAGGTGATGGGGCTCCATACAAAGTTCTGCCAGTGAGAATCAAATCTAATCTTTTTTCAAACAATGCTTTATCGACAAGGAAATATTCTTGTTCGGGACCAACATTAGTAACAATATGTTTGATGTCATTCATTTTTAAAGCTTTAAATACTCTTAATGCTTGTTTGTTCAAAGCATCAATACTTCTTAGTAAGGGTGTCTTCTTATCAAGAGCGTATCCACCATAAGAACAAAATGCTGTTGGAATGCACAAAGTGCGACCTTTGATAAAAGCATAACTTGTCGGATCCCAAGCGGTGTAGCCTCTTGCTTCAAATGTGCTTCTTAATCCGCCAGAAGGGAAGGAAGAAGCATCAGGTTCTCCTTTAATAAGTTCTTTCCCTGATAATTCTAATACGGGGTTACCGGATTCAACCTCGCTCAAAAAACTTTCGTGCTTTTCAGCGGTAATACCTGTTAATGGTTGGAACCAGTGAGTATAATGGGTCGCCCCGTTTGCAATAGCCCAATCTTTCATCGCTTCTGCGATTTTAGTGGCTAAAGATGAGTCAAGCGATTCACCGTTTTTAATTGTCTGTTCTAATTTTTCAAAAACATCTTTGCTCAATGCGTTGCGCATCGCATTTTCATTGAACACTAGTTTTCCGAATTCTTCTGGAACTATTTTCATTTTATTTTTCTCCTATTCAATTCAAATTTTTAAGTGATTATTTCGGTCTTTGTAATCTAATAAAATGTTGTCGGAACACCAAAACTTCATTTATGTTCAATTCACTCTTTCTGTAAGTGATTTTTGGACCAATAGAGAGAACAATACCTACTGGATTCTTGCTTCGGATGAAAGTCGTCGGATAGGCCGAAAGCAATACCTCGCAATAGGCATTATTCTCTCTTATTCTCTTAGAAATCATTTCACGAGATAGAACATCAAAATCAGTAAAAAACATTTGGTTTTGCATACTTATTTGCCTTCTTTTCTGTTTAACGATGAAACGATTAAACCCGTGAATAAAGGGTGTGGATTTGTTGGTCTAGATTTAAATTCTGGGTGAAACTGTGAACCAATATAAAATGTATTAGTGGGACATTCCACTATTTCTACGAGTGATTTGTTCGGAGATAAACCACTGAGTTTCAAACCGTTATCAATGAAGTCTTGACGATAAATATTGTTAAATTCATATCTATGTCTATGACGTTCGTTAATCATATCTTTTTGATATAAACTTTTTGCTAAAGAATTATCTTGTAATGAGCACGGGTAGCTACCGAGTCTCATTGTCGCTCCTTTAGTAACGATATTGACTTGTTCGGGCATCAAAGCAATCACAGGGTAAGCAGTGTTTTCATCAAATTCGCTACTATTTGCATCTTCAAAACCTAAAACATTCCTCGCGTATTCAATAACCATCACTTGCATACCTAAGCAAATGCCTAAACAAGGGACATTATTCTCTCGAGCATATTTTACAGATTCGATCATACCCTCGATTCCACGTGTTCCGAATCCACCTGGAACAATTATTCCATCCGCTTCTTTTAATATTTCATCAGCACCATTTTTCGTAATCTTCTCAGAATCAACCCAAAGAATTTCCGCTTTTGCATCTAAGCTTGAAGCGGCGTGGAAAATAGATTCTTCAACGCTTAAATAAGCATCGTGTAGTTGTGTATATTTTCCCACAAGAGCAATCTTAACTTGTTTATGAGCGCCTTTGATTTTATCAACCATTGCTGTCCACTTTTCTAAATCCGGTTTAGTAATTGGTAAATGAAGTTTTTCGCAAACTATATCAGTCAAGCCTTCATGTTCTAATAGAAGTGGCACTTCGTATATGCTCGAAGCGGTTAAATTCTCAATAATTGCTCTTTTATCTATGTCGCAAAGTAAAGCTATTTTATCTTTAATATCCTGTGTAAGTGCTTGTGTGCTTCGACAAACCAAAACATCTGGCTGAATGCCTAGAGAATTCAGTTCTCTCACACTATGTTGGACAGGTTTGCTTTTAAGTTCGCCACTACCAGGTATTTCCACAATAAGCGGAACATGAATGTAAATAACATTTTCTCTTCCCTTATCCTGGCCAACTTGTCGGATGGCTTCTAAAAAAGGTAGAGATTCAATATCACCAACCGTGCCACCAATTTCACATATTGCGATATCAATGTTTTGTTTTTCGGAGATGTAAATCCATCTTTTGATTTCATCAATAACATCTGGGATAATTTGAACTGTCCTTCCTAAATATCCGCCTGTTCTTTCTCTATTGATAACATTCCAATAGACTTTTCCAGAAGATATTGAACACGATGCATCTAAAGGAACATTAGTAAACCTTTCATAATGTCCTAAATCTAAATCCGTTTCCGCACCATCGTCAGTGACAAAAACTTCACCATGTTGAAAAGGCGACATAGTGCCTGGATCAACATTTAAATAAGGATCAAATTTTTGATTCTTAACAGAATAACCTCTTTGTTTTAATAAACGAGCTAGAGAAGCGGCGCAAATACCCTTTCCTAATCCAGATACAACCCCACCAGTAACAAATATATATTTCATAATTCATTAACCAATCATGGGGTTATACTATCATAGAGACTAGTCAACAATAAAATACCTATAATATTATGACTATCATATTTTTTTCATATGTTAAGTTCTCTTTACTATATATCAAAAAGAAAAGCTTTATTTTTTATAAAAATCGTATAGTTCTTTGAATGCTGGAAGGGAGTTTACAATTTGTTTATAACTTACGCAATAAGCAATTCGAACATACCCTTTATAACTAAATGGATTGCTTGGAACAAGTAATAATTCAAATTTTTTAGCAACTTCAGAAAATGCTTCAGCATCATCCTCTAATGCTTTCATAAACAAATAGAAGGCACCCGTTGGATAAATAACATCATAGCCAATTTCTTTTAAAGCGTTATAGAGAGTATCCCTATTCTTTTTATATTCATTTAAATCAGATGTATAGCCAAGCACATACGGGATTAAATGTTGAAATATCGCAGGAGCGCATATATAACCAAGCATTGATGCAGCGCCGCAAATAACCGCGTAAACATCTTCGACATCTTTGCATTTTGAATTAACTAAAACGTATCCAATTCTTTCTCCTGGAATAGATAAACATTTAGAGAATGAATAGCACACTATTGAATCGCTATAATAATTAGTCACAAAAGGATATTTTTCATCGCCATATAAAAGATCTCTATATGGTTCATCACTCACGAGATAAATGGGGTGTCCATACTCTTTTTCTTTCAAAGAAAGAATATTGGAGAGTTTTTTAATTGTATTTTCATCATAAAACGCCCCTGTTGGATTGTTTGGAGAGTCGTATATTATCAGCTTTGTTTTGTTGGTGATTTTACGTTCTAAATCAATAAAGTCTGGTAAGAAATCTTTATCGGGATTAACAGGCACTAGAATTCCTTCTACCGCTTCCGTGTACGTTCGATATTCTGGAAAATGAGGCGCAAAAACAATTACTTCTTCTTTCGGAGCCACTAACGCTTTTGTAACTATCGCTAACGATGCGGCTGCACCACAAGTCAAAAAGATATATTTTCCAACTATATCAGTACTATATGTCTTATTCAAATAGGCGGCGATGCTATCTCTTACTTCTATCTCACCAGGAGAAACTGTATAACCATGAATTTTTACAGAATTCTCTTCTTTTAACAATTTGAAAAGAGTTTCGTTAACAATAGCTGGAGCAGGGATAGAGGGATTACCAATACTAAAATCATAAACGTTATCTTCCCCTATTATTTTCTTTCTAGCTATACCATAAGTGTATAAGTCTCTAATTGTTGATTGACTCTTGCCAATATTTAACATTTTCTCATCAAACATATGTAAATACCCCTTTGCTTAAAAAATATTACCACATTGAAAAAAGCATTAATAAATACATATAATGAAATGGTTGTTATACTTTTTTTGTATAATAGGAGACTAATAATCATGGACTTAAAAACATTAAGATACTTCGTCGTTGTCGCAGAAGAATTAAACATCACTAGAGCAAGTAAGATTTTATCAATTAGTCAACCTCCACTTAGTAATCAAATTAAAAATTTAGAAGAGGAACTAAATACCACTTTATTTATAAGAGGAAAAAGACAATTAGAATTAACTGATGAAGGGAAATACTTATATCAAAAAGCCAAAGATATACTTCTTTTAAGCGATAGAACAGTTAATGAAATGCTATTGATGAACAAAGGCCTAAGCGGAACAATTGGTATTGGTCTAGTCGAAGGAACTGCGCCAGATATTGCCGCAGAATGGATATCTGAGTTTTTAAAAAAGCATCCGCAAGTGAAGTTTAGGATTTTAGATGGGAACAGCGATGACCTTATCGATAAAATGAGAGCGGGTCTCATCTCTTTAGCGGTCATTACCTCACCTTATGATCAAATCCTTTTAAATAGTTTTAAAGTTGGGGAAGAAAAGATGGTTGCTTTAATGAGCAAGAATCATGCTTTAGCTAAATCAAGCAATAGCGTCATCACCATCAATGAGTTAGCAGATGAAAAGATTATTGTCCCTAGTAGAAAAGCACACGTCGACGCTATTAGGAAATGGTTTAGACAAATTAATAAAGATTCAAAAATTGTCTGTGAAATGGATAATTACCTTGATGCTGCCGCTATGGCGGGTAGAGGGGTTGGTATTTCTATATTTCCTAAAACAGCGTATATTTTAAACAATTCATTAGTTTCAAAAGAAATTGAAGGCGACGACAAAAAGGTTGATTATCTTTTCGTTTGGAGAAAAGGCCATCAACTTTCTGTGTTAGAAGAAAACTTTATTGATTTTATCAAAGATAAATATAGTAAATAGTTGTACTTCATCACAACAAAACGTAGCAAAAAGTCGCCATTAATTTGGCGACTTTCATATTATTCTTTATTCTTGTGATTATTTAACAATAGTAGGATTTACTAAGGTAATAATTCCATCTTTAAATTGAATTGTCGCGGTGAAATTAACAATTGGAACAATACCATCAGTTTCTCCTTCCATAACATAAGAAGAATAATCCTCTGCTAAATGGCTAAAGCCATAATATGTAGGTTCCCAGTTATGATCCATAATGATGACGAAACCTTTACCATTGGTGAATAAAACTGTTTTATAAGAATAGATGCCTGTTTGTGAATCGAATGTCAAATCATTTCCGGTTGAAGCATCCCAACCATTAAATTCACCAACTAGAGAATAGGTGTGATCTTGAACGTAGCCACCTTCTCCAGAGTCACCACCTCCATGAATAGTAAAATGGAGCATATTTACGCCGTTATTATTGATGATGGTAATTCTGAAATCGACATCCTTAACCACTCTAATATTATTGTCGCTAGCTTGAACTAAATATTCGCCACAAACATCTTCAGGGTTCAATATATCGCTATAGCCAAGTTTGCCAGCTTGTTCTCCGCGATTATATCCAATTACATAGAATAAATCGTTTGCGAATAATCCGTGGTCGATATATAAACGACCCTCAGTGTCTGTACCAAATGGGAATTCAGGATTACCCTTGATAAATAGTTCAGCCCCGTCAAAACCTTGAACAGGAATATCCGATGTGAAATAAACTATTCTTATTGAATACTCTCCAATATTCTCATAATTAATACAGTATCTAACATCTTCTTGATCAAAATAATATTTATATTGATTATCTATGTCTTCATTTTCTTTCCAACCATTACTCTCTAACTTGGCTTTGAAAGCATCAAAAACTTGACTGCTTACTCCGAAATAATCAAAGAAGTCTGATTGTTCACCTGGATGATTAAACACCAAGCCTTCTGGAAGCAATATATCTTGATTAAGTACAGAGAATATCGCTTTATCAGCGTTTGAATATGAGCAATAGAAATCTTTAGTTTCTTGAATCTTTAAATAGCTTCCATCAAAACCGATTTTAAACACCTTATTTCTTGCTGTATCAGTGATCGCATAAGTTGGGTTTTTCTCAATTACTGGGTAGTCCATTTTTAAAAGTTTTTGTATATAGCTTTGTCTATCTTGTTCTTCAATACCGTTTAAATAGATAGAACAGCTAAGCGGATCAGCACTTTGAGAAGTTACTTCAACACTAGCGACGAATAGTTTAGAAGAGATAGATGGTACTAATCTTTCTAATCCCATTTCTTTCAAAGTTTCAAATGGCCAACCGATGACTGAATCGCTATATGGATTACAATTAATTCTTAAAATCTTATAATCTAAGATTTCTCCATCGGCCACCAAATTAACCTGAATTAGTAAAAGTGGTTGATGATATGTATTAACGATTTCAACAACTGAATCGGTTGTTTTCACCAATATTGAGGTTCCAGAATCTAATAAAACATTAAGTTGTAAGTCTTCTATAGAAGCTTCTCCAATTAATTCTTGTTTATTATCTAAAGCAAGAATTTTTGGAATAAATGGGGATTCGTAGTGATATGAATCTTGATTATTAATCAAATTGGAGAAACTAACTTTATCTGTTCCTAAATAGCATTCGTCACCTTCAGTCATTTCTCTTTCTCCACGATAATCCACGACTTTTAAGGACGCCGGTTTTCTTTCGTGTCCCCCTTCATCTTCGTCGCGAGTGACTAAAGAATAAATAACGTCTTTACCAAATATATTCGAGAACTCAGAGTACATTGTTTGGATAACATTGTTTTTGTTTCCTTGTTTATTAAAGAAAGGAGCCTTATCTATATCGGTAGCGTTAAGACCTAATTCATAAAATAAATGAGCGACTCTTTCTCTTCTATCAGTGTTTCTATTTAAATCTTTAGCTTTATAAAGTGCACTATTCTTATACCAAGAAAAAGATCCGACTTCATAAGAAACGCCATCATTAATGTAACTAGCAAATGTTTGATGTTCATTATCTTTCACCAATGGAATATGAGCTTCTAAATCAAATTTTCTCCATTCCTTAATTTGGTTCTCTTGAACATCTACATAGTCATATTCATAGACGCAACGATCATAATAAGGAATACCTGTTTCGTCGTTGTTAGTTAACATAGTTAAAATGTATGTTGGGTTTTCCTTATCCATGTTATAGTCAAGTTCCATAAACACATACCAATCCGTTTGATAAGTATCAGTATCTTTACTTAAAGAAATTGAGAAAGAAACATCTGCGGTAATTAAATCGTTTGCGTCAATATTAATCGCTAAACCTAAAGTGAAGGAATAGTCATATTCAAATTGAGATTTATGTTCACCTTCAAAACCAGTTTCAGAGTCAATATAAACTTTGCCAGTAACTGTATCGTAATATTTAGTATCAAAAGAGTAATTACTACCGATTTTATCGAATGCATATTTGAGACATTGGAATTGAATCATTGGTGGTTGAGTATAACTCAAATCATCAATCACATCACCTTGATTATCTTCTGATGAAAAAATAGAAAACAGGGAATCAAGTGTCGAACTAGCCGCTGCGCGAGAGAGTTTCTTATTTAATTGTTTGGCATTATTACTTGAAACATTTCTAAAGCTGCTTTCCACTCCAGAAAAAGCGGTTTTGACCTTTTCATATGGCGTTGTAGGCGGTACGTATTTGTTATGTGTTCCGCACCCTGTTAATAACGATATGGCTAAAAAAGTACCGAATAATCCTAGCTTTTTCATAAGTAAATCTCCTTGTATTATCACTATATACTAAAAAGGATATCAAAGCCAATTTATTGTATACTGAAATTATTGTCCCAGGACGATGACTATTCTCAAAATTAGGACAGACCCGATTCTCCGATGACGGTCTCCATTTTTGAGCCACTCAACTTAGAATCGACCCCGACACAACAAGCTGCCCGAATAGCACAAAAAAGCCGCCCATAATGGACGACTTATTCTGCTTTTTGACGTTTGTCCCCGTCTAAACCCAACTTCCCTCAAAAGTTCAAACGTGACTTCCCCGATTTCGACATCATCAGTTGTCTGACTGCGTCCTTATTTGCTTAACACTCTTGCTTGCATTTCATCACACCACTTATTCCATTTAATGTCATATTCTTCTTTTGACACTATTCTTTTTAGGAGGTCGGCAGGCGAGAGTATTCCTTGCTTTTTACATTCTTTAACACATTCACGGTACATGTTCCAACTCAAATCATCTTCATCCCAAATTAAAGGCACAGATTCTATTCCTGATAATAATGCGACTACCAATCGAGTGTGACCATCGGTGATAACGATTTCACCATCTAGCTGTTTAATTGGTATTGACTCAAAATTTGATAGGTCTTTTGGATCGAACCATTTCTTGACGTTTTCAATTTTTTCATCAGAAATATAAAATTGTGATGGTTGTAAATCTCTTATTGTAAGTGAATGAATATCTATATTTTTCATGTAAAAACCAAAAATTATATAATCTCCCAATACCCGAATCTTTTGCCGTTAATTCTTTTAATCTTGTTTTCTTTACTCAAAAGAGCTATGACGCTATCAATAGTTCGTGGCGAAACACCAATTCTACTTGCCAATTCATCAATACTGATTCTCGGATTAGCTTTGATTAATTCTAAAACGCGTGTTTCCCTTGGGGTGGTTTCATTATCATTAGAGTCAATACTTATACGCAAGTCTCTATTTCTTAATATGTTATGTTCATTAAGAAGTAAATTTCTTAAAAACATAATAATGTATTTTTTATCATCATATATGCCTTTACGGATGAACTTGAAATTAGCCCTCACCAAGGCGTTTCTAAAAAACCAGGCATTTTTAGCAAAAACATCATTTGTTACATCATATCCTAGCGATCTTAGATATTTGATAAAAAATACCGCAGTGGTACGAGTATTTCCTTCCTGAAACGCGTGAATTTGCCAGAGATTAGAAACAAAAGTTGCTAAATGTTCAATGACTTTATCCTCGGACAAATCAGCATATTTAAAATTTCTTTCAGTCTCAAAATCATACTCTAGAGTGTTCCTGAGTTCATGATAATCGCCATAAATGACAGATCTACCATCAAGAACCCACTCTTTTTTTATGAAGTTATAATCTCTTAATTTTCCAGCATGGTTGAATACGCCTTCAAATAGTTGCTTATGAATGCTAACCAGTTGTCCAACTGTAAATGTAAAAGAATCGTCAGAAATAATTTGCGCAATCCTATTTGACACAATGTCTGCCTCTTCTGTTCTTGCATCTTCGTTAGGTTTATTTTCATAATAAGAACTAATTATTTTATCTAGCTCATCTAAAGATATTTCTCCTTTGACATATCTATCAGCTTGCGATAAAAAATATGTCGAATTCTTAAGTCCGTCAACATCTTGAAGGCCAATTCCAGTTTCAATTAAATATTTGTTCGAATACTTATTTTCCATAGGAAAATATTATCACATTCAACTTCAAAACGCAACTCCAAAACGCAATTTAAGTATTTTTGCGCTTTGAAATTATTCACACAAACTCAAACATCAAAAAAGTCGCCGCTATGGACGACTTAATTTTCATTGATTTAGCCCGATCTACGAGCCCTTACCATTCGCTTTCGACTAATGCCCTGTTGAGGAAGCTACAATTTGAACAACTTAGGCAAATCGCAACTATCCAACAACAGTTGTCCCAGGACGACGACCGTTCTCCGTTTTAAGACAGATCCGACTCTCCGACGACGGTCTCCATATTTGTTCCACACGACTCAGAATCGACGGCGGCTGGTATTTCGTTAGCTACGACGACGAACGCGCGACGTGGGTCGACCGGGATAGCCTAAAACGAGTCCGATGACGATGGATTTATATTAATATAAATAGTTCAATAAAAGGCACATTATATTGTTTTTTTTATTCATAAAAATACAAAAACTTTTTCATTTGTGGCATGCTTCATAATAATATATAGGCAGGAGGAGCCAGTGTGACCACGATAAAAGAAATTAATGTTGGTAAAATTGATCCATCCATTAAAGGAGTCTTAGAGAAGTTAGTTACTATCAAAGGCTTAGACTTTTATGTGATTGGTGGTCTTCTATGTCAGTACTACTTAAAAGACCACGCTAGATATACAAAAGACGTTGATATCATTTTCAACGATGAACAAGAAGTCGTGGAAAGAGAATTAAAGAAAGCATTCGGCGATATTCATTTGTTCTATGCTGAAGATACAGAGAATTTCTATGGTGGCACTTTTACTTGCTTTACCAGAGTTAATGAGTTATTAGGGCAAATAGAAGGAAAGAAGATTAAATTCTTAAAAGATGTTAAGGGCAAACAATATTCTTATGAAGGCATTAACTTTAGAGGTGTTGATATTGAATATTGTATCGCTGAAAAGGTTGTCACTTTGTTAAATGAATTATGTAGACCATACAAACATTTAGTGGACCTCTATTCCTTTACTCAAATCGATCAATCATTAATCGATAAGAAAGAAATAAAGAGATACATGCTACTAATAAACGCTCATGAGAATGTATATAGAAAAGCACATAATCTTAAGGAATATGAACTTCCTAAAGAAATTAAGGAAGATAAAGAGTTAAAACCACCAATAGTGGTCCCAACACTACAAAGTAAATATAACGTTTCTAGAGAAGTAATGAAATCTAGTGTGAATGAGTGGTTGAAAACCATTATCTAAAAGTATAATAAAAATATAAAAATCATAATTTAATAATGAAAGGTAGAACAAAGTATGAGAGAAGAATTATTAAAAGGTTTAAGCAAACAACAACTTGAAAAAGCAAGCAAATGTAAAAACAAAAATGAATTACTTGCTCTTGCCAAAGAAGAAGGCGTGGAATTAACCAGCGAACAACTCGAAGCTGTTTCCGGTGGTGCTTGTAGCCCTCATCAACAATTCCGCACAACAGCGTGCCCACAATGTGGTGAACAAATGCAAGGGGAATTCGTAGAAACCACCCCAGGTGATGGTAAATATCATTTCGTTTGTAAACATTGCGGTTTCGAATGGTTTGAAAAATAATCATTAAAGACCACTAATATGAATATTAGAAGGGAATAGTTTTTGCTATTCCCTTTTTAACAAAATATAGCAATTTCCCCCGTCTTGATACGACTAGGTCATCGCGAAGCCATCAAGATTATATTTTCTCAAAAAGTGCCCTCCGCCAGTTGTCCAATTTTGCCACGACTACTTCGACGACGACCATTCTCCTGAAAAGCACGAAACCGACTCTCCGAAGCGGTACTGACTTCAGTAATCCGTTTTTTCCTTAACCACGATTCGGGATTCGTCAATGTAGCAATCGTCGCCATTCACGTAGCATTCCAAAACCATGTCGGGCTTAAGAAGCACAGCGTCTTTGTAACTAATATATAGCGAATGCATGAACTGGTTACCCGAATCCCCGCGAAAAGAAACGATAAGTTGGTATCCGTTTCTAACGCGCAAAACGTTATGCACTTTGCATTCCGTCTTTCTACCGATTTGCATGATTTTTCGACTTTGTCCGCCTTTAATAAGCATCAACAAACCAACTCCCACTAATAGCAAAGGGGCAAAACCGCCTGCGATTAAAGGAAACAAATAAAGTGGCATTATAAAGCTCTCCATACGGCTGGAAACATAAACCAGAACAACAGTAACGACTGCAGAAAACACGCCAGCAACCAAACCAAATATCAGTAATAATAGACCGCCTGTACGATTTCCTTGATTCTTCATTTTCACACCTCCAGGATGGTTTGCTATCTTCGATAGCTATAAAAAATATACAGCATTCCTTTTCGTGCATCAAGAAAAAAGCCGCCCATAATGGACGACTTTTGCTGCTTTTTGACGTTACTAATTAGTCAGCAACGTATGGGAGAAGAGCCATGAATCTTGCATTTTTGATTGCTTTAGCAACTTCTCTTTGATGTTTCGCACATGTGCCTGTTGCTCTACGGCTGGAAATTTTGCCGTTAGGAGTAATCATGGATTTTAATGTTTCAACATCTTTGTAATCAATGAATTTTGATTTAGATTTGCAGAACACACAAACTTTCTTGTGTGGTCTCACTTTTTTGAATGCCATATTTCTTTTCCTTTCTAAAATTAGAATGGAAGATCGTCATCTGGTAAATCTAATGTGTCTAGATTTCTGCTATCAACGCTTTCTGCTGGTGTGTCATCGAAGACTGGTGTTTCACCTTCTTCAGCACGATCACCTTTTGGTTCTAAGAATTGAACTGAGTCACAAAGAACTTCAATAACGCTTCCTTTGGAACCATCTTGGCGTTGGAAGTTACGTTGATTAAGACGACCTTCTACACCTACCAATGAACCTTTTCTTGTGAACTTAACCATATTGTCAGCGGTTTGTTGGAAACAAACGCAAGAAACGAATGTTGTGCTTCTTGTACCGTCAGGATTTTTTTGACGGTTATCCACTGCAACTGTGAATGTGGCTAATGAACTACCAGATGTGGTTCTTTTGAGTTCTGGGTCACGAGTAATGCGACCGACTAAAACTACACGATTAATCATAAATGATTTCCTCCTTATTCGTGGTCGACGACAACTAAATGGCGTAACACACTAGGATTGTGACGAACTTTACGATTGAATTGGTACAATGCTTGATCGTCTGCGGACACTTTGATGACGACGTAGAAGCCTTTAACTTCATCCTTGATTGGATAAGCAAGGTCACGTAAGCCCATGGATTCGTCAACTTTCTTTACTTCAGCACCGTTTTCGGTGAGTAAAGCGTGTAACTTTTCCATCTCAGCTGCGCGGCCGGCTTCGTCTAAGTCAGCTTTCAAAATGTACATAATTTCGTAATTGCGCATTTTTAATACCTCCCTTTGGTCTTCTGGCTATTTATAGAACTAAATAGCAGAGAGTTTGCTAAGATTAGCACATGTATTATACAGGCACGCATAATAAATGTAAAGTTATCTTTTAACCATATATTTGCCGTACATAAATATATAGGTAAAAAAGAGCAATTTTGTTTCACACTTTTTTTCAAAGGAACAATTAAAGTTCCTTTATTTTTTTATGAAAAATGAGGTTTTCAAACTTTGATATAATCAAAAATTTTGGGGGCTTTTTTACTTAACAAAACCGCACAAAAAAGGCGGGTTTTGCCCGCGATTTTTGTATTTTTAATTGTTTTTATTTGTCTCTCATTGTTGGGAATAAGATGACTTCTCTGACTTGGCTTTGGTTAGTTAATAACATGACGAGTCTATCGATTCCCATGCCCACTCCACCAGTTGGGGCCATGCCATATTCAAGAGCTTGAACAAAGTCTTCATCAATTTCACAAGCTTCATCATCACCATTAGCTTTGGCTCTAGCTTGAGCTTCAAATCTTTCTCTTTGATCGATTGGATCATTTAACTCTGTGTACGCATTTGCGAGCTCACGGCCATTAACGAATAGTTCAAATCTTTGAGTGAATCTTGGATCTTTATCTTTCTTGGTTAATGGAGAAACTTCGATTGGATATTGATAAACGAATGTTGGTTGAATGAGGTCATCTTGGCATAGTTCTTCAAAGATTTCGTTCATCACATATCCGATTGTATTTTTGAAATTATCTAAACGGACGCCTAATCTATCAGCGATAGCTTTGGCTTCTTCGAATGAATGGACATCGTTAATAAAATCGATTCCGGTTTTTTCTTTCACTAAATCATTCATGGAAATCCATTTGAATGGTGATTTGAAATCAATGACTTTATCTTGATATGTCACCATTGGTGAACCTGTGACATCTTTCGCAGCTTGTCTAATCATCTTTTCGGTTAACGCACCGATGCCTCTTAAATCTGTATATGCTTGATAAATTTCAATAGAGGTAAATTCTGGGTTATGGGAAGCATCCATACCTTCATTTCTGAAAAGTCTACCAATCTCATAAACTCTTTCCATGCCACCAACGATTAATCTTTTAAGATTAAGTTCAGTCGCAATTCTCAAATAGAAGTCTTTATCTAAAGTATTGTGGTGAGTGATGAATGGTCTTGCGGCAGCGCCACCTAAAATTGGATTTAAGATTGAAGTTTCAACTTCAACGAATCCTTGATTGTCTAAGAATCTTTGAATACTTCTAATTGTCGCAGGTCTAGCGAAAGCAACCTTCTTAGATTCATCATTAACGATTAAGTCTAAATATCTTCTACGGCTTCTTTCTTCGATATCAGTTAAGCCATGGAATTTCTCTGGAAGAGGATGTAAACATTTGGTTAAGTGTGTGTATTTTTCCGCGCGAATAGTGATTTCACCAGTTCTAGTGAGCATAACTCTACCTTTAACACCGACGATATCTCCAATATCCGCTAAACGGAAAAGGTCATAGGATTTCTTTCCTACAACATCAATACCAATATAAGATTGGATGTTGCCTGTTTTATCTTGGATATTGATAAAAGAAGCTTTACCCATTCTACGAATGGCCATAATTCTACCAGCAACAGAAACAACTAAGTTCATCTTATCAACGGCTTTGCCTTGTTTCTTGCCAACTAATTTTCTAATTTCTGAAACGTGATGACTTACTTTATAAGCGTGTCCAAATGGATCAATACCCATTTCTTGGTATTTTGCTAACTTCTCACGTCTAACTTGTTCTTGGTCGTTTAATTCACGGTTATCCATAATTTCCCCTCCAAAATCAATAAATATCTTACTCAATAATTTGACTTTTTCATAGTCATAAATTATTGCATAACAATTTCTTCTTTTATCTCTTCTAGTATTCGTACAAGAGATTCTCTATTTGTCAATTCCATTGACAGTCTGGCTTTATATTTCTTCACATTTCTAAATCCGTTAAAGAATTTACTAGCGATACCTCGATACATTCTCATCGCGACCGCTTCACCTTTTTCTTTGATGTAGTAGTCGGCTAAAGAGAGGCAATAGTCAATTTGCGTTAACATATCAACGGATTCTAATCTCTCCCCAGAACGATAATAATGGTCAATTTGTTTGATGAGCCAAGGATTACCAACACCACCTCTAGCCACCATAATAGCATCCGCTCCTGTGATATCTTTTGCGTTAATTGCATCATCAAGAGTGTAGATATTTCCAGATATGATTAATGGCACATTCATCTTGCTTCTTAAATCTTTTAGTAGGTCAAATCTAGGTTCTCCAGCATAGAGTTGTTTTCTCGTTCTCGCGTGGATACCAATCGCGTCCACTCCAGCCTTTTCTAACTCCTCAATTACTTCCATAAAATTGATAGTCTGGTTATCCCATCCTAACCTGATTTTCGCGGTGATTGGAAGAGAGATTTCTTCCTTTAATCGACGGACTATTTCACCACATAATTTAGGGTCTTTCATTAGGGCGGAACCAGATCCAGAATTAGTAACTTTTGGAACTGGACAACCCATATTTAAATCGAAAAAATCAATATTTGGATTGAGTTTTAACGCTAATTTTGCGGCTTTTACTATATTTTCTGGGTCATGACCAAACAGTTGAACACCAGTTGGATGACTCTCTGGATAGATGACATAAACATTGGTTTTATCATTATCGTAAATTAGCCCCATATCACTGACCATTTCAGTAACAGAAACAGCCACACCAAAAGGCTTCATGAAATCGCGATAACCCCATGAAGTTATTCCTGCCATTGGAGCGAGCATCACCACTCCATCAATATTAATATTTCCAATCTTCCACATAAGGAAAAGAGAGGTTATCCCCTCTTATTTATCTCCTTTATCATTTGCTGGAGCTTCATCTCTTTTAAGATGTCTATTGACTAACAAGTAATCAATTTCTTCAGCAGTGATTTGCTCATGTTCGAGAAGAGTCTTAGCGATGAGGATAACGTCTTCCTTATTCTCTTTGATAATCTTTCTCGCTTCTTCATGAGCGGTTTCAATAATCTTTCTCACTTCCGCATCAATCTTAGTCGCGGTTTCAACTGAGAAGTTCTTTTGAGAGTTGGTATAGTCTCTTCCTAAGAAGACACTTCCTGTATCTCTTTCATATTGAATTGGGCCTAATTCAGACATACCTAATTCGCACACCATAACGCGGGCGATTTGGGTTGCCATTTCGATATCGTTTTGGGCACCACTAGAGATATCTTCAAAGAAGATTTCTTCACTAGTTCTACCGCCTAAGTATCCAACGATACGAGCCTCTAATTCTTTCTTAGTCAATAAGAAACGATCTTCTTCTGGTGTCATACGGACGTGGCCGCCTGTATTACCACGAGGAATAATTGTAATCTTTTGAACTTTATCACTATGTGGGTTCTTAATACCAATAATGGCGTGACCAGCTTCGTGATAAGCGATGATTTCTCTTTCGTGTTCGTTAAGAGCGCGTGAAGTTTTGGCTGGACCAGCGATACGACGATCGATGGATTCATCGATATCATCGATAGTGATTTCTTTTTCACCTTTACGAATCGCTAAGATTGCCGCTTCGTTCATGATATTTTCAATATCAGCACCGGAGAAGCCAACTGTTCTTCTAGAAATAGCAGCGAAGTCGACATCTGGAGCAAGGGTCTTGCCTCTAGAATGGACTTTAAAGATTTCTTCTCTGCCTTTTCTATCTGGTAAAGAGACGGTAATTTTTCTATCGAAACGACCCGCTCTTAAAAGGGCTGGATCGAGAACGTCATCACGGTTTGTCGCAGCAATGACGATGATACCGGAGTTATCATTGAAGCCATCCATTTCAACGAGTAATTGGTTAAGGGTTTGTTCTCTTTCATCGTTTCCACCACCTAAACCAGCGCCTCTTTGTCTGCCAACAGCATCGATTTCATCGATGAAGACTAAACATGGAGCGTTTTGTTTCGCGGTTTTGAACATATCTCTAACACGTCCCGCACCGACACCGACGAACATTTCGACGAAGTCAGAACCGGAAATGCTAAAGAACGGAACACCGGCTTCACCAGCAACAGCTTTTGCTAATAAAGTTTTACCACATCCTGGAGGGCCTACTAATAAAACACCTTTTGGTAATTTGGCACCGAATTCTGTGAATTTGTGTGGATCTTTTAAGTAATCCACTAATTCTTTCATCTCGGCCTTTTCTTCATCAGCGCCAGCGACATCATCAAATCTGACTTTGCTGTTTTTCTCTCTACGGGCTCTTGATTTATTAAATTCAAGGGCTTGGCTATTACTTGCGCCAACAGATCTAGATAATCTAGAGAATAAGAAGATAACAACGACAGCACTACCAATCAACATTAACAATGTTGGTCCCCATTGATCCCACCAGTTGGTGACATATGGGTCAGTGACATAATTTTCTTCAATAGAAGATTTCTTGTCTAAAACTAATTGATAAATTTTAACGTTATCTAAAGGAAGTGCTGTTTCTTTAGCGTTATCAGAGTAATAAACATAGTTATTGAATTGGTTGTAATAAACATCATAGTTTAAAACGAGCTCATAACTCTTGGAACGTTTGTTAGTTTTCGCGGTTTGATCGGCATAATATCTACCGGTAATCTTAACAACTGTTTGTTCTTTTGGGGTTTCATAAATCGTGACGATACGATCGTTTTCAAGTGCATTAATAAAACTTTGTTGATTCAAAGTGTCTGCTCTATTGAGATTGTTCAATAAAAGAACAACGGTAACAATAATCGAAATAACAAATAAAAAAGAAAGTAAAAGTCCAAAGGACGAACGTCTACGAACTGGATTAGGTTCTTCTGCCATAAATTACCTCCATTTCGCACATCAAGCGAATTATTATTATTATATATTATTTTGCTTTCAAAGAAAGTAAAACGCTCACTTAATATAAAAATTGCAGTTTTTGTCAGGGATAAAATCCCATCTATAACGAGGAATGTAAATGATTACACCATCTTTGTTCACAATAATCGGCCATCTCATTCTTAACGATAAAGGCATTTTCCAATCGATAAATAATCTTCTCACAGAAACAACATAGTTCTTGATTTGATATTTATCGCCTTTTTGATATGTCCTAATTGTTAAAGGGTAGTCATCTAACTTCACATTGCGGTTTGAAGTATCTCCTAAGAAGTTGAGGTGGAAATATTCATTGTCCATTTCACAGGGCTCATTTAGGACAAAATTAAAATGCACTCTTAATGGTTTGACTAATTCAATTTTGTCATAGCTCTTTCTTAAAATAATTCCGTATTGTAACGGGATATCGATATTACCGTTTGAGTTATTTAAAACGAGTCTAATCGCATGGATTTGTCTTAAAGAAATATGAAGTCTTCCATCCGCTTTTTTCGCTAACAAATTAAGGGCATACGCTAGTTCAATATCATCTAATTTTTTAAGAGTTTCAACATCATACAAATCGAGGTTTTCTAACTTCTTAAACATCGCATCTAGTTGAGAGTTTTTATCATTAATTTCTTTAACGATTTTTGCTCTTTCTTCTTTGCTCATTTTGCTCACTTGTTGATGGCGAATTCTGTTTCTTAAATAACGGTCTTCAAGGTTAGATGAATCAATCGCGAAAGGCACCTTGTTTTGTTCACAATATTTCAATAATTCTTGCTTCGAATAGTTGAACAAAGGACGAATGATTAAAGTGTTATTAATAATTGTTTTTGGGCTAATTCCGTAAAAAACAGGGAGGTTTTGCCGCTTTTTTTGCATAATATACGTTTCAATCACATCATCTTGGTTATGTGCGACAAGGACTGCATCGTATTTAAATTGTCTAGTTAATTCGGCGAAGAATTCATATCTAATTCGACGACATTCCGCTTCGACATTTACCGCTGGAATTCCATAAATCAGATCCTTAATATGATAAGAAATATTTTGCTCTTGGCAGTATCTAATAAAGCCATTCATTTCATCGGTTGATTCTTCTCTTAAATGGTAATTAACTAGCGCAGCGGAAAACTGGATTTTTTCCTTTTTGAGCATAGCAAATAAGGCCATGGAATCAGGGCCAAATGAACAGGCTAATAAATAGTTTTTCTTCTTATCTAGATTAATCATTTTTATTTGTTGTTTTTGATAATTGAATGAAGGTAGGGACTTCTCTTTTTCCTTTTAATTCATAATGGATTTCTACTTCAATAACATGCATTCCAAGGTTGAGTAAAAGGATATCGCCTTCTTTAACTTCACTACTTGGTTTAGCAACTTTTCCATTTATTGAAATCTTGCCATTTTCTGCGAGTGCTTTAGCGACAGTTCTTCTTTTGATAATTCCACTTTGTTTTAACAATAGGTCTAATCTCATACAACCTCCACCGCTCGATGTTGAACAATAATATTGGTTAAACTCATCAATATCGCTTCAAGGGTATCGAGCCATCCTTTGTTCTTGAAGATAAATATCTTGAACTCATTTTTAATATAACTAACTTTAATAGTTTTAAGATAAGGAATCATTGATTCAAACAAGATATTTCCTATACCTCTAATATTTATATAATCTTTTGCTAAAACTAGTTCAATATTATTCGGGTTTTCAATCATCTTCGCCACTTTGGCGTCTTCTTTTAATAAATCGATATTTCTTTTTACGAATAATTTATTAACTTCGTCTGGTAATTTACCAAATATATCTCTTGTTCTCGCTTTGATTCTCGCTAAAGCTTCTAATGATGGAGCGGTCAATATTTCTTGATAAATTTCGATCTTATCTGAATCATTAGCGAAGCTAGTTGGAATATAGGCATCTATTGATAAGGATATATTTGCTTCAATTGGTTGTTCAATTTCTCCAGTTAATTTCTCTTGAACAGCTTCATTCAACAGTTTGATATACATATCCAAACCAATAGAGTCGATGAAGCCAGCTTGCTCAGGACCTAAAATATCTCCAGCACCCCTAATCATCAAATCTCTTCTGGCGATCTTATATCCAGAACCTAATTCTGTGAATTCTTGAAGGGCTTGTAATCTCTTCTGAGCCTTTTCATTCATTTCTTTATATGGTGAATAGAATAAATAGGCGTAAGCAATACGGTTAGAACGACCCACTCTACCTTTTATTTGATAAAGTTGAGACAAACCATATCTTTCACCATCTTCAACAATAATCATATTTGCATTAGGAACATCAATTCCGTTTTCAACAATCGATGTGCAAACTAAAACATCGATTTCACCAGAATAGAATTTTGACATGACATCTTCAATTTCATCTCTTGTCATTTTGCCGTGTCCCACAGCAATCCTGGCGAACGGCAACATCTTTTGCAATCTAGATGCGCATTGATAAATTGTGGAGATGTTATTTCTCATATAGAAGACTTGTCCGTTTCGACCAAGTTCTCTTTCAATTAATTCTTTAACAACCTTATCATTAAACGGGGCGACATATGTTTGAACAGGCATTCTTTCTTGAGGGGCTGTATCAATCTTGCTCATTGATCTGACACCTAATAAAGAGATTTGTAATGTCCTTGGAATAGGAGTGGCACTGAGGGTTAAAACATCAACATTAGTTTTTAATTCTTTAATCTTTTCTTTTTGAGCAACACCAAATCTTTGTTCTTCATCGATAACTAATAATCCTAAATCTTTAAAAGCAATATCTTTGGATAATAAACGATGGGTGCCAATCGCTAAATGGTATTCTCCACTTATCAAACCTTTAATATATGTATTTTCGTCTTTATCAGAAATTAAGCGAGAAAACACTGCAACTTTAACTCCAAATTCAGAAAAACGCTTAATCGCTAATTCATAATGCTGTCTAGCTAATAATGTTGTTGGACAAAGAATCGCGGCTTGCTTTCCTGAGTTAATTGCCTTAAATATCGCCCTAAAAGCTACCTCTGTTTTACCAAAGCCAACATCGCCACATAACAAACGATCCATCGGAGAATCTTTCTCCATATCCGCTTTTATTTCGTTTATAGCTATTTGTTGGTCAGAGGTTAATTCATATTCGAAAGAATTTTCAAACATTTCAGAGAATTCATCATCTTTTTTAAAGGCAAATCCTTTGATTTTGCTTCTTTCAATATAAAGGCTCATTAAGCGATTTGCTAAATCGTTAACTCTCTCTTTAATCTTCTTTTTCTGGTTCTCCCAGTCATTAGAATGTAGTCTGGATAATCTTGGTCTAGCGCCTTCTTTACCAATATATTTTCTGACTAGTTGGAACTGCGTTAATGGGACATATAAAAGTTCTCCGCCGGCGTAAGCAATCTTGAGATAATCTCGGTGGACTCCTTCAACTTCTAGTGTTTGTAATTCGATAAATTGACCAATACCTTGATATTCATGAACGACAAAGTCTCCAGGTTCTAAATCTTCAAATGATTTTAAGATTGTTGCTTCTTTAAATCTATTATCGAATCTATTTGTTTTAACTTTTTCGTTAAATAATTCCGCGGCGGTTAAGTAAACGATCTTTTCTTCAGGGAGATAAAAACCCATTGATAAATTTAATGTCGAGATACCAACATTGCAGTTTTCTGGTATACCAAATTCTTTAATCGCCTTATATGGGATATTTAATGCAGACAATCCTTCTTCAATGACATTAATCTGTTCTTTTTTACCTAAATTAAGGATGACTTTATCTCCTTCATTTAAATATATTTGAATGATGTTTAAGGCGTCCCCTCTTTTGCTAGCGACATAAGGAACGTTTTTAACATTAAATGTTAAATCATCACTTCCTTCAATAAATTTAGAAGTGGAGATAGTTTTATATGAATGAGGATTGATTAATCTATCAAAGTCTTTGCATAACTCTAAATGAGATATATTGATTCCCTTTTCATGTAATTCATTTAAGTATTCCATCGATTCGTTAAGCATCAACGAGTTAGCTTGTTCAATCGCATCAGTGTCAACAAGGATTCTCGTATAGTTTTTACAATAATCAAAGATAGAAAAATGATTCTTTGTTATTAAGGAATAATATTTATATAACTTTTGACTTGGTTGACCTTCTAATATCTCCATTAAGTCACTTTCAGTCATATTTCTTAGATTCTCAAAGAGAGTTAAAGACATATGAGATTGATCTTTTTCTAAAATCGAGAAGATCTTTTCTCCTGCTTCTTTTAATTCTTCATCAGATAATAAAATATCGTTACCTGGTAAGATAGATATCTTATCAATTTCTTTAATGGAAACTTGTGTTGCTAAATCAAAATAACGGATTGATTCGATCTCATTATCAAAGAATTCAATACGGACTGGATTGTCATTATTAACTGAATAGATATCTAAGATATCTCCACGATTAGCAAACTGCAAAGATTGGTCAACTTTACTGACCTTAAGATAACCATTCTTGATTAAATTCAACTTGATTTCTCCTAGGTCATAGGATTGACCTTTTACAAAGTCGATACTCTTCTCAGAAAAGAGAGTTGGATCTGGTAAATATCTACAAGCGGACGCTAAGTTAGCAATAACAATTTTTGCTCTTCCTCTAATGATTTCGTTTAGGACATATAAACGCTGAGCCACCATTTCTTTAGATTGCGCTAAAGTTTGAGCTCTGATTAATTCATCAGTTGGGAACAATAAAACACTATCTTTCCCTAAAAGGGAAACTAGGATTTGATATATCTTTTGAGCTTTATATAAATTAGATGTAATTAATAAATATTGTTCGTTATCTTCTTTAAAAGAAAGCGCAGTTAATAAGCTAATTCCAATCGTGTCATCCACGACAAAATGCCCCTTCTTCTTCAAGAAGGAGGGTATCACCTTATTGTTTTTCAACTTCGTAAATAGGTCCAAAATGTCCTCCTTAGTTGAATTTGCTCATGGCTCGATCAAAGCCGAATCTAATTGCCTCCTTAATCGCTTCCACTGCATCATGAATGGCTTCATTAATTACTACTCTTTCATCTTTGGATGGTTTACTTAGAACATAATCAATCGCATCATCTTCAGGTTCACCAATACCGACACGAATTCTTTTGAATTCTTCTGTGCCGAGGTTCTCAATGATGTTTTGTAAACCTTTTTGTCCACCAGAAGAACCTTTTTGTCTTAATCTAATCGTTCCAACTGGTAAAGCCATATCATCACAAACAACAATAATGTTAGAAAGGTCAATTTTAAAATAGTTCACCACTTGTCTAACCGCGGTGCCACTTAAATTCATATAAGTGGTTGGTTTAAATAGCATGACATCTTCATCGAAGATTTGGCCTCTACCAAGGAGACCACAGAAAACTTCCTTATCAACATCAATTTTTGATAAGTCGCTTAATAAGTCAATAACATCAAAACCCATATTATGACGGGTTCCAGCATATTTCTTACCAGGATTTCCTAAACCAACGATTAATAACATAACTAACCTTTCTGACCGACATTATACAAAAAAATATGCTTTTATGAAAGCATTGATTATTGCTATACTTACTAAGGTATGAAACAGTTCTTTAAAAGACTCGTAGCGGGTTTAGGTATTGGAGCAGGCGCGGCAATACCAGGAGTATCAGGCGCGGCAATCGCCTTAATCCTTCATGTCTACGAAGATATTATCACCGCGGTTAATAATTTTAGAAAAAGATTTGGTTGGGCTATTAAGGTGTTGATCCCAATCCTTATCGGTATCATGATTGCGGTTGTTACTTGCGTCATCGTTTTCCATCTCGCTTTCGAATATTGTATGTTCGTTTTAATCTGCGTTTTTGCTGGTTTTTTAATCGGTTCATTCCCAGGTATTACAGATAACGTAAAAGGTGTGAAAATTTCCAAAAAACATATCATATCCGCCATTATTGGTGCGATTTTCGTAATTACACTTGGCGTTTTAAGCGTTATTTTAGGATCAAAAGGAAGCGCTGTTTCTAATGCATTTTTAGAGATGCCAATTTGGTTATATTTTGTTCTTATTCCGGTCGGGGCAGTTGCTGCGGTGGCATTAACAGTTCCTGGTTTATCTGGATCATTAATACTCCTCATCATCGGCTTCTATCGTCCACTTATGGACACTACTGTTGCTTTTGGAAAAGAAATCTTCAGCGGAGATTGGTCTCACTTTGGACAACTCATCGGAATGCTCGGTTGTTTCGCTATCGGTTGTTTAATCGGTGTGGTTCTCATTTCTAAATTAATGACTTTATTACTTGCTAAGTTCCATGATGTCACATATTTCGCCATCATCGGTTTTGTCTTAGGTAGTATCTTTGTCTTATTCTTTAACTTTGATATTTTCAATTATTATCAATATTGGGCTGGTAACCCAGTTCCAGGAGTGGCTATTAACCCAATCATGCCTATCTACATTGAAATCCCGGTTGGCTTAGTCGTCCTTTGTGGCGCGGCTTTCTTATCATATTTACTCGTTAAACATAATCGTAATAATCCTGTTTCACAAGAAGAATAATAAAATTATATATTGACAAGTTCGCATACGAACAACCATAATATTTTATGCATTTTTATTATGGAAAAGTTTGATTGCAGGAACGACATAATTTATTTAATTAGACACTTATCAAAACTTTTACAAGCCGACTTTGATAGGAGAGTCGCTGAAGCTGGTTTAACATGCGCGCAAGCTCGTGTTCTTTTATTTATCGGAAGAAAAACTAATTTAGACAAGGTTGAGGTCCATCAAAACGATGTTCAAAAGGAATTCGCTTTAGCGAAATCAACAGTAAACGGGTTGATATCAAGGTTAGAGAAAAACGACTTCGTTAAAAGAGAAAATGTCAAAAACCATGTGAATCTGACATTAACGGAGAAAGGTAATAACACCATTTCTCAAATCAGAGAAGGTCGAGTGGCTACGATCAATAAGCTATTTGAAAACCACGATGAAGAACAAAAACAAAAATTATTAAATGAATTAAATCAATTGATAAACAACTTGGAAGGAGGAAATTAAGATGATAGAAAAAATTAAGCTCATATTAAAAAGTGTCAGACAATATAAGAAGTTTGCCATTATCACTCCTATATTTATGGTTTTAGAAACAGCTTTAGAGTGTTTCCTTCCATTTATCATGTCTGTTTTAATCGATAACATCGCTTATATTGATGAAGCTTCAGATATTGCAAACCTCACCATTCTTCAAATGAGAGAGGCTGTTGGTATCACCAATAATGCTAATCCACTATTTAATCTTTCTATCTTAGGAATCATTTTAGTTTTAGTCGGATTCTCAATGGCGTCTTTAGCGTGTGGTATCCTCGGTGGAAGATTTGCTGCCAAAGCCTCTATCGGTATGGGTGCTAACTTAAGACAAGACTTATATAGAAAAATGCAAGATTTCAGTTTCAAGAATATTGATAAATTCCATGCATCTAGCTTAATCACAAGAATGACCACGGATGTTAATAACGTCCAAATGGCTTTCCAAATGTGTATCCGTATCGTTATTAGAGCTCCTTTAATGATGATATTCTCAGCGATTATGGCGTTCGTTGCCGGTGGAACAATGGCGTTTATTTTCATCGCCCTCATTCCGTTAGTAGCGTTATGTTTATTCTTCATCGTCAAAGCCGCGATGAAAGTCTTCACAAGAGTCTTTAAACGTTACGATAAACTTAACGAATCCATTCAAGAAAACGTCTCTGGTGTTAGAGTGGTTAAATCATTTGTTAGAGAAGACTACGAGAAAGAAAAATTCTCCAAAGCCTCAACTGATATGACTAAAGACTTTATTAAAGCAGAGAAGATTGTCGCTTTAAATAACCCAGTCATGAACACCACTATTCACTTAAGTAATATCCTAGTCGTTGGCTTTGGTTCATATATCATTTGCACAACTGTTTTAGGTTTAGATGGAGACGACATTTTATTCGGTCAATTATCCATCGGTCAAATGTCTTCTTTATTAACCTATGGTATCCAAATCTTAACATCGATTATGATGATTTCTTTAATCATGGTTATGCTTACCATGTCATTAGAATCAATTAGACGTATTGGAGAGGTCTTACAAGAAGAGCCAACCATTAAGAATCCAGATAACCCAATTATGGAAATTCCCGATGGTTCCGTTGACTTCGATGATGTCAATTTCAAGTATGTCGATTCCGCAGAAAAAAACACATTAGAAAACCTAAATTTGCATATAAAATCCGGACAATTTATCGGAATTTTAGGTTCAACTGGTTCAGGTAAAACCAGCTTAGTAAACCTTATTTCTCGTCTTTATGACATCAATGAAGGAAGCCTTAAAGTTGGTGGTTATGATGTGAGGGAATATGACCTAGTTAAATTAAGAGATGCAGTCTCTGTTGTTTTACAGAAAAATGTCTTATTCTCAGGCACTATTGAGTCTAACCTTCACTGGGGTAATAAAGAAGCGACCGAAGAAGAGCTTTGGAGCGCTTTAAGAATTGCCCAAGCAGACGAAATAGTAAGAGGAAAAGAAGGACAATTAAAATCAGTCGTTGAACAAGGTGGAAGTAACTTCTCTGGTGGTCAAAAACAAAGATTATGTATCGCTAGAGCTATCTTAAAGAATCCGAAGATTCTCATTTTAGATGACTCCACTTCCGCTGTTGATACTAAAACAGATAAATTAATTAGAAAAGGATTAAAAGAGGACTTACCACATATGACAAAAATCGTCATTGCTCAACGTATTTCCTCAATTGAAGACGCAGATCAAATTGTCATTATGGATGATGGCCATATTGATGCGATTGGTACGCACGCGGAATTAATTAAAACTAATAAGATTTATCAAGAAGTCTACTATACACAAAATGCGATAGGAGGTAAGAAATAATGCCACCCGTAAGAATGAGAGAACGTGGACGCGCCAAAAAAGGCACGATGAAACGTTTAGTTAAAATTTTATTTAAGAAATATCCATTCCAATTAATCCTATCTGCTTTGTGCGTAGTGTTTAATGTTTTCGGAAACCTTTGCAGTTCCATTTTCGCTGGATTAATTTCTGGTGTTTTAACAAGTGGAATTATCGCTAATGGAGGACCATTCAACCCATTAGATATTTCTACCTTCTATGATGCTGAGGTTTTCGGTGGAAGTATCACAGTCCACACCAATATCCCAATTCTTTTAATCGGAATGGGTTCCATTTATTTCGTTGGTATTTTTGCTTCTTGGACATGGAGCAGAACTATGGCCATCGTTACACAAAAATACATGAACGAATTCCGTATTAAGATGTTCTCGCACATGCAAGATTTACCAATTAAGTATTTCGATACACACCCACACGGTGCGATTATGTCTTTATACACAAACGATGTCGATACAATTAGACAATTTATTTCTCAAACTCTCCCAGAATCTTTGAGAACTGTTTTATCAGTCTTATTCTGTATCACAGTTATGTTAATCAATAGCGTTTGGATGACATTAGTGGTCTTATTAGGCTCATTCTTTATGATTATGAGCACCAAGGTTATCGGTGGTAAAGCTAGCAAATACTTCATCAAGCAACAAATGCATACCGGTATTGTTGAAGGTAACATTGAAGAATCTATTAAAGGTTTGAAGGTGATTAAAGTATTTAATCATGAAGATGAATCAGCCGAACAATTCAATCAATTAAATGAACAATTAAGAGAATATGCGACCACAGCGAATATTCACGGTAATATTACCGCGCCTATTAATGGTAATATCGGTAACTTTATGTATGTTTTATCCGCTTTATTAGCCTGTTTAGTCTTCACTATTCCAGGATTTAAGAATTTAACAATTATTGCTGGCTTTGTTGAAGTATCACATTCCGCTTTCTATTCAATGGTCGTTAGCTTCTTAATGATGACTAGAATGTTTACAAATAACATCACCCAATTCTCACAACAAGTGACATTTATCGTCCTTGGTATGGCGGGCGCTTCTCGTTGCTTTGACTTATTGGAAGAAAAAGTCGAAGAAGATAATGGTTATGTCAGTTTGGTTAATATAACCAAAGATGAAGACGGCACGATTCATGAAACCGAAGAACACACCAGATTATATGGATGGAAACACCCACATGGTGATGGCACTCTCACATATACTGAATTAAAAGGCGATATCTTATTAGATAATGTCGATTTCGGTTATGTTGAAGGTAAATTAGTCTTACACAATATCTCTATCTTTGCTAGACCAGGCGAACAAATCGCTTTGGTTGGCGCAACAGGTGCTGGCAAGACCACGATTACAAACTTAATCAATAGATTCTATCCTCTCGCTGATGGAAAAGTGAGATACGATGGTATCAATATTAATAAGATTAAAAAAGGCGATTTAAGAAGATCTTTAGGCATCGTTTTACAAGATGTTAACTTATTTACTGGAACAGTAATGGATAATATTAGATACGGCAAATTAGATGCGACTGATGAAGAAGTTTATCAAGCTGCGAAGATTGCTAACGCTTACGATTTCATTATGCGTTTACCAGAAGGATTTAACACGATGTTAACTGGTGATGGATCTAACTTATCACAAGGTCAAAGACAATTATTATCTATTGCTAGAGCGGCAGTTGCCGACGCCCCTGTTATGATTCTCGATGAAGCGACAAGTTCTATCGATACTCGTACTGAAAAATTAGTCCAAGATGGCATGACCCAATTAATGGAAGGTCGTACAGTCTTTGTTATCGCACATAGATTATCCACGATTCAAAATAGCGATGCGATTATGGTCTTAGACCAAGGCAAGATTATCGAAAGAGGTAATCATAAGACATTAATTGACCAAAAGGGTGTCTACTATCAACTCTATACCGGAGCGTTCGAATTAGAATAATGAAAATCATCTTTGTTTGTCATGGCTCCATATGTCGTTCTCCTGCCGCGGAGATGATATTTAAACAATTAAATAATGAGCACGAGGTCATTTCTCGTGCTTTAACTTTTGAAGAAATTGGTCATGATATCTATCCACCAATGAAAAGGGAATTAACTAGAAGAGGAATTCCTTTTACTAGACACTATGCTACCTACTTAACAAAAGAAGATTTTGATAACTGCGATTATCTCTTTTATATGGATGATGAAAACCGTTATATGCTCGTGAGAAGATTTGGTGAGAATAAGAAAATATTACCTATTTATCACTTCACAAATTCTATCTTCGAAATAGAGGATCCATGGTATACGGACAATTTTGAAAAGGTGGTAACTCAAATCACCACCTGTATCAAAGATATTATCAAAAACATTTAATTTAGCCCAGTTCTACTGGGTTTTTTCTTAGTTTTAGTAAATATAACGCAAGAATATATAATCCTGAGATTAAGGCAACAAATACGTTAATTAAGTAGTACCATAAGACGTTGTTTACGTAATAAAGTCTCTCAAATAAGAAGTCATTACAAATATTAAATAATAGATGTAAGCCTATGCACGCGTATAGACAATTTCCGTAACAGTACATGAAGCCAAGAACTAGTCCTAAACCGAATGTATAAACAATAATAATGAGGTCCGCTGGGTTGAATGTTGAGAAGAAATGAGTGATATGACATAAAGCAAACACACCAGCGGAAATGAGAATTTTGGTTAACTTATTTTCATAATTTAAATTGGAAATTAATAGGTGTCTAAAGATGAGCTCTTCCACCACGACGACTAAGATGATATGGATAACCGCTAAGATATCGGAGAAGTCAAATCTTGGTTCCATCACTTCTTGAAATATCCAAGCATAAGATAAATTGCTGATACAAATAATAACAACTGGTAAAAGTAACAAGAAATAAGGGATATTCATTTTTGGCAATGGCTTAAATAAACCCTCTTGTCTACGGCTAAACAAAATGATGAACAATAAGCATGCCACATAAAACGCAATTTCAATCCCGTAATAAATATATGGATTATTTGTAATTAATCCCGTTGGGAATGTTGATACACCAACATAAAAGATGATGATTAAAGCAATATCCACTACTCGATTTCTGGACATGACTTATTCTCCACAAAAACCTTTTTCTTTAAGAAAATGAATAAAGGCACTATCGCTATCCAAATTAAGATACACCAGAATTGGCTTGGTGAAATAAATGGAATAAATCCACCACGAGGATCGTCTCTAAAAAATTCAATGATGAATCTCCAAATTGAATAGGAACCTAGATAAACGATAAAAGTGTATTTAAATTTGAATTTGAAAACTAATAATAGTAACACCGCGGTCAAGATGAATAAGAAGATTGATTCATATAATTGGGTTGGTAAAACTGCTTTATCTAAAATTGGGAAATACATATCTAAAGGTGTATTCGTGGTCATCCCATAACAACAGCCATCTAAAAAGCAGCCAATTCTTCCTAATGCATGTGCTAAT
Organism: Bacilli bacterium; assembly: GCA_045631885.1. GTDB lineage: Bacteria > Bacillota_I > Bacilli_A > RFN20 > CAG-826 > CAJOLV01. The sequence continues at coordinate 135,673 of JAZQVN010000035.1, forward strand.
GTAATCGCTGGAGGAGCAATAATAACCACTTCTTCGATCTTCATCGTGGAATCTTTCTTAATAAATAAGAAATAAGTTAATAAGAAGCCTAATACTCCACCGAATAGACCACCGAAGAATGTTAATTTCCATTCCCATTTTAAGTCATAAATGGCTTGGAATATTAAAGCAAATAAAATACCAAACGCCACCGCAAAAGATGAGCAAATCAGAACATCAATAATATCTCTTTTAGAGAACTTCTTTTTCCAAAAATAAAAAGCCACCAAGATGAACGCCGCTATTACGCCGACAATTATCATCAAGACATACGAATCAATAAAGCCAAATATTAATGGATACATAAGTATACTTATTATAAATAATATATTTTCTAAATAAAACAAAAGCGACTTTTTTAAAGCCGCTTCCGTTTTCAATGTCCGATCAACAATCTGTTTTGTTCAAATTGTTTTTGATTTCAAGCAAAGAACTATAAAGTGGGTCTAAATCTTTTGTGGCGGTGTCATAGACCACTTCCGCTTTTACTTGGTCATAAACGTGAACAATAAGATTTCTCATCGCAATCGCTTTTTTCCATGGTAAATCGGGATATTGTTCCCCTATCAAATCATGGAGTTTGTTCATGTGCTCACCAATTTGCATTATTGAGAAGCTCACTCCTCTAACTAGCACATCGGTTTTTTGAAATCTTCCAGAGTCATTCCTTGAACATCTTTTTTGACCACCAAGATGTTATTAAGAATGGTGTCAATTCTTTCAGCAATTCTCTTAGCCATATATTTTGACTCCTTCTACTAAAATGTCTTCTAACAATGTGTCACTACCAACAATTTGTTCGTGTGTTTGCAAATCCACTTCTTTATGCATGGCTTCTTCAAGTTCGACCGCCATTCCGAAAAAGTCCATGCCCATTCCATGACACACCACCAAAATATCAACATCGCTTTTGCCTGTTGCTTCACCTCTAGCATAGCTACCATAAAGGTAGGCACATTTTACTTGAGGATATTTTGAAAAGATTTGGCGACACACAGTTTTAATGAACTTGATATTAAGAATGTAATTGCTTCCATCCAAAACACCCATTTCATCAAGCTTTGAAAGAAGATCATTAAAAGTCTTATTGATTAAATCTGTTTCTTCATAGGTTTGATAAGTTCTACGAGAAACACCACAAGCATTCGCGGCTTGTGTTTGAGTTAGTCCTAATTCTTTTCTTCTTCTCTGGAGTTCGTTCATATCATTATTATATCTGCGCTTTTAAAAATGCGCAACTTTAGATTAAATAAAAAATCTCGATTTCTCGAGACACTATTTTCGCGTTCGGCGGGGTAAGGGATTCAACCACCCTTCCCTATCTATTTTACCAACTCCTCCAACATGAGGAGATTGTCACAATTTTGGTGGGCCTTAATAGAGTTGAACTATCGACCTCACCCTTATCAGGGGTGCGCTCTAACCAACTGAGCTAAAGGCCCATTTGCTGAAAGACAGCGTTATTAATATACATAATTATAAAAATAATGTCAAACGATATTTTCAACATATAAATAATTAATTATTTGGATGAAAAAAGGAAGGCGATAAGTTCCTTCCTCTTTTGTTTTTGACACTTGATAATTCTGTAACGATTAACGTTTGCTGAATTGTGGTGCTCTTCTCGCAGCCTTGAGACCGTATTTCTTTCTTTCTTTAGCACGGGAATCACGAGTGAGTAATCCGGCTTTCTTTAAGATTGTACGATCACAACCAGCTTCTAATAAAGCTCTTGCGATACCTAAACGGATTGCACCAGCTTGGCCGGTGAAACCACCACCGTAAACTTCAGCGCGAACATCGTATTTGTTTTCGGTTTCGGTGAGAACGAGTGGTTGTCTTAAGTCCATAACTAATGTGGCATAAGGCATATATTCGTTAACATCTCTTCCGTTAACAACGATTTTACCTGTTCCAGAAGTAACGTATACACGAGCGATAGAAGATTTTCTTCTACCAGTTCCGTAATATTGGAGATCAGCAGCTTTTTTTGCCATAGTCTAATTCCTCCTAGAATTTGAGCTCAAGAACTTCTGGTTTTTGAGCTTCATGTTTGTGGTCAGGACCAGCGTAGACAAATAATTTCTTTTCAATTTGTCTGCCTAAGCGACCCTTAGGAACCATTCCGTGAACTGATCTTTCAATCATTTCAACTGGATATTTCTCAACCATTTCTTTCGCGGTTCTAACACGGAGACCACCAGCATAACCAGAAACATTGTAATATTTCTTGTTGTGGAGTTTATCACCGGATAAACCGACTTTTTCAGCGTTAACGATGATGACATAGTCACCGCAGTCAACGTTTGGAGTCCAGATTGGCTTATTCTTTCCAATAAGGATTTGAGCGACGGCTGAGGCTAATCTACCTAATGGTAAGTCTGTCGCGTCGATGACATACCATTTTCTTTGGATTTCGTTTGTTTTTGCAATTGTAGTTTGACGTTGCATATAACTTAAATCCTCCTTTTCAAACTAACTTTTGTCTTACCGGGACTGAGCTAATTTGGCTGTGCCGATTAAAATCTTACTCTTTTATATAAAAGAATGTCAATAAAATAATATCGACATCCTCAATTTGTTTTGAAATTATGTTTCAAAGTGTTATTTTGCGAGTATTTTAGCCTTTGCGGCTTTAAATTCTTCATCATCAAGAACTCCAGCGTCGTGAAGCTCTTTTAATTTCAGTAGTTCATCTGCGACACTTCCGGAACTAGTTTGTGGTTGATTATCAACTACAACATGTTGTTTTTTCTCTTTATTTGCTTTAACGATTCCTTCAAGATAATTCACTACCTTTTCAGCATCCGCATTAGCTCCCGGGAAGAAAATTAAACTTGAGGCATTATTCGCCGCGCCTTTAAGACCACTCATGTTTTTGATTTCACCTTCAATGTGAAGAGAAATATAGCCATTTCTGAACATCGTGGCTTTGTTCCATTCCACGCCGAGAATGTATTCGAAAGGAATTCCTTTTTCACTATTAAACCCAGTCGCGTTACCTCTAGTTACGGCATCGAAATTTCCTAAGAAACTCTTTCGTTCAAAATAAACGTGATCATCGTAAACGATCAAAGTTCCATTATTGCCTTTAACTCTCATCAATTCATTATCCATATTATTCTCTCCCGAGTTATCAATTATATTTTATATAAAAAGATAGAATTATTCACTGAATTTTGAAAAATAAAAGTTGAATATCTCTTTAAATATCTAGCAATACTTTACCGAAAGTGGCATCATTTAGTTGGTATGAAAATTGGAGTTATTGGAGGCGGTGTCTCCGGAATTACATTCGCGATTAATCGAAAAATGAAACACCCTAAAGATGAGGTTGTTGTTTTTGAACATCTCGATAAAGCGCTTAAAAAGATCTTATCTACAGGAAATGGAAAATGTAATATCGGTAACAAACTAGATATTTCATATAACGCAAATTCACCAGTCGCAAAAGACATCTTGGTTAAATATGATTTTGACGCTCAAAAGTATTTCTTAGATTCAATTAATATCAAAACCAAATTGATGAATGAATTATCTTATCCGATTTCTGAAAGCGCGGTTACCGTCAGAAACGCTTTTATCAAAGCCGCAGAAAAATACCAAGTTAAAATTGTTCTCAACTCAGCAGTCAAAGATTACAAAGTGAACGGAGACACAATCATTGTTTCCACGAACGATGGAGAATATGAGTTTGATAAGTTAGTAATTGCCACCGGAGGTAAGTCATCCTCTAAATTAGGAAGTGACGGTTCCTTCGTTGATGTATTAAAAAATCATGGTTATCAATTAAAAGATTTCCAACCAGCTTTATGTCCAATCATCACAAAAGAAAAGACTAAGGTAATCGATGGAACTAGAGTCAAGGCCATCGTCAAATTATTATCCAACAACAAACCAATTTTTGAAGAATATGGTGAAGTTTTATTTAAAGATCACGGCTTATCTGGAATAGTTATTTTCAACGCTTCTAGACTAATTGCTAAGGACTTATCCAAATCTTATAAGTTTGAAATAGACTTACTTCCAGAAACAAATAGAGAAGAGCTAAATAGGTTCCTCAAAAACCATTCATCCGAAGAATTATTGGAGAGTTATTTGCATCCAAATCTAGTGAAATACATCGAGTCATTAAAGGTTAAAGATAGCGATTTAATTAGCACCTTAAAATCTCTCACATTCACATTTGATAAATTATATGGATTTGACAATTCTCAAGTCAGTGTTGGTGGAATTCCATTTGAACAATTAAATGAAAAATTAGAGTCAAAAACAGAAAAAGGACTGCATTTCCTCGGTGAATTATTAAATTATGACGCTCCATGTGGTGGATACAATCTCATGTGGGCAATCGGTTCTGCATTATACTTATCTGATATATTATAGACGAAGAAGAAACAAAAAAGACGCTCATCCCGAGCGCCTTTTCTTATAGGTTAATAATTAGTCAACGTTATGATAGACGTTTTGGACATCTTGAAGTTCATCAAGCATATCGCATAATTCGTCAAATTTTCTTCTATCTTCTGGATCATCGATCGTGATTGGTTCATTTGGTAAGAAGGAGATTTCAGCCATTTCGAATTCACTGATACCCATATCCGCTAAAGCACTTCTTGCAGCGGCGAATGCGGTTGGTTCAACTAAGACTTCAATCTTATCACCATCTTGTGTGACTTCACGAACATCGACATCACCTAAGATTAAGTTTTCTTCAACTTCATCTCTATTTGTGCCATTGAAAACAAAGACACCTGTTTCTGTAAAATTGAATGCTGTGCTACCTAAGTGGCCACCTTTCTTGGTGACTGCGGTACGCACTTCGATAAACGCACGATTAGAATTATCGGTTAATGTATCAATAATAAAGAGAGACCCACCAGGACCGAAAGCCTCATATCTTCCAGCGGTGTAAGCTTCGGCAGAACCACCTTTTGCTTTTTGGATAGCTCTATCGATAACATCTTTTGTAACGTGTTGTCCTTTCCATTTTTCAATAGCGGAACGTAACGCTAAATTCATTTCTGGATCTGGTTCTCCAGATTTTGCTGCCATGTAGATTTCTTTTGAAGCTCTCATAAAGAGCGCGCTTCTTGCGGCAGCGGTTGCGGCCATAGCTTTGGCTCTAACTTCATGTGCTCTTCCCATAATTTGTCCTCTTTTTTACTCAAAAATATTAGCATAATGTATTTCAATTGAAAACATTATTTATAGTTAACTTTCATCAAATATAGACCTTGCGGATGTCCTTTATACGATGTAATTGATCTTTTTCTCTCACTATCTAACTTTTCATCAATATAAGATAAATCTTCTTTCCCTATCGCAATAGCGACTGCGACACCTAACATATATCTAATTTGGTAACGCATAAATCCGTTACCTTTTAGATTGACCACTATCTCTTCATTTCTATCATCGTAATCAGTGGTTATCTCGTATATTTCACGGATGTAATTATTCTCGTCACCTTCTTTAGATGTGAAGTTTTTAAAGTTATGTTTTCCAACGAATTTACTGAGTGCTTCCATAAATAGATTCATATCGAAATCTTTGGTTTGAAGCATCCAACATCTATCATATCTAAATGGGTTCTTGGCGTTTAAAGATAAGCGGTATTGATATTCCTTACTAATCGCGGAAAATCTAGCGTGAAATTCAAGATTATCTTTTAGATACTTGATTTCCGCAACTTGAATATCTGCTGGTAACATCATGTTCAAACGATACATGAATTCACCCTCATCATATTTAGCATTATCGCTATCGAAATGGAAGGTTTGACCTAATGCGTGAACGCCTGCATCGGTCCTTCCAGATGCGAAAATAGTTATCTCGCTATTTAGGATTTGACTGAGGCATTTTTCAATCTCACCTTGGATGGTAATCTCATTAGTTTGTTTAGCCCAACCAGCGTATCTAGTTCCTTTATACTTAACAACACAAAATACTCTCATAATTAAAAACCAACATCCCAGTTAAATAATAATTTCAAAACATTAATCCCACCTTCAGTGGTCTTATCAAAAACAAATAAAACGATGATTCCAGCGAATATAGAACCCACTAGCAAGAAGGCAATTAAATCTCTCCAAGAGAATCTAAGTAATCTATATCTAGTTCTCTTTGCTCTTGGATCATAGCCTCTGGCTTCCATCGCGTTAGACAATTCTTCGCTTCTATCAATCGCAGAAACGAATAAAGGAATTATTAAAGAAATAATTGCTTTAAATCTCTTCATTAATCTTCCGTGGTTAAAATCGACACCTCTAGATGCTTGCGCTTTCATAATGCGGTCAGTCTCTTCTAATAAAGTTGGGATAAATCTTAAAGCGATTGATAGAGTCATCGCGACCGCATGAACTGGGAAACGCACTAACTTTAATGGGGTCATATACCATTCAAAGGCATATGTTAAATCCATTGGTTTTGTCGTGGATGTCAAAATCATCATTATAGCCACCATTAAGATTAATCTTAAGATAATGTAGCCAGCTTGATAAAAAGCCTGCCAGTAGACGTCAAAACCGATATTAAATGCGATTGGGCCAGTATAGTTACTATTTGGAATAAAGATATATATCGCAAACATGAAGATAATGAGTAACCACATTCCTTTTAAACTATTTAAAAGTTGTAAGAAACTGACTCGAGAAATAACCATGAATAAGATAAATAGAATTAGATAAAGAATAGACATCGCAATTGTCGTAGACCAAACAGTGAATTGGAAAAAGATCCCAACAACTAGCAAGATGACTAAAAGAATTTTATTTCTCGCATCTAAATGATGGGTGAATGTTTCATATGGAGTATATCGACCAAACGCGATGCTATTCATGTTTAGCCCCCATATATTGTTTGATGAAATCATCAATTGAATGAATATTTTCAATATCGAGCTTTAAGCCTTTAGCTTTTAGCTTTCTTGCTAATTCATATAAAGCCGGAACTTCAATTGATAATTCCTCATTATCTTGAGCAAATAATTGATATGGACTACCTTCAAATACTAACTTACCATGTTTTAACACGAATACTTTTTGGCAGTATTTCATAACGATATCCATATCGTGAGTTACTAAAATAATCGTTTTGCCTTGTTCAAACAAGATTGTCGCGAGTGACATGATATCATTCACGCCTCTAGGGTCTAATCCCGCGGTTGGTTCATCTAAAACCAAAATATCTGGATTAATCGCCAAGATACCCGCGATAGCGACACGACGTTTTTCTCCACCACTTAAGTCAAATGGTGAACGAGTGAAATAAGATTCATCTAAACCGACTGACTTCAATGCAGCGTGAGCTTTTCTTAACGCCTCTTCATCACTTGCTCCAAAATTCTTCACACCGAAAGCGACATCTTTTTCTACTGTCTCTTCAAATAATTGATATTCAGGGAATTGGAAAACAACACCAACATGTTTTCTTAACTCCTTAATCTTTTTCAGTTTTTTGATTTTTGGAGTGACTGTATATTCATCAATATCGATTTGTCCTTGTTGAGGGACTAATAACGCATTGAGGTTTTGAATCAATGTGGATTTACCGCTTCCAGTCTCACCAACAAACGCAACGAAAGAATGGTCTTCAATTGTTAAAGACACATCATCAAGGGCCTTGGTGGGGTGAGGAGTTTTAACACCATATGTGTAGAAGAGATTACTTACTTTAATCGCCATAACTCCTCCACTAGTTCATCGATGTTATCGACTTCTTTAATGTTCTTGTTTAATGTTTCTAGCTTTTCTTTAACCGCTAAAACAAATGGTATTTCTAATCCCGCTTCATTCATTAAGACGCGGTCATTTAATATCTTTTTCGGAGATCCAGAGGTAACAACTTTCCCCTTATTCATCACGACTACTTCATCGCTTTCATAAGCCTCTTCAATATCATGAGTAATCGAAATAACCGTCAAATCTCGATTATTTTTTCTCATTTTGTTAATTAATGAGCGAATATCTTTCTTACCTTTTGGATCGAGCATAGATGTCGCTTCATCAAAAATTATGATCTGAGGTGAAAGCGCTAGTGCACCGGCAATTGCCACTCTCTGTTTCTGACCACCGGATAGCATGCTCGGTTCTTTTTTTAAAAATTCTTTCATTCCCACTTCTTCAGCGTAGGTGTCTATGATGTCTTGCATTTGGTTATGTTCGACGCAGCGGTTTTCTAATCCAAAAGCAATATCATCTTCCACTGTGGAACCGATAAACTGGTTATCTGGGTTTTGAAAAACTAACGCCATCGATTGTCTAATTTTCGACGCGGATTTCTTATCTAGTAATTCACCGTTAATATAAATCTCCCCTTCTTGAGGAGTTAATAAACCGATCAATAATTTTGCTAAAGTGGATTTACCACAACCATTATGACCAACTACAGAAACAAAAGAACCTTTCTCGATTTTTAAATTGATGTTATCGATGATTTTGTTAGTTCCATCGTATGAGAATGTAAGATTTTTAATTTCTAGAACAGACATACCTGATATTATACCAAAACTTAATAATTCTTCATTAAGATATTAAGTTTCGAGATGATTTCTTTTTTTATCCGATAAGCCTTTGATCTCTCTAAAGTTAAGATTTGACAGATTTGTTCAACTGTATATTCATATTTCATAAGAAATAAGAAGCGTAGTTCATCATCAGTGAACTTATCATAGTTCTCTTCAACAATATCAGAAAAGATTCTTTCTCTATGTTCATATGAACGGTCATCCCAATGTGAATTTTGTTCAACATCTGTGAACCGCAAATAAGAAGCTTCAATGACAGTTGGATCAAATGATACACTGTTTTCTTTTTCCCTTCTTTTGAAAAAGTCATTGAAATCATTAGTCATACTGGTTAACCAGAAGCGAACAAAAGTTCTACCGCCGATAACATAATGCTTAACCGAGTTTTCAAAGCAATTTGTCGCTACTTCTACCAAATCATCTTCGTACATATTGGGCTTATTATGGACTCTGAGATATTTATTAACTTCAAACATCATCAAATTATGATAGCCCATGAAAAGTATAAAAAAAGCCCTTCGGTTCCCTTGACGAATTTGAATTATCAACTCGTCGTCACCGATGGACTTCTTTAATTTTTCAATCTTAGATTGAATTGATTTCTTCTTTTTGATAACCCTTCCCCCTTTCTGAGAGGAGGAATGTTATCAACCTTTTATTTGCGCTAATAAAATTCCAGTCGCTACAGAAGCGTTGAGGGAATTAACTTTTCCATACATAGGAATTTTGACGATATAGTCAGAATTCTTAAGAACTAAACTTGAAACGCCGTCCCCCTCATTACCGATGACTAACACGGTTGGAAAATCGTATTTTATATCTCGGTAATCCATATTCGCATTTCCTGATGAAGCAACAACCCAGAAACCAGAATCTTGAAGAGTTTTGATGGTTTGAGTGAGGTTGCCTACACTAGCGACAGGAACATAGTTGATTGCCCCTGCTGAAGTTTTCGCGACGGTTTGATTTAGAGGAACTTGGTCATGTTTTCCAACAATGACTCCCGCTACACCAAATATCTCGCAACATCTCAATATTGCACCAAAATTGTGAGGATCGTTAATACGATCTAACATCACGATAATTGGATTAGTTTGAGACTTTGCGATTTTGAGTATTTTTTCTAAAGGCTGATACTCGTAAGGTTTAATATAGCACGCTATACCTTGATTAACCCCCGGGCATAGTTGATTTAGCTCATTCTGTTTAATTACCTTAACAGGTAAGGAGAAAGCCTTAATCAAATCCATTAATTTGTTGTCATGAAACCCATCTGTAATGAGAACTGACAACGCTATCTCATTCTTAATGGCTTCTGATACTGGGTTCCTCCCGAATATTAAATTAGCATTATCTTTTTTCATAAGATACACTTTTGCAACAAAATGTCTCTAATTCTATCGGAATTCTCAAAATCTTTGGCTTTTTTGTATTCCAAATATTCCTGATATAATTTCAACTCTTCGTCGGTTAAGACCTTTCTTTCGATATCTATACCTAAAATATAGAACATGTCATTCAATGTTTGGGAGATGTTACCAAGTCTTTCAAAGTCAACTTCTTTGCTTCTGATTAATTGGTTGCTCTCTTTAACAAGAGCGTATAATTCCATCAAAGCATTCGCGGTATTTAAATCATCCGCTAAAGCAGCAACGAATTTCTCAATGAATAAAGGCTTGAATTGATCTAATTTATAACCATTGGCTTGGAGCATTAAATTCATTTGCTTATAAGCAAAAGTCATTTTGTTAATTTCTTGGCTCGCGGCTTCAATGGTTTCTTTTGTGTAATTAACTGGTTGACGATAATGAGTGTTTAAAATAACTAAACGAGTCACTGGTCCACCATATTGAGCAATCATATCTTTAGCGTAGACGACATTGCCTAAAGATTTGCTCATTTTCACATCACCAAAATTGATGAATGCATTATGCATCCAATAATTAGCGATTTTATTTCCATGCATCGCTTCAGCTTGAGCGATTTCGTTTTCGTGATGTGGGAATTTTAAATCATAACCACCACCGTGGATATCAATGAAGTGATCTGGGAAGATTGTATCAATCATGACGCAGCATTCAGTGTGCCATCCTGGACGGCCTCTGCCCCATGGTGATTCCCAATTAATGCCAGTATCAGTTTTCTTCCATAAAGCGAAATCAAGTGGACTTTCTTTCGCGCTATTTTCTTCGATTCTGGCTCCAGCAATTAAATCATCGGTGTTGATACCACTTAACGCGCCATAATCTTTAATCTTACTGACACGGAAATAAACATCACCATCAACAACATAAGCAGCGCCTAATTCAACGAGCTTAGCGATGTATTTGATAATGGCTTCAATGTATTCAGTAACACGAGGAGTAATGGAAGGAATTTGGCTACCAATTGCTTGGGTAGTTTGTTTGAATTGATCGATGTAGAAATCAGTTAATTCTTTTTCACTTTTTCCTTCTTCTTTCGCCGCTTTAATGATTTTGTCATCGACATCAGTGAAGTTACTAACATATGTGACATCGTAGCCGACATAAGTTAAAAATCTTCTTAAAATATCGAAAACAACCACTGGGCGCATGTTACCAATATGTGGGTAGTTGTAGACTGTTGGTCCGCAGACATACATACTAACTTTTCCATCATGAAGTGGTTTAAATGTTTCTACTGAATTTGATAATGAATTATAAAACTTAATATCCATAATTTTATCCAATTTCTAGGAAAAGAGGCGATTTTTGTCGCCAAATTCGCCCCTTTTTCCATTAATTTGTTTTAATTATTTTTTGACTGGGAATTTCTCACGATCACTGACGTATGTAGTGTGTAATAATTCTTCAGCTTTTTCACTTAATGGTTCACCAAGGAAGTCCTTATAAAGTTTTTGGATATCCTTGTTATTATGTGATTGACGAATGACTTGTCTTTCATCTTCGCTATAGAGAACTGAAGCTCTCTTTTGTCTAAATGTATCGAGGATGTCATCATCTTCATTTGGTAATAATGTTGGATGGACATATGGTTGACCACCACCATTAATACAACCGCCTGGACAACACATGATTTCGATGAAAGCATATGGAGATGTGCCAGCTTTGATTTGGTCTAATAAGGCTTTCGCGTTCTTCATACCAGAGGTGACTGCAACCTTAACAGTTGTGCCATTGATATCAATAGCGGCTTCTTTAACGCCTTGTAAACCACGGACTTCTTCGAAATTAATCTTGGCGTATTCTTTACCAGTTAATTTCCAGTAAGCGGTTCTTAAAGCGGCTTCCATAACACCACCTGTGACACCGAAGATAACACCAGCACCTGAGTATTCACCAAGTAAGTCTTGGTCAAATTCTTCTTCTGGTAATTTCTTCCAATTGATGCCAGCACGTTTAATCATCTTAGCTAATTCACGGGTTGTTAAAACGGCATCAACGTCATTTGGCATTTGGGCTCTTTGACGTTCATATTTCTTCGCTGTACATGGCATGATGGAAACATTGAAAATGTTCTTTGGATCAAGTTCATGTTTTTCAGCGAAATATGATTTGATGATTGCACCCATCATCATATGTGGGGATTTACATGTGGAGACATTTGGAATGAGTTCTGGATAGAAGTATTCCATATAGTTAATCCAACCTGGGGAACAGGATGTGATTTGTGGTAAGACGCCTTTGTTTTGAATTCTATGTAATAATTCAAAAGCTTCTTCCATGATGGTTAAGTCCGCGGCGAAGTTTGTGTCAAAGACACGATAGAAACCTAAACGGTGTAAAGCGGCAACCATTTTACCAGTACCTGTTGTACCAATTGGTTCACCAAATTCTTCTGCGATAGCAGCTCTAACTGCTGGAGCGGTTTGAACGATAACGATTTTGCCTTGTTTGAAGGCTTCATCGACTTTGTCGATTTCGCTGTGTTCCATTAATGCGCCTGTTGGACAGACGTTAACGCATTGACCACATTGTAAACATGGAGATTCAGCAAAGCTTCTATTTTGAACTGGAGCAACGATGGTTCTGAAACCACGGTTTTCAAATCCTAAAATAGCGATGCCATGTGCTTCTTTACAACGTTCGATACAACGACCGCATAAGATACATTTGGCGGTATTTCTAATTAAACCTGGAGCGATTTCATCGATTGTTTGTTCTGTCATCTCTCCTTCGAATTTACCTTCTCTAGCACCAACCATTTCGGCAACATGTAATAATTCACAGTGGCCGTTTTTTGGACATTGTAAACAATTCTTTTCGTGGTTGGAGAGAATTAATTCAACGCTAGCTCTACGAGCTGCGGTTGCTTTTGGTGAGGAAATGGAGATTTCCATACCTTCGCTCACTGGGTATACGCAGGATGCGCATAATCCACGAGCGCCTTTGATTTCGACTAAGCAAACACGGCAAGAAGCTTGTGAGCATTTACCATGATTGAAAGCACATAAAGAAGGAATTTCATATCCGCATTTGCGGCATGCTTCTAAAACTGTTAATGAGTTATCGACTTGGTATTCATGACCTTCGATTTTAATGTTAACTAATGCCATAAATATTTCCTCCTTATCTCTTGATGATGGCACCGAAGCGGCAGCCACTCATACAAGCACCACACTTGACGCATTTTTCTGCGTCGATATGGTGAATAAATTTACCAGGTAATTTGGCTGGTTGATCAGTTGTGCCAATCGCGTTAACTGGACAGTTACGGGCACATAAAGTACAACCCATACATTTCTCTGGGACGATATAGTATTCCATCATGTTCTTACAAACATGGGCTGGACATTTGTGATCAACAACGTGAGCTCTATATTCTTCTGGGAAGGCTTTCATTGTTGATAAGATTGGGTTGGTCGCGGTTTGACCAAGAGCACATAAGGAGTTGGAACGAATGATGTCACTCAATTCTTCTAATTCTTCTAAGTCTTTTGGTGTACCTTTGCCATCACAAATCTTTGTTAAGATGTCTAAACATCTCTTTGTACCAATACGGCATGGGGAACATTTACCACAGGATTCATCACAGATGAATGTCATGTAGAATTTCGCGACGTCGACCATACAGTTATCTTCATCCATAACGATCGCGCCACCAGAACCCATCATACTACCAGCGGCCACTAAACTACCGAAGTCGATTGGTGTATCTAAGTCTTTTTCGGTTAAGCATCCACCAGATGGACCACCTGTTTGAATAGCTTTAAATTTCTTTCCATTAGGAATACCACCACCAATATCATAAACAAGTGTTCTTAAGGTAGTTCCCATAGGAACCTCTACTAAACCTACATTATTAATCTTACCACCTAAGGCAAATACCTTTGTACCTGTAGATGTTTGAGTACCCATCTTAGCAAATTCAGCTGCACCTACTCTAATTACATATGGTACAGTAGCTAAGGTTTCAACATTGTTTACACAAGTAGGCTTACCCCATAAACCCTTTACAGCTGGGAATGGTGGTCTTGGTCTAGGCATACCACGCTTACCTTCAAT
>JAZQVN010000036.1:0-50412 GCA_045631885.1 Bacilli bacterium
TGTTTCTTTTTCTTCTGGGGAACGCATATTATTCTTTGTTCCTTTTGCTCTGCTCATTTTTTGCCTCCTTTTCAACATCATACCAAAGAAAAAAGTGGATGGGTGTTTTTTACCCTTGTCCACTTTTACCTTAGCACTTCATCAGGGTGTATTTGTTTTTGAAGAATTAATCCATTATCTACTTCTATTTTTGATTTCTGCATCAATCAACTTGAAGAAATCTTCAATAGAAACAGTGATTTGTTCTTGTTGACCGTACTTACGATAGGTGACAGTTTTATCTTCTTTTTCGTGGTCACCTAAGACGATGGTGTAAGGAATCTTTCTCATTTGAGAGTTTCTCATACGATAACCGAGTTTATCGTTTCCATCATCTAAATTGACGCGTAAGCCGTGCTCTTTAAACATTTGATATAATTCATTCGCATATTCTAAATGGAAATTGTTGTTAACTGGTAATAGGTTAACTTGAACTGGGGCTAACCAAGTTGGGAAAGCACCTTTAGTTTCCTCAAGTAAGAAAGCGATAAATCTATCCAAAGAACCTAAGATTGCGCGGTGGACAACGACTGGGCGAGCTTTTTCACCTTTTTCATCAATATAAGAGAGATCAAATCTTTCTGGTAATTGATAATCAAGTTGGATGGTACTCAAAGTGACATCATGACCAATCGCACTTTTTACTTGGACGTCAAGTTTTGGTCCATAGAATGCGGCTTCGCCGATGGCTTCATAATATTCAACGCCTAATTCTTTTAAAACTTCTCTTAATTGGTTCTCACTCTTTTCCCAAAGATCATCGTTACCGAAATACTTTTCGGTATCCGCTGGATCTCTTAAGGATAAACGGAATTCATAATTCTCAAATCCGAAGTCTTGATAGACATCAAGAATGAGCTTTGTGACTTCTTTAAAGACATCACCAATTTGATTTGGCATACAGAAAATATGAGAGTCGTTTTGATAGAAGGCTCTTGTTCTTTCAATGCCGGTTAGAGCGCCTGAAGCTTCAAAACGGAAGTCCGCCGCGATTTCTGCGATCTTTAATGGTAATTCACGATAGGAGTGCAAAGCACTTCTATACATAACCATGTGGTGAGGACAGTTCATTGGTCTAAGGACGTATGATTCGTTATCGACATCCATTTTTGGGAACATATCTTTTTGATAATGAGCCCAGTGACCTGATGTTTTATATAATTCGATATTACCTAAACATGGAGTTAAGACGTGTTTATAGCCTAAGGCTATTTCTTTATCCATGATGTAATCAGAAAGTAAACGTCTCACGATAAAACCGTTTGGTAACCACATTGGTAAACCTCTGCCAACGAGGTCATCATACATAAAGATACCTAATTGTTTACCTAAAATACGGTGGTCTCTTTTCTTTCTTTCTTCAAGTATTTCTAAATATTTCTTTAAATCTTCATCAGTGTACCAAGAAGTACCATAAATTCTTGTTAATTGTTTATTTTTACTATTCCCTCTCCAATAGGCCCCCGCGAGAGATAGTAGTTTAAAATGTTTAATTAATCCAGTGGACATAATGTGCGGTCCACGACATAAATCAACGAAGTTACCTTGTTGGAATGTAGTAATCTCTTCATTGATACCTTCGATTAATTCGATTTTGTAAGGATTGTTTTTAAAAACTTCTAAGGCTTGTTCTTTACTGAGCTCTTCACGAACAATTCTTAAATCTTTACTTGCGAGTTCTTTCATCTTCTTTTCAATGATTGGAAGATCGTTTTCTGTAATGGTATCTTCTCCGAAATCGATATCGTAATAGAAACCATTTTCAATAGCAGGACCAAATCCAAAGAGAGCTTTTGGATAAAGTTCTGTGATAGCTTGCGCTAAAAGGTGTGAAGTCGAATGGTTTAAAACCTCTAAGGCTTCTGGACTAGTTTTCTCCATTTCAATAATGGAACCGTCATGTTGTTGAATTTTCATATTTTCCCTTCCCTCCGCAATACAATAGCGGGCTTCTTTGTTTTTGATATATATTAAGCCCCAAAAGGGGCTAATATATTTTGATAAAAATGTGTAGTAATAATAATTATTGGAGCATATCGATTAAATCTCTTAATCCATGGGTGTGTTCATGTTTCATATTGATCGCATCTTGGATTGGATAATCGACGACTTGGTTATTTTTCATACCAACGATTTTGGAGCCTTCTTCTTTGATAACAATTTCAACGGCTCTCGCGGCTAATCTTGTCGCTAAGATTCTGTCGTTAGCAGTTGGGGAACCACCTCTTTGTAATCTACCAAGAACTTCAGTTCTTGCGGTAAATCCTGTTGCTTCTTCGATTTCTTTCGCTAAAGAGTTGATGTCGAGTAAGTTTTCAGAGACGATGATAATCGCGTGGTTCTTGTTTTGTGCTTTCATCTTTCTTAATTTCTTAAAGAGAGCTTCTTTCTTTAATGGGTGTTCTTCGCAGATAACGCCTTCAGCCCCTTCTGCTAAAGCGGAGTTGAGTGCTAAGTCACCACAGTGTCTACCCATAACTTCGATTAGGGAGCAACGTTGGTGAGATGAAGATGTATCTTTTAATCTATCGATACAATCACAGATTGTATTTAACGCTGTTGAGAAACCGATTGTTTGGTCTGTTGAACCGACATCGTTATCGATTGTGGCTGGGATACCAACGACTGGAAATCCTAATTTAGCTAAATCGTTAAGACCACGATATGTACCATCACCGCCAATACCGATTAAAGCATCGATTTCAAAGTCATTTAAGATATCAATGGCTTTTTGAAGAACTTTTGGTTCTTTGAATTCTGGTAAACGAGCGGATCTGATGATTGTGCCACCTCTATTGATGATGTCTTGTGTGAAGTCTTTATTGACTTGGTGAATGTCACCGGCGACTAAACCTTTAAAGCCATCATAGATGACATACATTTCTTTTCCGGCGTATAAACCAGCACGGATACAAACTCTTAAAGCTGCATTCATTCCAGGAGCGTCGCCGCCACTAGTTAAAACTGCAATTTTTCTAACCATAAAATTATTTCCTCCCTAATATATTTGCATTTTGCAAAATATTACTACGAATACTATTATAATCCGACAAAAATCAAATATAAATAATATTTATCCACAAAATTTAATGTGGAAAACTCCATATATTTGGTGAATAACTGCCTTAATTTATTATATAAATTGTATTTTTGCCTATGTGGAAAAAGTTTTCCCCATTTTTTAGAGAAGATTTTTCATTTGAAACAATACTTGTTTATAAGCATAATAACTACAACTCGGAAGGGGGAAGTATGCACGTTATCAAAGATGAAGATTTCTTAGAAGTAACTCTCAACTCATTAATCGCTGATTATGATCGAGAAACGTTAACCAATTTATATCAACCAATTATCGGTTATAAGGCAGTCAGCCTTTATTTCACTTTGTTAACAGAAGCAAATAACCAAAAGATTAATCCGATTATCTCCCATAAAGCATTATTTACAAGAATGCAAATTGCCGCGGGAGATTTTGTTGATGCGAGACAATTACTTGAGGCAACCGGTTTATTAAAAACATTTGTCTCCAGCATGAAAGATAACAAGTTATACCAATACGAGTTATACGCTCCTAAAACACCGAAGCTATTCTTCGATAACACACTCTTATATGGAATGTTCATGAAGGCAGTCGGGGAATTAGAAGCGAATAAGATTAAGAGTATTTACTTAGTAAATAGAAAAACTGAAGGAAAAGAGATAACCGCTTCATTCACTGAAGTGTTTGCTCCTGACTTAGATGATCCAATATTTAGAAAAGCGATGCTATCTAATGAAGCAACGCAAGGCAGACAATCCGCAAAGCTCAATAGTGGATTCTCATATGAACTATTCTTCAAATATCTCACTGAACATTCTCAAATTAGTGAGAAAGCCATATCTAAACAAGATATGAAAGAGATTGAGCGATTAGCTACACTCTATGGCATCAATGAAGAAAGAGCCGCGGATGGAGTGATTAAAGTCTATAATCCTCAAGCGGAAAAAGATAAACGCATCGATTTTGAAGATTTAACAAAACGATTCGAAGAAGAGACTAATTACCTATATCTCCAAAAAAGAGGTTCTAATAGAGGTAGAAATAGAGTCTCAAATGGTAATACTGATTTAGCACATAAGGTTAACCTTATGGAGACATTATCTCCAAAAGATTATCTCTCAGTATTACAAAACGGTTCAGTACCTGCTAGTGCGGACTTAAAAATCATTAACGATATTTCTAAGAAATTTAGATTACCGAACTGTGTCATTAATGCGATTATCGATTATGTCTTAACCGTTAATGACAATATCTTATCCAAAGCATTTTGTGAAAAGATTGCCGGTAGCTTAGCTAGAGAAGGAATCACGACGACAATCGATGCGATGGATTACTTAAAGAAAGTTTCTTCCAAAGGAAGAAAAAAGAATAATAACAACTACAATTCTTATAATTCCGTTCCAAAAGATAGTGGAGAACAAGAATTAGAAGAACCTGAAGAAGAAATAAATATTTCCAGAGAAGAATTACTCAGACAATTACAGGAGGATGACGATAATGGAGAAAATTAAAGTCGAAATGAATGTGACAAGTAGTGATGAAATACTTAATCAAATGTATCAAGAATACTTATCTTGTCCAAAAGCAGTTAAATATCTCGCTAAATTAGGCTTAACTGATCAACAAATTAGAGACAACATTGCGAAAATCTTTGATTTTGTTATGGATTTAAAGTATTGCGATAAATGTCCTGGTGTTGATGCATGCCAAAAAGAAAACCCATTATTCTGTACGAAGATCACTTATAAAAGTGGCTACATCGATAGAGAATTATCTCCTTGTAAGAAATTCTTAGAAAGAATGGTGTTTGAGAATCAATTCTTAATTAGAGACTTTGATGATTCCTTCTTAAGTAAAGAATTTGCTGATTTAAGTGATGACGCGCCAAAGAACTTAGCGTTAGCTAAATATGCAAAATTCAGAAAAGAAAGAATTAATAACTGGATTTATATGACAGGTATGGCAAATTCTGGTCGTTCTTTCACCGCAGCGGTTATCGCTGTTGATATTGCAAAGAGAAATCTCGGTCCAATTATTTACGCGAACTGCACAACGCGCATAGGCGAATTATTAGATCATTATTATAAGGATAAAGATAGATTCAAAAGAGAAATCGAGAGATATTCAACAGTCCCAGTCCTTGTTTTGGATGATTTTGGTAATGAATTAAAAAATGACATCGTAAGAGACGCCATTATTTTCCCAATCTTATCTACTAGAGCAGGTAAGAAATTATTCACAATCATTACAAGCGATTTCAAGATTAATGAAATTATTACCTTATATTCAACCTCTAAAGCAGGTGAAATTAGAGCGAAACAAATTGGTACTTGTATCAAGGTTTCTAGCGGTAAAGAAATTAACCTAGTTGATTTACCATTATTTCAATAATCTTATTGATTGATTTATTAAGTTTATCTAAGCCGGCATCATTTTCGATAATGTAGTCGGCTTTATTTTTATGTTGATCAAATTGATGTTCGCTATTGATTTTTAATAATGATTCAGCGGTCGCTGGATTTCTCTTCATCAATAACTCTTTTTGTTTCTTTAATGGAATATCTATAGCGATAATGATATCGAATAAATTATCCATTTTGGATTCAAATAATAAAGGAACTTCCACGCAGATAATACGAGATTTAACTGTTTTAAAAATGTGCAAAATCTCTTTTTTTACACGAGGATGAACGAGTTTTTCCAATTTTTTTCTGTCCTTTGGATCTTTATTAACAACCTCTCTAAGTTCATTTTTATCAATGATATCTTTGCTCTTTAAGTTAAAGGTATTGGCTATTTCATTAGCCACATCTTTTCTATTATATAATTCGGCGACTATATCATCAGATGAGATAGCGTATAGTCCTTTTTCTTTAAAAGCGTTTAAGACCGTAGACTTACCAGAAGCGATGCGTCCATAGATAGCCACCTTAAGTTGGTCAGCAATAATCTTTTGACATTTTGGACAATAAGTAGTCCCTCTTCCGTTAACCTTCATAAAGCGCATAATAGAACCGCAGTTAACGCATGGTTCACCCTTTTTACCATAGGCTTTTAAAGCAGTTTGGAAATTACCGTCAATATCTTTACCTGGATGATAGCTTTTGATAGTGCTACCACCAGCGGTAATCGCGTTATTTAATATCTCTTTTGAATTCTTAACAATTTCTTCCCAGTTTTTCTTGGTAATCTTATTCGCTGGAGTTAATGGATGTATCTTACTAGCGAATAAAACTTCATCTGCGTAGATATTGCCTAAACCAGTCATTAATGTTTGATCTAATAATGTTGATTTAATAGGTAAAGAAGATTTCTTACATCTATCTAATAAATATTTCACATCGTTGATCGCGAATGGTTCTGGTCCTAATTGAGCGATATCTTTAACATTTTTATATTCTGATTCAGTAGAAAGTTTCATCATTCCAAAACAACGAGAATCGTCATAACAAAGTTTATGTCCGTTATCTAAATGAAAAACCACTCTCGCGTACTTGCTGTTTGGTTCATTTTCATCGATTTCATAATATTTACCTTCCATTCTTAAATGAGAGATAAATACGATATCATCACTTAAATGGAAGATTAAGAATTTACCAATTCTAGATAAATCCAGAAAAGTATTTCCTTTTAAAGTGTTGACGAATTCATCGATATCTCCATGAATAGTGGACATTCTTAAAACATCGATACTTAAAATCTTTCTATCTTTAATAATAGGAATAAGGACATTTTTAACTGTTTCTACTTCTGGTAATTCAGGCATATCACTATTTGGCGTCGTACCAATCTAAGCCAAATCCTCCATCAACTTCTAATGGCACAGCGAGTTTTAATGCGCTTTCCATCGTTGTTTTAACTAAATTATATAAACGGTCTTTTTCATTCTTATCCACTTTAAAGATAAGTTCGTCGTGGATTTGTAAGACCATCTTACTGTTGAAATGTTCTTCTTTTAATAGTTTTTGTACAGCGTTCATCGCTGTTTTGATTAAATCCGCAGCAGTCCCTTGAATAGGAGCATTCATCGCCGCTCGTTTAGCGAATTCTCTAGTTTGATAATTGGAATCGTGGAGTTCTCTTAAATATCTCCTTCTTCCCATTAATGTAGAGACATATCCATTCTTTAAAGCGTTATTGACGATATCTTGGAAGAATGTGGCGATTTCTGGGAATGTTTGATAGAAACTAGAAATGATATCTTTAGCTTCATAAACTGGGATTTCTAATTGATCAGCGAGCCCCCAATCGGAGATACCATAGACAATACCGAAGTTAACTGTTTTCGCTCTTCTTCTTTGATAGTCAGTTGGTTCTTCAGTGAGGTTAAAAATCTTCTTCGCTGTCGCGGAGTGGATATCTTCACCAGAATTAAAGATATCTAATAAGCCTTTACAGTTAGATAAAGAGGCTAAAACTCTTAATTCAATTTGCGAATAATCAAGAGATAAGATTTCAAATTCATGATTTGGATAGAAGAAGGCTTTTCTAATCATCTTTCCTTCTTCATCACGAATAGAAATGTTCTGTAAGTTAGGATCGCTTGATGATAATCTACCAGTCGTGGTTAAAGCTTGATTGAATTTCGCGTGAATCTTTCCGTCTTCATGGATATGGTTCTTTAATCCATCAACATATGTAGATAATAATTTCGCGTATTTACGATATTCTAATATCTTGCTGACGATTGGATGTTCATCAATTAATTCTTTTAATGTATCAAAAGAGGTGGAGCATTTCTTATTGCCTTTTAATCCTAGTTTATTAAAGAGGACTTCCCCAATTTGTTTTGGGCTAGCAATATTAAATTTCTCTCCAGCGAGTTCATATATTTCTAAAGTTAAGACATCAATCTTCTTACGGTATTCTTCACCAAAAGATTCAAGTGTTTTCTTATCTAATGGGAAACCTTCAATTTCCATTTCTGCAAGAGTGTTTGTTAATGGTATTTCGAGGTTTTGATACAAGTCAATTGATGACATTTCCACTAATTCTTTATTCGCTTTCTTTTCTAAATATTTACAAAAATAAGCGATTTTTGCGGTTCTTTCGACGTTTTCTTGCGAGAATAACGACATTTCATCAGATTGATTTGCCGCTAAATCGATACCGAAAACATTCATCACGACATCGGGGTTATTCTTGATAGAGGAGTCAATTAAATATGAAGCAATCAATAAGTCGAATTTAACTCCGTTTACTTCAATTCCTTGGAAGGCTAAAGCTACTTTAATAGCCTTAAAGTCATAACAATATTTATCGACTTTTGGATTTCTTAATAACTCTAAAGCGACCTCATCTTTCTTTAAGTCATCAAGTCTAATATATAAGTGTCTATTATCAATATCGAAAGCTACGCCATACACTTCTGCGTTAGTGTAATCATCATCACTTAAATCAATTGCGATACCAATCGAAGTAGCGTTTTCAAACCCTTTTAATGAAGCGACAACTTCAGGATTAAAATTCTCTAATGAAGAAGGATCTTTTTTCTTCCATTTAGGAGCAACTTTACTAATAAATTGTTTTAAACCGTATCTTTGACAGAATTCATTGATTTCTTTAAATTCATATCCTTCATAAATGAGGTCATCAACAGTAAAAGGCAATTCTAAATCGGTAAGGATGACCGCTAAATCACGAGAGATTCTACCCATTTCAGCGTTTTCTTTGATTGCTAAACCAATCTTACCGTTAATATTATTCGCATTAGCGACGATATTATCAAAACTACCGTATTCTTGAATTAATTTAACCGCAGTTTTATCTCCAACTCCAGGGATACCTGGTAGGTTATCACTCGAGTCGCCTCTTAAACCTTTATAATCGATGATTTTAATTGGCTCAAATCCCCATTCTTCAACGACTTTTTCTGGTGTCATAACCGCGACATCAGATAAGCCTTTTTTGAGGATGTGAATAGAGATATTTTCATCCACTAATTGGAGAAAATCTCGATCAGATGTATAAACGTGAACTTCATATCCTTTAGATTCAGCGAGTTTTGCTACTGTTCCAGCGATATCATCACCTTCATATCCCTCTTCTTCAAATTGATAGATACCTAAAGCTTTTAAAAACGCTCTAGATAATGGGAATTGTTTGACTAAATCTTCAGGTGCAGGTTTTCTATTTGCTTTATAAGATTCTAATTCTTTCTTTCTAAATGTTGGCTTTCCTGTATCAAAAGCGACAAAGATAGCTTCGCCTTCTTTTAAATCGGTGATGATTTTATTGATCATGTTAGAAAAAGCAAAGATAGCGTTAGTTGGTGTTCCATCTGCGCTTCTCATGATTTCTACGCCTGGATATGCGGTCGCATAATAGGCGCGGAAGAATAATGAATTACCATCAATAATTGTGATTTTCTTACTCATTTAGTCCACCAACCTTTCTAAACTATCTGCGATAAAGCTATCGCCATTATCTTTATCAAATCTTCCTACTACTATGACAATTGAATTCTTTACTAAATATCCTTTAGCAAGATCATAGACCTTCGGGAAGATTGTCACTTCAATTTCGCCTGTTTCATCATAAATTCTGATAACGGCCATTTGATCGCCTTTTTTCGTTTTAATATTTTTAATGCTCTTGATGACACCAGCGATTTTATTACCGTTTTCATTTATTGGTTTAACACCCATTTTATTTAACTTATCTCTTTGGTAATCCAAAGGATTAGAAGATAACATGATGCCTAATGTTTCATATTCAAAGTCTAAATTATCTAATGGTCTATCTTCTTCATTAATTACACTTGGTGTTGGTAAAGCGGATATCCCTAAATTCATTTGTCCATCATCACGATAAGATAATGTGGCAAACTGCAAAGCGCTTCTAATTGTCACTCTTAAAGATTGACGTGATGGATATAATTCATCTAAAGCACCTGAATTGATTAAGGCTAATAATTGAGACTCATTGATCTTATGAGCATACATTCTTGTCACCAAATCAAAGAAATCTTTGAATTCTCCATTAGTTTCCCTTTCTTCAATAATTGCATTAGCCATCAAAGTATTTAATCCTTTAATCGCGGAGAATGGGAATAATAAAGCATCTTCTTTGACATCAAATAATAGCGATGAATGATTAATCGATGGAGGAAGGATTTTAATATTTCTCTTCTTCATCTCGGAAATATAATCACTTAACTTAGTTTCACTAGCGGAACCAGTTTGTAATATTGCTGAATAGAACTCTAATGGATAGTGGGCTTTTAAATACGCCATACGGCAAGTTAATACCGCATAAGCGACAGAGTGAGATTTATTAAAGCCATAATTCGCGAATTTAGCGATGTGGTTAAAGACATCGTTCGCGGCTTTTTCACTATATCCATTTTCTAAACAACCTTTAGTAAAGGTTATCTTATTTTTTTCTAATGCATCTTTATCTTTTTTAGAAACCGCTCTTCTAAATAAGTCGGCTTCTCCAGGTGTCATTTTCGCCATCTTCGTGGCGATCTTATTAATTTGTTCTTGATAAACGATAATTCCATATGTTGGAGATAAGATATCTTTTAAATCTTCAGAGAGATAATAAATCTTTTCTAAGCCATCTCTTCTTTTCGCATAGTTTGGAAGGAACGCCATTGGGCCAGGTCTATTTAAAGCTAATAAAGCCACAACATCATTAAAACAAGATGGTTTAAGGATTTGGATACCTTTTTTCATCACATTAGTTTCAATTTGGAATAAGCCAATAACTTGACCATTTTTGATTAGATCAAAAACTTCTTGTTCATCATAAGGAATGTTGTTTTTATCTAATCTAGCCTCTGGGTAGTGGGAATTAATTAAATTCACGCAGTAATTGATTGTCGTGAGATTTCTTAAAGCTAAGAAGTCCATCTTTAAGAAGCCTTGCTCTTCAAGATATTGGAATTCGTATTGAGAAATATAATTATCGTTAAAATCAACGCTGATAGGCATAGATTCAGCAATATCGATGTTGTTAATGATAATTCCTGCCGCGTGTAAACTGGACTGTCTTGGTAGACCTTCAATCTTACCAGCGAGAGAAACTATTTCTTTGAAATATTGATCAGAATCAACAAGTTTTTTAAACTCTTCATTAGTTCTATATGCTTTTCCTAGTGTGACATCTTTTTCATGTATATCAGTGTCCTTAATTGGTTTAGATAATAATGAGATATGTCTTTCCGGTATCTTAAAGATACGGCCAATATCTCTTAATGCTTGTTTAGCTCCGATAGTTTGGAAAGCGACAATATTGCTAACACGGTGATTACCGTATTTCTCTCTCATATATTGGATAACATCATCTCTTCTAATATCCATAAAGTCGACATCGATATCAGGCATTGTTAAACGATTTGGATTTAAAAATCTTTCAAATTGTAAATCGTACTTTAATGGATCGATTTCAGTGATGCTAAGTAAGTATGAAATAAGAGAACCTGCGGCGGAACCTCTACCAGGACCGACTAAGATATCGTTATTCTTCGCCCAATTGACATAGTCCATAACGATGAGGAAATATTCGCTATACCCCATTTTGGAAATTACGCTTAATTCATACTCTAATCTTGAAATATAATCTTGATTATTTTCTAAACCTAATTTATTTAAATTAGAATAACTTATTTTTTTCAACTCTTGATTTCCATCGTTAGAGGAATATTTGAGCATTTCTCCTCTGTTTTTGAAGAAATCTAGTTTATTAGCGTTAATGATAACATTAGTGTTATTAATCTCTTTTTCGGTATAAATCTTATGATAGTCGGATTCGTTCATAAAATACTCTTGTCCGACTTTTGTTTTCTTTTCTAAAGT
This sequence comes from Bacilli bacterium, assembly GCA_045631885.1. Taxonomy (GTDB): domain Bacteria; phylum Bacillota_I; class Bacilli_A; order RFN20; family CAG-826; genus CAJOLV01. The sequence continues at coordinate 11,881 of JAZQVN010000036.1, forward strand.
TTCACCGTTATTAATCGCGGTGACTAAATCCATCACGATAGCGTCTTCTTTTTTGAGATATCTAATTCTTGGCAAAGCGACACATTCGTAAGTAAATTCATTTGCGAATTTTCTTACTTTGTTCGCGTAAGCAACTTCTTCTTTGGATGTCACTTCAATACCTAAATAGAAGCCAGAAGCAAAAATAGTGGATATCTCCAAAAGATATTTGGTGAATGATGTATCGACTTTATCAAGTAAAGAGAATAATTCTTTGAACTTACCGTGATTAGTTTCAATGACTCCAATTAAACCTAAAGAGTTTTCTTTTAAGAAAGAAAAGGTAATTGGTTCTTTTTGATATTGAGACGAGAGTTTAATCAAATTATGATAGCCTTCTTCATTAATTGCATAGACGACAATATCATTTTCTTCAACTTCTAAAGACAAGCCTAAGATATACGGTTTATTGTTATTTTTGAGTAAATGGGCAAAAGGTGGGAATCCCGATAAAACACTTTCATCAGTTAAACCCATACCGAAATAGTCATTCTTAGTTAAGGCAGTCTCAATACGCTTAATAGTAAGACCGCTTCTTAATAAAGAATAACCACTTACAATGTGAATTGGAGCGAATTTACTCATAGTAAAATAATTATATTATAAGCATAGAAAAAAGGTAACAAATATTGCTACCTTTTTAACTAATTTATTTAGAATAATTTGCCTAATTCTTCAATTAATCTTGGAAGGTCATCTAAGGAGTTTAATTTTGCTCCTGAGGCTTGAGCGTGTCCTCCACCTTCAAACATTGTAGCCACTCCATTGATTGGAACTTCTTTAGATCTAATCGAGACTCTCCAGCAGTGGTCTTTGTTGTCTTCTGTAATTGAACACCAAGCATTGATACCGTCGATGTTAGCAAATAAGTTAACGTTTTCTTTGCCTCTTTCGGTGGTAATCTTTAATTCTTCTTGTAACTTGCATGGCAAGACATAATAGGCCACGCCTTTATCAGAAATTTCAAAGTGGTTTAAAATATAGGCCGTTACTTTTAAGTCATCTAATTGTTTAACAAACATCTTTTGATAAACTTCAGAACAGGTAATACCAGTCTTTAATAATTCACCCGCAATAGCGAATGTATGTGGGGAGACTGAATTATATTTAAAGCTTCCAGAATCTCCGACAATCGCGGAATGGAAATAGAAGGCAGATTCTTTTGAAATGAAATATTTGCCTTTGAAGTTAAGTAACATATTAACAACTATTTCACTAGCTGCAGCGGCTTCTGTATCAACGATAGATATTTTACCAAAATGTTCGACATCTGGATGGTGGTCGATTTTAATCTTGAATTTCGCTTTCTTCCATCTTGGGTCAGCGATACGAGAAGTGTTGCCACAGTCAAGGACAAAAGCGAGGAACGGTTCTTTGAACCAATCTAAACCAGCTTCATCCATTGGAGGATATAATCTCGGAGTAAATGTGACGTGGTTATCACCAAAAACTTTCACTTCTTTTTCTGGGAAATTATCTTTTAACCAAGTCATTAAACCTAATTGGGTGCCTAAAGCATCAAAATCAGGCATGATATGACGGAAAATGGCAATTCGATCATATCTTTTAATCGCGGAAAGAACGCGAGAATATTCTTTCTTAAATTTTGATCCGTACGCTTTGATGATTGGGTCAATAGCCATTACAATTCCTCCTTAAGGATACACATTTTATAAGCATCACGAGCAATCATCACTTCTTCATCAGTTGGGATAACTGCGACTTTAATCTTGCTTTCAGGAGTGGATAATAAAGCTTCTTTACCGTGTAATGTAGCATTGAGTTCTTCATTGATAACTGTGCCAAATGCAGGATAAAGCATTCTTACGACATCTCTTCTTGTTCTTGGTTCGTTTTCACCAATACCAGCGGAGAAGATAATCATGTCACATCCACCTAAACGGACATAATATTGACCGATGAAATCACAAATTCTTCTTAAGAAGATCTTATTAGCTAAGATACATTTTGGATCTCCGGCATCAACGCCAGCGAGGATATCGCGGGAATCAGATGAACCACCGACTCCTTTGAAACCGGATTGTTTATTAAACATTTGATAGACTTCTTCAGCGGATTTTCCAGTGACTGAAACAACATAGTTGAAGACTGATGGATCCATATCACCAGTTCTTGTTCCCATCATGATTCCACCTAAAGGTGTAAGACCCATTGATGTCGCAACGCATTTACCATCTTTAATCGCGGAGATGGATGCACCTGAACCGATGTGGCAAGTAATTAAACGAGGATGTTCAACTCCTGGTAGATATTCTCTAGCTTTTTCAGAGAGATATTTATGTGATGTACCATGAGCGCCATATCTTCTAATATCATATTTTTCTGTGAGTTCATATGGGATTGGGAAGATATAATCTTCTTCGCTCATTGTTTGATGGAAAGCGGTATCAAATGTCGCGATAGCAGGACAATTTGGTAAAACTTCCTTAAAGGCTCTAAAACATGTTAAGTGAGCTTGATTGTGAAGTGGTGCTAGCGGAATCAAAGATTCAATCTTCGCTTCTGTATCAGCATCAAATAATGCGGATTTAGAGAAATATTTACCACCTTGAACGATTCTGTGTCCAATTGCTTTAATTTCATCAAAGGATTTAATAATTCCTTTTTCTAATAAAGCATCAACAACTGTTTTCGCTGCGACAGCGTGATTTGGGAAGACAGGAGTGGTTTGTTCTTTTTTCCCATCATATTTAATTGTGAAGATGCCATCGGCTAAACCGATTCTCTCACAGTTACCAGAACAGATTTCTCTTTCTTCTGGCATTTCATAAAGTTTAAATTTCAAGCTTGATGAGCCTGAATTAATAGTCATAACTTTTGCCATTTTGTATACCTCGAATTAACGATTTAATTATTTCACACCTTGAAATATATTTCAATTTGATAAATATGTTTTGTCTTCTTTTTTATTTCCCTTATAATGATTTCCAAGCAAAGGAAAGACAAATATCCTTTTGCTGCTAAAATGTTATTAACCTATTAATTTCTGAATGAATATAATGAATTACTAGTTAATATTGAACGTTTATTGACAGAAAGAGAACCGGATGGAAAATAAGTACAAAATCATCTTTGTCGATATCGATTGGACCATACTTGATCACTTTAAACATGACTGGGATTATGAGTCTCTTGAAGCTTTAAAATTAGCACAAGAAAATGGTGTGTTAGTTTATTTATGTACTGCTCGTCCATTTGATAGTGTTCTCCATACTGGTATCTTTGATCACTTTAGTCCAGATGGAGTGATTGCCACGAATGGTGGAGTGGCCTTTATTGGTAAAGAGATTCTATTCTCAAACGAGATTCCTCCAGAAATCGTTAAAGAAGTGGAAAACACCGCAAATCGCCATGATTTAGTGGTGGAAATGTGCACAGATCGTGATCGTTTCTTCTCTGCGCCAGTCAATAAATGGGTTGAAGAATACTTTAAATCTTACGCCGAAACAGTTCCTCAAATTCAAGAAAACGTCCACACAAATGTCTCGGCAATGTTGCTATTTGCACCTGAGTTTATGGATGAAGAATTGATTAAAGAATTGCCACAAGAAATAAGATATTACCGTTTCGATTTATATGGTGTTGACTTATGCTATTTTGAGAACACAAAAGGTGGAGCAATTAAAAGAGTTTTAGAAGCTTTACATATCGATAAATCTGAATCTATTGGTGCGGGTGATGACTATGGAGATATCCCAATGTTTGAGGAAGTCGGCCTATCTATCGCAATGGGAAACGGAAAAGCAGAAGTCATTGAGAAAGCAACCTACAAGGCTGATAGCATAACAGAACATGGTCTCGCTAAAGCATTAAAAGTTTTACAAATAATATAGCCATCTTGTGATGGCTTTTATTTTTAAGGATTTGTATGTGTATACTTGCACGTGGAGCGAAAAGAAACTATACTTAAAAAGTAAAAAGTTTTATCCCAAGGAGGGAATAATATGAAGAAAAAGCTATGGACTCTTTTGCTTGCTCTTCCTTTAGTCATGGTCGCCTGTGGTGGCGGCGGAGAAGGTGATGGCGGCGGTACCGAGCCTGGTGGCGGCGGTGGCGGCACTGAACCTGGTGGTGGCGGAGGTGGTGGAGACACCGACCCAGAAGATCCAACAGATCTTGATCCTGATACGACCAAGAATTATATGGATTTATTAAAACAGTCATCAAAAGGTAATCACCTTTATTATCACTATTTAAGATATAAAGGCACAGCAGAAGACTATAACAAATGGGATGTTTGGGCTTGGCCATATCGTCCAAAAGAAGGACAAGGTCATAGATTTGACTGGGTTGGTAGAACTAGCGCAGCCGATATGATGTCCGCATCTGGCGATGCCACAATCGATGATCTCGGTTATGTTACTATCGACATCGACTTAAAAGCTCAATATGATGGCGGTTGGTCCGCTGCATCCAAAAAGATGGGTGGCACACCAGTCTCATTTGATGGAGCAACTCAAGTTGGTTTACAAATTGTCTATTCTGATTCACGTGTTTCTTCTTCTGGTTTCTGGAAGAATGACGGCAGTAACTTATACGTGGAATTAGATAATTACAAATTAACAAATGCTGATAGTTCAACTTCCTATCACATCTTCGTTTATGAAGATAACGTTCAAAAACCAGCTGCTCAACCAGTCGTTGGTAGAGGTAGTATTGAAAGCCCATTTGATAAAGATGATGGCACAAATGTTACCTATGGTAAAGATTCTTATAAGACCGCTAACTGGACCGATAAAGCAATTCAAAAATCCAGTGACGAATTCTTAAAGAAAGCCGGCGTTGGCTATCAAATCATGGTCTCATCATTCGCTGATAGTGATGGCGACGGATTTGGTGATATCTATGGTATTGAACAAAAATTAGATTATTTAGATAACTTAGGAGTCAAGGTTTTATGGTTAACACCAGTTCAAAAATCTGATTCCTATCATGGTTATGATATTTCCGACTACTTAAAAGTCGATGAAAAATTCGGTAGTAAAGAATCTCCAGCCGCGAAAGCCGCTGGTGGTGTCACCGAAGATACTGCTAAAGCAGATTACAAAGCTTTAATTGATGCAGCCCACGAAAAAGGTATGTACGTTGTTATGGACTTAGTCCTCAACCACACCAGTACCACAAATAACTGGTTCATCAATTCTGCTCAATTAGACGCCGCAATGCGTGGTTATTATCAATGGGGTAATAACAAAACACAAAGCGAAATCATCAAAGAAGCGAATTACTGGTATCCATATGGCGACCATGTCTATTCATACTATGCGAAGTTCGGTTCTTCTATGCCAGAACTCAACTATGCATATGCCAACACCAGAGTGGCTGTTGAAACAATGGCGAAGAACTGGTGCGAATTCGGTGTTGATGGCTTCCGTATGGACGCTGTTAAACACATCTTCTTACAAGATGAAATTGATCAAGATAATAACGATACATACATTTCCGATACAGGAAGTGGTATCAACTATTCATCTAACTTAACCAAGAACTTAAACTTCTGGAGAGAATTAAATTACGAAGTAAAACAAGCCTATCCAAACGCCTTCTTCGTTGGTGAAAACTTCGATGGACACGCTTATCACGTTGCTCCATTCTATGAAGGTTTCGATTCCTTGTTCGATTTCTATTCATACTTCAATTTAACTTCTCACGCTTCTTACTTCTATCACAATGGACAATTAGTCCAAGACCCAGATGACAAAGATGCGACAAGCGCTTATAGTGGCGCTCACGCTGCAAGCTTTGCTGGCCAATGGAATTCTTCTGGCACACCATATTCCGCTAACTCTGATACCGATTTATTCGGTAACAAGACCAAATCCATTAAATATGGTAGTGGTTGGAACTTAGCGGGTACATTTGATACTTATAACAAATACCGTACAGGTGGTAACTCTGCCAATACAACAAATGGTTACTCCATGATTAACGGTGCATTCACATCCAACCACGATATCGCTAGAACAATTAACCGTATTGCTGGTACATTATCTAACCAAAACGGTTTAACTCAACAAGGCGATGTCACTAGTTCAAACTATGATGATTTACTCAAATACACATCATTAGTCCAAATCACTGAATTAATGCTCCCAGGCTTAACTTGGATTTATTACGGTGATGAATTAGGTATGACAGGTAACTTCCCAGCTGGTCAAAACGCTAAGAGTGGTTATGCTGATTTAGCATATCGTCAACCAATGAAATGGAAACAAGGTGGTGCAATCGGTGATGGTTCCATGACCACAGGTTATGGCATCTCTGGTGCTTCCGCTAAAGTTGAATGGGATTCAGTTAACGCTTCAACTAAAGTTGCAGACGCTGCTGCTCAAACAGCTTCTCAAACTTCTCACTATAGTATCTTATCCAAATTTGCTAAAGCAAAGAACGCTGATCAAGCCTTAATTAATGGTATTTATGCTCCATATTACAATGACATTCCTGATGGAAGTGATGCTCAAAAATCCGTCTTCTCATTCACAAGAACATTAGGTTCAAGTTCATATCGTGTTGTTGTCAATATGGGTAATAACGCAGTCAGCTTAAGTTCTGGTGGTGAACTTATTGCTTCCTTTGGAACCGCTAGCGCGTCCAGCGTTGGTGGCTTATCCGCAGCCTTAATCAAACTCAATGGTCAAGGTGGTGGAGGCGGTGGTGAAACCAGCTCCTACGGCTTAAAGATTAATGGCGAACCAGTTATCGCTGAAAAATTCGGTGATCCAGATACTCAAGGCAGAATCCAATACAAGATTACTGCTCAAGAATTCAAAGCTGGTGATACATTCGCCTTATATGACAGTGGCTCAGGTGCAACATGGGTTATCGATATTGACTCCTATTCATTCGGTGCCAATGGCGATGCTGCTAAAGTTGCTGAATACGTCACTAAAGGCGCAAGTAGTTACACAGTTGTTAAAGACTTCACCGCTGATGTTTACATCAAACTTAAGATGAATGATGACCAAATCTACTTTGGTTTAGTCTCATAAGAGATAATTAACTCATCAATCTAAGCGGGTTCTTCGGAATCCGCTTTTTTGTTGATGATTTTGTATTGATTGTACCTGCACATTTTACATATTTAATCAAAAAGATATGGCCTGTTATTCATAAATAATTATGAAAATGAACCTATATTTGATAGAATTATTGTGTATGGGGTTTAGTTTATGAAAAATAACAAAATGAAAATATTGAAAGCTATTCCGGTTATCTTACTAACCTTAGGTCTTTCAGCGTGTAATGTAACCATCAATTCCGATGGGAACACCATAATTATTCCAGTCGATGTAGATGTAGATCCTAACCAAGGAAATGGTTCTAGCGATGGTAATAGTGGTAACCAAGGTGGAAACGCTGGCGAAGGTGAAGGCCAATCCGGAGAAGGAGAAGGCCAAGGTTCCGGTTCACAAGAAGGTGGATCAGGAGAAGGCCAAGGCTCTGGCTCACAAAGTGGTGATTCCGGTGAAGGTCAAGGCTCTGAAGGACAATCTGGAGAAGGCCAAGGTTCAGGAAGTGGCGAAGGTCAAGGCTCCGGTGATTCCGGTACTGGCTCTGGAAGCGGTGAAGGCCAAGGCTCAGGTTCACAAAGTGGTGATTCCGGAGAAGGCCAAGGCTCCGGCTCACAAAGTGGTGAATCCGGAGAGGGTCAAGGCTCTGGTTCACAAAGTGGTGATTCCGGTGAAGGTCAAGGTTCCTCTTCCGGTGAAGGACAATCCGGTGAAGGTCAACAAGGCCAAGGCAGTGAACCAGAAGGTGGAGATAATGAACCGCAAATTAGTGAAAACCATGGTTTAGTCGAAAGTGATCCACTTACTGGCGAAGAAGCAGTTGCTTTAATGGAAGAAACTGGCGATAGTAAAATCGTCGGTGGAGATACTGTTTACTATGTAAAAGGCATCTTTGATGATGGCACTATATACAATTCAAACTATAAACAATGGAGTGGTGGCTTTGTTGGCTCCGCTTTCGAAGTTGTTAGCGCAGTTAACACATCTTCCTATTCTCCAGAAACCAAAAACGGTGAATTAGATGGATTTGAAGTAATTGTTTCTGGTTATTTGGAATTATATAAGGGCAAATATCAAATGGGTTATTTACCAGCTAATGTTTCCCCAACTAATAAGAAATTCAATCCTTCGATTATTGATATTAAAGTTCAAGAAGATGAACCAGTTCTTCCTGGTGATGGCGATGATACTGGCGATGATGAACCAACCACAACCATCGAAGTTAGTAGTGTTACATTAAATAAATCATCCTCTTCATTAGAAGTTGGACAAAGTGAAACTTTGAAAGCCACTGTTTCACCAAATAATGCGACAAATAAAACAGTTTCGTGGTCAACAAGTAATAGTGAAGTAGCTAGTGTTACTCAATTAGGCGTTGTCAAAGCCTTAAAAGCAGGAAACGCTACTATTACCGCTAAAGCGGGAAATAAAACTGCAACATGTACATTTACAGTTACGGCAGCAGTTACTCCAGTGACAAGCGTTGAAACATATGAATTAGTCGACGATGTGAATGATTTAACTGAAGGCGACAAGATTGTCATCGTTAGCGAAAGCAAATATAAAGTAGCTGGTAATTTATCCAACACAGTCCTTTCCCCGGTTGACGTATCGTTTAATAGTCATAAAATCGAAAAATTACCAGATGATGCAATGGAATTTACTTTAGGTAAAAATAATTCTTATTGGACATTAACAAATGAAGACGGCAAACTCCTTGGTGCGACAGCCGTTAAGAAATTAGCCCTTGATAACGGTTCAACAGAATGGTCCATCTCCATCTCTAGCGATGGTGCGGTTATTGAAAACTCTGATGATTCTTACGGAACCATTTTATATAACTCTTCAAGCCCAAGATTTACAACATATACATCTAGCACATCAACCTCGATGTTATTACCACAAATCTATAAAGGTGGAAGTAGTGAACCAGTTTATCCAACTGCTATCTCTATTACTGGTAATAACGAAGTCTCCGTTGGTAAAACCACTCAATTAAAAGCTTCATTTACTCCAAGTAATACCAACCAAAAAACAGTAACTTGGACATCAAGTGATACAAGTGTTGCTACTATTAGTAGCAGTGGCTTAGTCAAAGGTCTTAAAGTCGGTGATACAGTAATTACTGCGACAGGAAAAGACGCTAATGGTTTAGATGTTAAAGGAACATTAAATATCTCCGTTAGAGAAGTTGTTAAAGCTAAATATACAATCATGGTCTACATTTGTGGTTCTAACTTAGAAAGCGATAGCGGTTTAGCCACAAAGAATATTAACGAAATGCTTTCAGTTGATTATCCAAGTGATGTCAATGTCATCATGCAAACTGGTGGTGCGACTAAATGGAAGACAAGTGGTATTTCCGCGAAGAATATCGGTAGATTCCATATTGAAAATGGATCCTTAGTGTCTGATGCTCAATTAAGCCAAGCCAATATGGGTTCCTCTGATACATTCAAATCATTCATCGAATGGGGCACAAGTGAATATCCAGCCGAAAAGACTGGTGTCATCATGTGGAACCATGGTGGTGCAATGGATGGATGTTGCTTCGATGATAACTATAGCGATGGTGATCCATTAACCAACGCTGAAATGAAGACAGCTTTACAAGCTGCATTAGGTAGTAATAACAAATTAGAATGGATTGGTTATGACTGCTGCTTAATGGCGGTTCAAGATATCGCTGAATTCAATAGCCATTACTTCAATTACATGGTCTCTTCTCAAGAAGCAGAACCAGGTGAAGGTTGGGATTATGATGCTTGGTTAAAGAAAATTGCCCAAAATAGTTCCATTACTTCTGAAGAATTATTACCACAAATTTGTGATTCTTATGTCACAAAATGTGCGAACTGCTATGCATCTTATGGCGCAGGTAACTATAACGATGCGACATTGTCAGTCTTAGATTTAACTAAGATGGAAACTTATCGCACCGCTTGGGAAGCGATGGCAAGCGACTTAAGTAGCAAGTTTAATAGCAAATCAAATTGGACCACATTTACTAGTAGTGTATTAAATGAAGGCCAAAGATTTGGCTATTATAACGCAACTTATGGTTATGCTTATGACATCTATGATGTCGATGACTTCTTAAATAAAGTTATTAGTACATCAGCGTATTCCGCCGCTAAAAACAATGCTCAATTAGCCTTAGATGCCTTTGAAGATTTAGTTATTTATAACAAATTCGGTAAAGATAGATTAATTAGCGATACCGAATACACACAAACTAACGATAATGCGGCCTGTGGTTTATGCTTCGTTGCTGCGACAAGTGGAATTAACTCCAAGAGCATGTATTCAACGTCTCAAACTAATTTCGCTAATTGGCAACAAATCGTTTATAACTACGGTAGTTGGTATAACTAAATAAAAATCAACATATGATATATGAGCCAGGATTCGTCCTGGCTTTATCTTATTTATCGTTTCATTTGATTTATATTTTATAAATATGGCAAAATACATTCATGAATAAATTAAATAACATCTACTTATTTGTGAATGACTGCTATGGATACGTAGTTGGGGATATTGAAACAGATATCGCCCAGTCATTTGTTAAATATATTGACAATAATCTCGATAAAGGAAATGAATACTTTTCTTATTTAAAACAAGCGAAAAAGGATTTAAAAGAAGATTTATCTTTCTTCTTTGATAGCGATCCTGCGGCGAATAATGAAGAAGAAATTATCTCTGCTTATCCTGGCTATTTAGCGATTAGTTATTATCGTATCGCTCATCCTTTATATTTACTTGGCTACAAAGTAGAAAGTAGATATATCAGTGAGACCGCGCATAAGATTACCGGTATTGATATCCATCCAGGGGCCACTCTTGGAGTGCCGTTATTCATTGACCACGGTACAGGTATTGTTATTGGTGAAACCGCAGTAGTGGGAAAACGAGTAAAAATCTATCAAGGTGTTACTTTAGGAGCCTTATCTTTATCTCGTGGACATACCTTAAAAGGGACAAAAAGACACCCAACCGTGGGTAATGATGTAACGATTTATTCAGGAGTTTCTGTTTTAGGAGATATCAAGATTGGTAACGATGTCACATTAGGTAGTAATGTGTTCATTACTGAAGATATTCCAAATAATATGACAGTGACTATTTCTAAGCCAACACTAGTGTATAAATCAAAAAAGAATAAATAGTGTAATTTCTCTTGATTATAAAAGCAACTTTGTTGTATATTATTTAACGCGCTTATTGAGCGCTTATGGGTCTATAGCTCAGTTGGGAGAGCACCTGATTTGCATTCAGGGGGTCGAGAGTTCGAGTCTCTTTAGATCCACCATATGGCTGAGTAGCTCAGTTGGCTAGAGCAGAGAGTTCATACCTCTAAGGTCGGCGGTTCAAATCCGTCCTCAGCTACCAGATGATTATTACAGTCCAGTTGGACTGTTTTCTTTTTCGTGATAAACTAATGAAGATTAATAGGGGGTTTATTATGATTTATAAAATAGATGATTTTAGTAAAGTTGAACACTTATTTAATAATTGGCCATTTCCTAAATGGAATGAAGTGATGAATCAAAAAGTAGAAATCTATGTCGATAATCCTGATTCACCAAAATCTGCGGTGGGCTTTTTAGGTAGATGGGCGTATTGCGTTGGTGAACCAAATAAAAAGTTAATCACGAGAAAACAAAAAGAATGGTTTGGCTTGTTCCCACAAAATGGAAAATGGGAAAGACTCATTAAAGAGTGCTATCCAGAAGGTATCGGTTGCACACGTTACGCAATTCATCATGATGCGAATTTTGATAAAGCTCATCTTCGATCTTTGATTGATGCCTTACCAGAAGGATATGAAATAAAGAAAATCGATTCGAAGATATATGATTTATGTAAGAAAACCTCTGATGAGGATGTCGAAGAAATGAATAGCTGGTTTAAATCTAAAAAAGCCTTTCTTGAAATAGGACTTGGTTACGCTGTACTTAAAGATGGCAAAGTAGTGGGAGGAGCCTCAACCGCTTATCGTTTCCCAATGGGAATCGATATTGAAATTGATATCGATAAAAAACATCGACGTAAAGGTTTAGCAAGCGCTGTCGCGGCCACACTCATTTTGGATTGTTTAGATAGAGGCTGGAAACCAACTTGGGACGCCGCGAATATGAAATCAGTTGGTTTAGCACAAAAACTTGGATACACATTCAGTCATTCATATCGTTGTTATTGGGTTAGTCCAATCTTTTTCAAGGAGATTAAAAATCCAGATAAGAGTAAATGGGAAAGCTATTGTGGTAAATACGAAACTAACTTCAAAGATTTCAAATTAAAAGAAGTCTGGATGAAAGATGGAAATCTATATGGCTTAGCCGATAATGAAGTGAGAAGAAATTTCAAATTTAAATTTATTCCAATTGGCGAAAATATTTTTGGTAGAAGAGATGGAAATGCAGTAGTCACCTTTGGTGATGGCTTCTATATCATCGATAAAATCACCTGTAAAAAGATAAATTAAAAATATTTTAAATAGTGTGGCATATTTGTGACATATACTAGCGTATACTATCTACGGCGATGGAAGAAGATAGCGTATTAATCCAAGCTAAAGGATAGAGAGTTAGTCCTCCATCTAAGAAAAAATCCCTTCATTAAGAAGGGATAATTTTTTATTTATAATCTTCAAATTTTGGATGTTTCTTATGGAAGAGTTTCTTATCTTCGTACATGTTTTTATCCGCGCGTTTGAAGACATCGCGATATGATTTATCTTTTTCATTATCGTAATAGGCAATACCTTTAGAAACACTTAATTCAAATGGGAGTTTCTCTTTATTTGTCGCTTCTTCAATCGCGGTGTTCGCAGTCTTATATAATTCTTCCACTGTGTCTTTATAAGCATTAGTTAAGATGACGACAAATTCATCTCCACCGATTCTGAAGATACAATCTTCATCAAAGACACTCTTTAAGATGCTTCCGATAATAGTGATAACTCTATCACCTGTATCATGACCATATGTGTCATTAATGTATTTCAATACATTCACATCATAGACAATGACTGCGAAAGGAGAATCTAAATCGATTTGATTGATCACCATAACATACGCGGAACGATTGCCAACGCGTGATAAACCATCAACATATGCTTGTTTCTTTGTGTAAATGATATAGTTTTTAATTTCTGTCTTAGCAACGCTGATTTGTTGTCTTAATTGGAGAGATTGATCTCTACCTTCTTTGATTGGCTCAATTTTGGTTGGATTATCAATTGGTTCTTGAATATCAGTAATTAGTTGTTGAATATCGTTTTCTAATTCATTGAATTCTTGGCTAATAACTTTAAATCTCTTTCTAATACCAGCATTAATTAATAAACCAACAGTAATACCAGATATCATCGCAACTGCGCTAATAATAATAGTGGAACGAGCATTTGACCAAATCGTGGATGTATACCAGTCCGCCCAGACATCAATACCGACAATCATAACTACTTCTTTATGCTTAGAATCAAATACAGGTGCATACGCACTGTAGAATGTTCCCCAACGGTCGGTGTAAGGTTCTGCATCAAACGCAGCAGTGCCGTGCGCTGCAGATTCTAAAGCTTTTGTCCATTCTAAATATTCACCAAATTCCGCTGGTTCTTCAGTTGGATCAATAGTGAATTCAAATTCTTCTCCGCCTTTCCAACGGCAGCAATAGATATAGGCTAGTTCGCCACTTGTGCCTTCGTTATTGCTCTTAAATGCTGCAAGAGTATCAAAGCATTCTTGATAAGCTTCACTTCCCACATCATCAGCGGTCATTCCTTTTAAGGAATCTCCATCAAGTAATGATGCTGCAGCAGAAGCTAGTTCAATAGTCTTGCTCTCAACCATGTCTTTCATTTGTCTCACTGATTGAACTGTTAAAACAGTGCCTAATACCACACTAATTACCACAGAAAAAGAAGTGATGATTAATAAAATAATCGTTGAGAAATTGAGACTTTTTCTTTCTTTAGCCATATATAAACCGATATCAAAACAATTATCTCATAAATAACTATCCATTGGTAGTGTTAATCATAATTATCTAATGATAATATATAATTAAGAAACGGGGTGTAGCAGATTATGAAAACGTTGTATATTTATTATTCTTACACTGGAAATGGTGAATTAATCGCTGATAAATTAGCGAGTAAAAATATTGATATTAGAAGAATTATCCGTAAAAAGAAAATGCCTAAATCATTTTTCGGTGGAATGATGGTTGGTGGCTTTTTAGCGAGCATTAAACATAAAGATAAACTAGTAGATTTTGATAATAATATTGAAGAATATGATGAAATCATTATCGGTGCGCCTATTTGGAACGCTAGACTTTCATCCCCGATTAATGGAGCGTTAGCTCAACTTGATTTAAAAGATAAGAAAGTATCATTTGTTTTATATTCTGGTAGTGGAACCGCTAAGAAAGCGGTCAAAAGAATTAATAAAGAATATCCAAACGCTCAAATTATCATCTTACAAGAACCAAAGAAATATCCGGAGCAACTAGAAAAATTAAAAGAGTTAATCAAAGAAAAATAAAATGAATGTTTTATACACAATAGAATTGGTATAAAATATTTTTTACGAAATGAAGAAAACTAAAGTTTTAAGTATATCAATCTCAATTCTCGCGGTTACTTTGGCGGGTATTGTTTTTTCTATTAAAAACGATGTGAAAGAAGCGGATGCTTATTCCCATGTTACCGTTACAAATTTACCTAAAGCTTTAGATTTAAGTGATTCAGATGATGATGTCATAAGAAATTATTATAACGACTTGAATTCTTTAGATGAAAGCGAATTAAAAGGCACTAATTTGTTAAAGCATTTAAAACCAATATTATCCAATAATCAAACCTATTATAGTTATGACGCTGATAGCGGTAAAAGTAACTCTATTTGGTGTATGTATGAAATCATTGATAGAGACTGGAAAAAGTCTCCAGCATCTGATATTGTCCGTTCTGGTTCATCAACCTACATAAATGGGGCAACATACAATGGTGAGACAAAACAATTAACTGGATATAACTATGGAAAAACCGATCCATATATCCACGCTTTATATATTGATAGATCTTATGATAGTGGCATGACTGCGTGGGGAAACCATTCACCAAGAACAAAAGAATGGTGTATGGAAAGAGAGCATATTTGGCCAAAAAGTCACGGTTTTGATACGAAATTAGAAACCACTGGTGGTGCAAGAGGTGACCCAATGCACTTGTGGGCAGCGGAAGGATATTCTAACGGCATTCACTCAAACTATTACTATGGTTATGTTGATAGAACACAAGTTGAAACTTATTGTGGAAACTACCAATTAACAACATATACAACATATCCTACGACTGAATATGCCAACGGTAACGTTTTAGGTGTATCTTTAACCAAAGGTTCAGGTACAGTTTTTGAACCACAAGATAGTGATAAAGGCGATATTGCTAGAGCAGTCTTTTATATGGCGGCAAGATATAACAATTTCGCTGGCGCTAATAGTGGAATTGATTCCAACGAACCAAACTTAATTCTTGATGATAACATCAATAAATCAGCAGGTGCTTCTGATGCAAATACTCCATATAATCTAGGTCTATTACATGACTTACTAGAATGGAATAAGTTAGACCCAGTTGACGAATTTGAAATCCATAGAAATAACTTATTATTTAATAACTACACAAATAATAGAAATCCATTTATCGACTTCCCAGAATGGGCAGATTTCATTTGGGGAACTCCTGAAGATGATTTAGCCTATAGTGACCCAACAGGATACGCTCAACCAGATAGCGACACAATTAATGGCTATAACGATCATTCTGGAGGCGGAGGAGAAGGTGGAGAACCAATTACCATAACCTCAACTATGGCAACGGTGGCATCTAACAATAATTGGACCACTTCCAAAGGAAATGAAGTTTATTGCTACACAAGCTTCAAATTAGATAGTAAAGTTACTATTTCTACAACCGGAACACCTAACTGCGGTTCTTTCTGGGGTAATGACTGGAGATTATATCAAGCGAAATCAGGTAATGTTACTGTATCAGTACCGGATGAATATTATCTTGATAATATTAAGTTTACTTTTGGAGTGGGAAATAACGGCACTCTTCTTGACGGAAATAGTGATGAGGTATCTTCAAATACTGATATTGAAATAACTCACGATGATAGTGTGACTTTTACTGTTGGTAGTACAAGCGGAACTTCAGGGCAAGTGAAAATTACCGCGATATCGGTAACATATCATTCTATTGATGCCACACCAACCCCAACATCTGTAGTAGCTACATGCTCAAGACAATTCAAAGTTGGTGATATAATCACCAGTTCAAATATTACTGTTAAAGATGATTTAGGAAACACATTACAAGATTTCACTTTTAGTGGTAATAATTATCAATTCTTATATAGCGACGCTCCAAGTGGTGGTGCAATTGGTACCAAATCATTTACAGTTAGTGCGGATGGCTTAGAAAGTGACTCTCTTGAAGTTGGTGTTTATCGTCCAGCCCATATTTCTCCAACTGAAACAAAGATGTTAGATTCATCCGCTGATGATTTCTCTTCAATCACAGTTACAACATGGAAAACCGCAAAAGATCACGAAATTACAGTCGATGACATCACTTATTCAGCTACTCTTTCTTATAACTATAACAATTATTTGTCCTTCCAAACTTTGAGTGATGGACATGGCCAATATTATTCCGATAGTGTTTTGAGCAATTCAACAAGATTCTCAAGCGCAATTCAATTATTCAATTACGAGCTAGGTGGTAACAGTTTACCGACAATCGATCCAACTATTGAATTTAGTAACGATGGTAGTAACTGGTCAACATCTTTAACCGGAAAAGAGTACTTCTTTAGATTTAGATATGTAGGCTCATTTACTGGGTATGTCAACATTGATACAATCACTGTCACTTTAGTGGGTAATGAAAAAGCCGCGAATTTCACCAATTTTATGATGTTTGAAGATACAGAAAATCAATGTGAAAGTAAATATTCTACCGCGGTGACGTATTTTGAAAATATGACATCTGAAGAAAGATATAATTTCATGAATGGTAATTTATATACTTTAAATCAAGCGAGAACTAGATTTAGAGCTTGGGCGGTTAATCAAGGCGAGAATATCCATTATGAAGATGGTGATTATATCATTTCCACAGCGAAAATTATGGCGTTAAATGAATATCGTAACGATAACCAAATTATTGTTATTTTAACAATAATCAGTTTGATATCTCTTTCTACTTTACTATTCGCGGTAAAGAAAAGAAAACAAGAATAACTTTATTTAAAAATAAAATGTGATACGATAAAAGAGAAATACAAGGAGCATGATGAATAATATTGTTTATTCAAAACCATCCTTACTCAAAAGTATTCCATTAGTATTTCTTAACGTATTGTCATTGATGGGAATCGGACTATCAATCAATAGAGAAATCGGAATAGTTATTTTATTTGTGATGTTTTTATTAATGTGGGTATGTTCACCCATGTTTTTTGTATTCAAAAATGGAAGGGGATATTAATTATGCATGAAAGATTAAAACTCGTCTCTTTAACAGCCAATACTGAGATGGCTTTAGAAATAGCCAAGAATATTGGTGTCGAAATTCTTCCTACGGAAGTTAGTCACTTTGCCGATGGAGAAATCTTATTTACCGGTAAAAAGTCTTTTAGAGGCGATAATGTTTATATTATTCAATCAACCTGTCCTCCGGTGACAGAGAGATTAATGGAATTGCTTCTTTGTATTGATGCTTGTAAAAGAGCAAGTGCGAGAAGTATTACCTGTATCATTCCTTATTTTGGATATTCTAGACAAGATAGAAAAGCAAAACCAAGACAACCAATCAGTGCGAAATTAGTTGCTGATATGTTAGAAACAGCAGGAGCGGATAGAATTGTTTCTAGTGATTTACACGCTTCTCAATTAGCGGGATTCTTCAATATCCCTGTTGATGATGTTTCCCCAGTCACTTTGTTCTATCGTTATTTCAAAGATTTAGATTTAGGAAATATCGTTTGTGTTTCTCCAGATCATGGAGGACTAGTGCGAACAAGTAAACTCGCGGAGAAATTAAACGCCCCATTAGCGATCATCGATAAAAGAAGACCAGAACCAAATAAAGCGGAAATCTTATCCATCGTTGGTAATGTCAAAGGTAAGACTTGTATCATCGTAGATGATATTGTTGACACTGCAGGAACATTATTAATCGCCGTCGATAAATTAATGGAACTAGGCGCAAAAAGAGTTTACGCGGCCATTACACATGGTGTCCTCTCTTTAGATGCGATTGATAGAATTAATAATTCTCAGCTTTATAAATTAGTTATTACCGACTCAATTCCTTTATCAGAAGATAGAAAATCAGAGAAGATAGATGTTATTTCTTTAGCGCCTTTATTCTCCAAGATTATCGTATCTTTAGAGGAAGGTAAGTCTTTATTTGAAACGCATAAAGAATTTAATGATGAAATCATGAATCAAGGAGAAAAATAATGAGAAAGATATTATTAAGCCAAGAAGATATTGAACAAACCTGTAAACGAGTCGCTCACGAAATCGAAGAAAAGATTAGGGGCGAAGATAGAGTCCCTTTACTAGTGGGAGTTATGAAAGGTGCGATGAATTTCATGATGAAAGTCATTGAAAACATCGAAGTGCCAATCTTTACGGACTTCATTCAAATCTCTTCATACTTTGGAACACAAAGAACTAACAATGTTAGATTATTAAAAGATATCTCTTACGATTGCAATAATCGTACAGTTATCATCATTGAAGATATCGTGGATACAGGTTATTCCATGAACTTCTTAGTGGATCACGTCAAAAGAAATGGTGCGAAGAACGTTTATGTCTGCACGCTTGTTGATAAGAAATTAGCCAGAGAAGTCGAAGTACCAATCGATTTTTGCGGTTATCAAATGACCGAAAAACACTTCGTCGTCGGCTTTGGGTTAGACTATAACGAATTAGGTAGAAATATCCCATACATCTACGAAGTCGATGAAGAAGAACTAGAATATCTCGATGGTATTTTAAAGAAAGACGAAGAAAACGCCCATTAAGGCGTTTCTTTTTTAATTATAAATAATTAAATTAATCGTTGTTGTTTTGCTGTTGACTATTATCTTCTTCGACAATTTTTCCTATTCCTTCGATAGTTGGAAGCTTATCATCATAAAGCGTGAAATCAAGTTCATCGAAATGATAGTCTTCAACTTTTTGATATAAATCATCCATCGATTCCACTGAAGTAATGTTCTCGTTAGTTAAAATCGTTGTGCTTTGTGTTGGGGCATAAACTGTGATTTTATTTAACATAGCGCTAGCGCTGACATAGCCTAAAGCATAACAATTAATACAAGTAATGTTACTAACTAAATTAACATAGGCTACGGATAGCATAATGGAAGATGTGTCAGTTGTATCACCCACTAATCCACCAACTGCTTGTGATCTATTTGAAGTGCTAACAATGGTGACATAAATTAAACTTGCATGACAATAAGAGATCGCGCCATGATTTCTTCCGCTGATACCACCAATATAGATAGAACCAGATGAATTACTTATGGAGAATCGACATTCAGAATAACAGGCTTTCAAAACAGAATTTGCTTCCATTCTGCCAGCGATACCACCTAATTCTGTGTTGCCATTAGCATAAATGATGATTGAAGCAGTGCTAGTGGCTTGACAAGAGTTAATCTCGGATTCGCTTATTCCAACGACTCCGCCAACAACATTCGCGCTTTCGTATGGATTATCATATCTTGTTGCAGGAACGCCATATTTCAAAGAAATAGAAGCGCTACTAATAGATTTACTAACAACACCTTGTTCTCTATTACGACCAACAAGACCGCCCACACGTGGATGATATTTACAGCCACCTTTCATAGAAACATCCCATGTTCCAGGAGCGTTTTCATCTAAAGTGATAGAATCTAAAACAATTTGTCCATCACAAGTGATATTTTCTACTTTTCCAGTATTTAATCCGGCAATTAAACCGTGATATGTATAACCATCAAATACGTATTTTGTAGATGATGTACCTGAAGTTCTACTATAGCCAAGGCGTGTTTTAAATGTCGCTTTTGTTTCGGAATCGACAAAACAATTTTTAATTGTTCCTTGGTTATTTCCGCATAGTAAACCGGAATATAAATATCCAGTATGGTTTTGGAAGTCATCAATTCTAATCCAGAAAGAGGTAGTGATATTAGCGGTTACTGTGTTGAAATCAACGTTTTCGATTGTTCCTTTGTTGTTACCACATAATAAACCAATTGAAGCGGTGGATGAACCATCAGCATTTTTCGCGACAAATGTTCCGTCTTCAATTATTAAATTCTTAATAGTGCCTGAGTTAACGATGAATAAACCATATGTAGCAGCGCAATTGGTGTTACTGACTGCAAATCTAGTGATTTTGTGTCCGTTTCCATCTAAAACGCCTGTGAAATTGCTAACGACAGGAATGTCTCCACCTTTAAAGCTAATATCACTAGTTAAAACGAAGTTACTGGAAGGATTATTAACAATCTTGCTCCAATCTTCTAAAGAAGAAATCTTAACTAGTGTTTCCCACTTAAGATAGATGGTGATGTTTTTATCGATTAAGGAACTTAAAGTGACGGAAGTGGTTAATGCTTCATCAGAATAGACAGCGGAAATGAACTTATCATCATATTCGATTTGATCGATAACATCTTGATAAGTTGAGCCATATTCAACATTGATATCATCAACACTATATCCTTCGATGTTAGTGACAACTTTAACTGTGAACTTTTCAAGTTCATAGATTGCTCTAACGGTGTAATCTTTTAATGAATCAACTTTTAAATCCCATTTACCAACATAATGTTCTTTGCTTGGAACATTTGGCATAGAGTAATTAGCCAATGTTTCAAATGTGATTTTATCGGTTTTAATAATCTCTTCACCGACATAGTAGGTGATAGTGTATTCTTTAACCTCGATATCAGCAACAATAGTGATGTCTTTTAAATAGTCTTTTGGATTAAATGATGTGACGGTTTTGCCATCAATCTTCCAACCATTAAATGTAATCTTTTCATTGCTTTCTAATGGCTTTAATTCAATGACATCATCAAAGAATGAATAGGCAGTTGGGTTTGGATTATCCGCGCCTTTGACACCTTCATAAGTAATCTTATATTCATCTTTTTTCTCGGTATAAACCGCATTAATTTCATAATTTTGAGTCTTTTCGACTTTTGCTGACCACGCTCCGTTATAGTGATCTTTATTTGGAACTTCTGGTTCAACATAGTCTTTCAAAGTTAGCATCGTGAATGTTTTGGTTTCCACTAATTCATCATCTACGAAATATTTCGCGGTGTATTCAGTGAAATTAAATCTACATTCAATGGTGATGTCTTTTCCTACACGAGGATCAATTGAAGTAATTTTCTTATTATCTAAATAGAAACCATCAAATGTGTACGCTCCATTAGGATCATCTTTTAAATTCGTTAATGGGAGTGTGTCATCATAATAGGTAAAAGTAGTGGGGTTATCATTACTCACTTCAATTGGGCAGGTATAAGAAATTTTGTATGTATTATTTTCAAATACTGGTTCTAATACTAAATTTCTTAAATCGGTATTTGGAGTGGAAGAAAGCATAACTTCTGTACCTTGAATCTTCCAACCGACAAATTTACGATGTGTTTCTTCAGTTATTTGAGGTAATTCAAATTGATTCTCAATTGAGTAGTGGTTTTTATCTGTGAAATGATCTTCATAACCGACATAAGTGATGTTATAGCTAGTGGCAACATAGTTAAGATAAACATTCCATCCGGAACCTGACCATAAGAAACCGAAACTATAATCGCAAGGTGTATCATTTAAATATTTATTTGTGGTTTCATAATCAAAAGCAAATTCCGTGCCGGTCGTATAGGTCATATTAATATATGAATAATAAGGATAACGACCTTCTAATGAACCATCTAGATAACGATCAACGAATTGATCTTTTGTAAGTTTGATAATATCTTTCGTATCATATTCGCCAACTTCAATTTCTTGTTCCCCCTTTTTAATATAAAAATGGAAATAGCAAGTTAAGCTTGGATCAGAATAATCTACTGTATTGTCTTGTTCGCCACAGCCCACTAATGCGGCAGCGCCTAAAGACAGAACAAAACACAATTTAAATAGTTTTTTCATAAACTATACCGCCTTTTCACCTATTAATATAATAGAGTGGGGCAAATATTACTATATATTTGTTTCGACTCAATCACTTTATATTGTTTTTGATTTTATAAATAATATAAAATGTAAGACAATTAATTTGCATAACAAGAAAGGAAAGATTATGGGATATATTATTGAAACCAATAATTTAACTAAACGCTTCCCAAACAAGACTGCAGTTGACCATATCAATATGCATATCGAAAAAGGCGATATCTATGGCTTTATCGGTAAAAATGGTGCAGGTAAAACTACCGCGATGAAATTGATATTGGGCTTACTCAATATAACAGAAGGCGAGGTTAAATTATTCGATGGAGAAAATCTCGATAAAGCAAGAAGAAAAATCGGCTCATTAATCGAGGCTCCAGGATTATATAAAAACTTTACCGCCTATGAGAATATGAAGAGATTTGCTCTTCTATATGGTGGCACAGACGAAGAGATTAAAGAGATCCTTAAATTAGTTGGATTAGCCGATGTCGGTAAAAAGAAAACTGGTCAATTCTCTTTAGGTATGAAACAGAGATTAGGCATTGGCATTGCCCTTCTTGGTAATCCAGAAGTTTTAGTGCTTGATGAACCCATCAATGGCTTAGATCCAGCAGGTATTAAAGAGATTAGAGATACCATCTTAAAATTACATGAAGAAAAAGGAGTTACATTCTTAATTTCCTCGCATATCTTGGATGAATTAGCGAAAATTACCACAAAATACGGCATTATTAGCGATGGTGTTCTAGTGGAAGAAATTAGAGCTGATGAGTTAATGGAGAGATGTAAAAAGAATTTGAGAATCACTGTTAATGATGTCAAGAAAGCCACTGAAATCTTAAAGAAGAATAAGATATTAGACAACTACACAAGCGATAGTGATTCAATTACTTTATATAACAATTATGAAGACTCTGCAGGTATTAATGAAATGCTTGTCAAAGGTGGAGTAAGAGTTATCGAATTAGCGTCTTCTAATTCTGGTTTTGAAGATTATTTCATTGAAAGGATTGGTAGATAGTTATGGGTAGATTGATGAGATTCGAATGGAGAAAATTACTCCGTTCAAAATACTTATATATTATACTTGCAGTTCAAGTGGCCTTTGTCCTTATTGGTGGGTTAACTACAAAATTCATTAATGAACTCTTTGCAGAAGATCCTAGTGCGACAGGAGTCTTGATTTATGACTTTGTGAAAGGTACTTTATCTGGAACGTTTATCACCGTCTTAGCGATATTTATCGCCATCTTTGCTTGCGAAGATAGCTCCCAAGGCACAGATAAAAACGTTTTAGCCAAAGGATACAATAAAAGACAAGTATTCTTCTCTAAATACTTCGTTTCAATGATTGCTACTTTATGTTTGGGAATCATTGCCTTATTAGTAGCGTATGTATTCGGTTTATTAAATTTCAGACATGCTGAAATCACTGATAACTTATTCGTCGTCTTCAGTGGTCAACTCCTTGGCTTATTAGCGAATCACGCATTATTTTTCTCGCTCGCGTATTCATTTGCTAAAATCGGACCAGCGATTGCGATTAATATTGTTGCCCCAACCGGAGTTAGTTTACTTCTCACGATGGGCGATGCTTTCTTAAATAGCAATAATACAGGCGAAGAACAAGCTTTCTCAATTTCTAGATATTGGGTTGATTCTATTTTTGGTTCATTCACTGGAACTTTAGCCACAGGTGGAGATTTAGTTCTCAATTATGTTCTATTAGTAATTTATCTAGTTGCATTCTTCTTTATTGGATTCTTCATCGCCAATAAGAAAGAAGTGAAATAAGAAGGGTTAGCCCTTCTTTTTCTTTTATAACACCTGCGAGCGCTTGCATACACGATTAAAAAAGATTAGACTTAAAGTACAGGTGTTTTCTTATGAAAAATAAAAATATTTTTAAATCTTTAATTCTTGCTGCAATGAGCATCTCACTTTTCAGTGCATCAATGCTCTTCAGTGGAAGCAATGAAACTCAAGAAGCGGATGCTACAGTACATACCGCAAATTATGATCCATATACTTATTCAGGTAGTTACTATAATGGAATTACTGGAACTGGTGATACATTGAGATCTCAATTAACAAAGTTAATTTTTCCAAAAGATTGGTATGTTTACAGTGGTAAAGGAGATGATCATTTATCAACAATTTTACAATCTGCTGACCAAGACCCAACCAACTCTTCAAACATGGTTTATTTCTACACTAGGGATTCAAAAAAGAAGAACGCTGCTAGCGATTGGAACAGAGAACATTGTTGGCCGCAAAGCTTATCAAACGGAAACTGGGGAACTGGTGATGGTGCGGGCTCTGATTTACTACACATTAGACCAACATATGATTCGACAAATAATGATAGAGGTAACGATAAATACGGCAATGTTTCTGGGCAAGCAATGAAGACCTATGAAGGAATGGATTATGGTTATGAAAGCGGATCGACTTTCCAACCATTAGATTCCGTTAAAGGCGACTCAGCGAGAATCATCATGTACGTTTGGACTGCATATTGTGAATACTATTCTTCTTTGAAGGATATGAACACAATTTTAAATACCTTTACATCTCTTGATGTAATGATGGAATGGCATATTGCTGATAAGCCCGATATGTTAGAAGGAAATCGTAATAATTTCTCTCAAAATTCTATTCAAAAGAATAGAAACCCATTCGTTGATCACCCTGAATATGCATGGAAGATATTCGGCAGCAAATGCTCTGCTAGTGTTTTAGAAAGAGCAAAAGCTGCTTACCCAGATGATGGCAGTCAAGGTCAAGATATTGAAGTTAATTATACAGTTTCATTCGCTGCAAACGGTGGAACAGGATCTATGAATTCCACCACAGTTAAGAGTGGGAATGTTTATACATTACCAGCTAATGGCTTTACCGCCCCAAGCGGAAAAGAGTTCAAATGCTGGTCTATCAATGGCACAGCGTATAATCCAGGTGCTGGTGTTGTTATCTATGCCGACACTACAATTACTGCTATTTGGCAAACTATCGGTGGAGAAACTCAACCAACAAATACCATTACTGTTGCTAAAGGATTAGAGATCGTTCAAGCTTTAAGTGGTGGAGAAGAAACATCAGAAGAATATTCTATTAAAGGATTTGTCGTAAATGATCCTACAAAGAGTGATAGAGTTAACAATACATATAGATTTAATTTAGGTGACACAACAATAGCCACAGATGTGTTAGACGTTTATTGGGGCAGTACAGACATCGCTCCTAAGAAAGGAGATGAAGTTATTTGTACTGGTAAACTTAAACATTTTGTTAATACTTCAGGAACATCGATTTATGAAATAAATCAACCAACAGTTATCTTTGTTTCTGAAATACAACCAAGTGATGGTGAACAAGGCGGTGGAGAAACCCCAACTCCTACTCCAATTCCAACAGATACTATTACTGTTGCTGATGCGTTAACAGCTGCGAAAGCATTAGCGGATGGCGCTACAAGTGATGATGATTATGCCGTTAAAGGACTTATCGTTTCTGATGTCGAAGCAAGCACAAGAACTCAAGGTACATATAGATTCAATATTGCCGACGCTGAAGACGATCAAGAAACTATGCAAGTCTATTGGGGCAGCTGTTCAACCGCTCCAAAGAAAGGCGACATAGTTATCTGTGTTGGTAAATTACAAAACTTTGTCAATTCTAGTAGTGAACATATTTACGAATTAAAAGAACCATCAGTCTCCATTTATAATGGAGAAGATAGTGGTGAAGGTGGAGAAGGCGGAGGAGATACACCAACTCCTACACCAACCACAACATACACCGTTACATTCAATTCTAATGGTGGCTCCGCTGTTAATGCTCAAACAATTGAAAGTGGTGCAAAAGCCACAAAACCAACTGATCCAACTAGAGAAGGATACACATTCGGTGGTTGGTACACTGATGAGGCTTGTACACAAGCATTTAACTTTGATACCGCAATTAGTGCCAATATCACACTCTACGCGAAATGGACCGCAGTTCAACCTCAACCAAGTGCCGATGCAACATTAGAAAGCATTGAAATTGAAAAACTTCCAAATAAAACAACATATTATCTTGATGAAGAACTTGATTTAACTGGTATCAGAGTGGTCGCTAAATATAGCGATAACACCAAACAAGAAATTGATGTTACAGATACTAGTCACGTCTTTATCACAATGGATGATGTGACAACCGCTGGCCCATACACTGTCAAAATCAGTTATGTTTCCGATGCCGGTGAATTAAAAGAAACCACCTTTACAGTTACTTATGTCGAAGGCGAAAAACCAGAAGTTAACCCAGAAGGCGCTTTGAAGAGTATTGCAGTTACTAAACTTCCAACTAAAGTTGAATATATAGTCGGTGAAGCATTTGATCCAGCTGGATTAGTCGTTACAGCGATTTATGAAAATAACGGAACTAAGTTATTACAAGCTGATCAATATACAATTGATCCAGTGGATATGAAAACAGCCGGAACAAAAGCTGTCATCGTCAAGTATTCTGAAGGTGGCGTAACTAGAGCAACATCATTTGATATTAAAGTTAATCCAAAAGGCAGCGACTCATCTACTGGTGGAGTTGGATGTGGAGGCTCGATTGTTGCTAGTAGTGCAATCATCTCCTTAACATCCTTATTAGGCGCAGGATTACTCTTACTTAAAAAGAAACATAAATAGGAAATTATATCCCATTTATTGTTTAATTAAACAATATCATTGATAATAAAGGTATGGAAAATATCATCAGTTTATTAACACCGAAATCATCGACATTTTATATGGAGTTTGATTCTACAGTAAGACAAGCATTAGAGAAATTTGATGCTCATAAGTTTTCTGTTTACCCACTAGTTGATGAACTTGGTAAATATCAAGGTTCAGTTTCTGAAGGTGATTTATTGAGATTTATTAAAAATCAAAATAATTTCAATTTGAAACTCGCTGAAAACTTCAAAGTCAAAGACGTTGATAAATATCGCCCATATCGTTCAGTGACAATTGAAGCAACGATGGAAGAAGTTCTTAACTTATCACTAGAACAAAACTTCATCCCGGTTGTTGATGATAACAATACCTTTATAGGTATTATTAAAAGAAGAGAAGTTATCACTTACCTGATGAAAGTGGAAAACGAATAAAAAGAAAAAGATAGAGAGAAAGCACTTCTCTCTATTTTCATATTTATGATAGAATATTCCGTGATAGGAACTTTACAAAATGAAATTTTTAGAAAGAATATTTCACTTGCAAGAAAATAAGACAAGTATCAAAACCGAAATTATCGGTGGTTTAATGACATTCGTAGCGATGTGCTATATTTTACCAGTCGTCGCTTCTAACTTATATCATGGGGCAGGAATGGATAAACAAGGTGTCTTTGTCGTCACCGCGTTTTTAACTGCGATTATCATCTTGGTTATGGCATTGGTTGCTAAATATCCAATTGCTTTATCATCTGGCTTAGGAATTAACGCTTATATCGCGTTTACTTTATCTTCTTCTTTCCCATCATGGCATCAAAGAATGATTTTATTAACTGTCTGTGGTTTAGTGTTCTTTGTTTTGTCTCTTACACCAGTGAGAAAGATTATCATCGAATCTATCCCAAAAGACATTAAATTCATCATTTCTGCGGCATTAGGAGGATTCTTATTCTTTGTTGGTTTAAAGAATTCTGGAATCATCGTTTCTAATGCATCTACTTTAGTATCATTAGGAAATTTCGCTGATCCAGCGGTATTAATTGCTATTTTATCAATCGTAGTGGTGCTTATCTTAATGTTTGGTAGAAACCCATTATTAAAAACATTAGCCATTCCTTTTGGTATCTTATTCGCTGCGATTGCTGGTTTAATCGCTTCTTTAATTATGACCACGAGCGGTGCAGTAGAAGTAGTTGATGGAGTTGGCATTTATCGTTTTGGCAATTTAGATGGAATGGTCACTAATTTGCCAATCGCTCCATGGCTATTACCAAATAAGTTTGCCGATATCACACCTGCTAAAGAAGTTTTGTTCTTTGGTTTATTTAGCGATAGTTATGGTGGTTCCGATTTCGGTAATGATTTAGGTGCGATATTCTCTAACCCAATTAGTTATGTTGCAATATTCTCAGTTGTCTTTATCAACTTGTTTGATACAACAGCGGCTTATTTATCATTTAATGATAAAGTGCAAGTTATTAACGAAGAAGGAAAGATTAATAATTATCACCGCACTGTATTAGCAGATTCTACAGGTGCTTTATTAGCTGGTCCATTTGGTACGACAACAGTTGAACCATTAGCGGAAAGCAATGTCGGTATCTCGATGGGTGCGAGAACTGGTTTAGCGTCAGTGATGACTGCATTCATGTTCATCTTATCCGCATTTATCTATCCAGTATTCTCGGTCTTTACAGCATATAGTGTGACCGCTCCTGCTTTAGCAGGAATTGGAATTTTGATTATGGTAAATGCTGTTCAATCAATTGATATTAAAAACCCAACTATCTTGGTTACATTATTAATTACATTTATTTTATCTATCTTATGCTATTCCATCTCTGATGGTATTGGCTTTGGTTTAATCGTTTATTGTGCATTAATGCTCGTTCAAGGAAAAGGAAAAGAAGTGAGTATTCCAATTTATGTTATTGCGGGATTATTTATCGTTTCCTTTACGGTGAACGCGATTATTAGTATGTTCTAGGAGGATAATATGGTCTTAGAAGGTAATTTTTGGGAAAATTTATGGGCTGGTATACAACAGTTTTTTGCTAATTTAGGTAACTTTTTCTTACAAGAAAATGATTATGGCTTAAACGTTATATCGAGAATTATTATCGCTATTGTTGTTTTGGTAGTGGGTGTTCTTGTTATTAAGTTAATCGTTGTTATTTTAAAAAGACTATCCGGTATTAAACGCGGTATCGCAATTGATATGTCAGCGAAAAGCTTCTTTATTGGTGCGTTTAAAATCACTCTTTATGTCATATTAGCTTTCCTAGTTGTCGCAATTATCGGTTTAGATGTTTCTGGCGCGGTTGGTATTGCTTCTGCGGTAACAGTCGCTCTTGGTTTAGCCTTACAAGATATCATCGGTATGTTTGCTTCTGGTATCCTTTTATTCCAAGTCAGAAACTTCAAAACTGGTGATTACATTAAAGTATCTAACTCATTTAGTAGTGAAGAAGGTAAAGTATTCCGTATCTCTTTACTCTACACAACTTTATTAAATGTGAACGGACAAAAGATCCATATCACTAATAATAATGTCATCAAAGCTAACGTCACAAACTACGCTGACCATGACTTCAGAAGAGGTGTTATTTCTATCTACATTGATAGTGGTGAAGATAGTGATAAAGTCTTTGAATTGTTATTAGCCGCGGCGAAAAAAGATGAGAGAGTTTTAAAGGATCCTGCATCAAGTGCGGTCATCTCTGATTTTAGAGAATTCGGTGTTCAATACGACTTAAGATTCTTCTCAAAACTCGAAACATATTGGGATGTTTTATTTGACCTACGTGCGGCTTGCTTGAAAGAACTCAAAGATGGCGGAATTAAATTCGCTCGTATTAACGCTATTGAAGTAAAAGAAACGAGAAATACCGAATAATTCACCTCAAAACCCACTTAATTTTTGAAAATTGATTTAATAGATGAACTTCTTAATAGGGGTTCATCTTTATTTTATCTGATATCATATATAACCCACTTTTATGCGACATTTTTATGCGTATAATATCTTATTATATGAAAAATATAATATTTCTATAAGAAATCGCGTTATAATGTTATTAACTATTGAAAAGAGGACATAATTAATGCGCAAAACAAAAATTGTCTGCACAATCGGACCAGCTTCTGATCGTGAAGAAGTATTAATTGAAATGGCCCATGCTGGAATGAACGTTGCACGCTGCAATTTTTCCCATGGCAATCACGAACAACACAAAGCTCGCTTTGACATGATTAAGAAAGTGAGAGAAGAATTAAATCTTCCTATCGCTATCATGTTAGACACTAAAGGACCAGAATACCGTATTGGCTTATTTAAAGACGGAAAAGTCGATCTCAAAAATGGTGCGGAATTCACTTTCACAACTAGAGAAGTGACTGGTGATGAATCAATCGTTTCTGTTTCTTATAAAAAGTTACATGAAGAATTAGAACCAGGTGATTCTGTTTTAGTTAATAACGGTTTAGTTATTTTCAAAGTCAAAGAAATCAAAGGACAAGACATCATTACAGAAGTTGTCAGTGGTGGTATCCTCTCTGACCGTAAATCAATGTCTTTCCCAAATAAACACTTAAAACAACCATTCCTATCTGATAATGATAAAGCCGACTTATTATTCGGTATTCAAAATGACGCTGATTTCGTCGCTGCCAGCTTTGTTTCTTGTAAACAAGACATGGTCGAAATGAGAAAGTTCTTAGATGATAATGGCGGTAAAGAAATTGAAATCATCGCTAAAATCGAAAATAGAACTGGCGTTAATAACATTGATGAAATCTGTGAAGTTGCTGATGGCGTGATGGTCGCTAGAGGTGACTTAGGTGTTGAAGTTCCATTTATTGAAGTTCCTTCTATTCAAAAGTCTTTAATCAAAAAATGCCGTATGAAAGGTAAAGTCGTTATTACCGCGACAGAAATGTTAGAATCGATGATTAACAATCCTCGTCCAACTAGAGCGGAAATCTCTGACGTTGCTAACGCTGTTTATGATGGTAGTAGTGCGATTATGCTTTCTGGCGAATCTGCAAACGGAAAATATCCAGTTGAAGCGACAAGAAATATGGCGAAGATTGCTGAATTTACTGAAAGTAAAATCAATTATCGTAAGATGTTTGAAGAAACTAATTTCGAAATTAGAAGCACGATCGACGCAGTTAGTCACGCCACAGTGGATTTAGGTATTGATGTTGATGCGAAAGCGATTGTTGTTTCTTCTTTATCTGGTAAAACCGTGAGAATGGTCGCTCGTTTCAGAGCCCCAATCGATATCTTAGGTGTCACCACAAGTGAAAAAGTCTGGTATAAATTAGGCTTATCTTGGGGTGTTACTCCTGCAATCGCTGGTAAATTCGACCATACCACACCAATGTTTAATAATGCCTTAAATCTCGCCAAAATGATTTATGGATTAAAACAAGGTGATAATGTTGTTTTAACTGGTGGTAATGCTGGTGCAAAACCAGGCACAACTAATTTAATTAAATTAGAAACAATCAGATAATTTAATCTATAATATAATAATATTAAGCCCATCTAAAAAGGTGGGCTTTATAGAAAGAAATATATGAGATCATTAGATTACATTGCTCCATTATTTAAACTGATGAGAAATTCACCAATTTTTGATGATACCGCATTAGAGATTGATGAAAATGATGATTTCTTTACTGTGGGTTCAACTTCTTTATCTCCAAGATTAAGCTGGATTATTGGTCAAGATTTATCAATATCATTGTTTGATACTGGAGAAATGATGTTAGAAGTCAATTTTGATGTTTATAAAATGCAAGGCAAAAAGAAAGACTTCCTAAATCGAACGATGGAATATTTAGAAACAAGAAAAGATTTAGATGGTTCAGATATTATTGAATTTGAAAGAAAGACAGTGTTCCTAGTTTCAGTTAAAGAAGTAACTGGAGATAATCTAAAAGAAAAATATGAATTACTTCATCAGTGCCTAAGAGCGGTCGTTGATGAACTCGACTTAATGAAATAAAACCCGAGAAAATCCTCGGGTTTATTTATTATATAAATAATATTAACGATGTTTGGCGTGGAAGGTAACACCCATAGCGTTTGGTCCGCAGTGGCTGCCAGCGGTTGGGTTAACGACCTCATATTCAATATTTAAGTCTTCGCCAAATTGCTTTTTAAGCATTGCACCGAATTGCTCAGCGATTTCTAAGGCATCGGTATGAGCGATAACGACTCTATGGTTTTTAATATCATCTTCTAATTCGATGACATAACCTAAGAGTTTTTCTAACGCGCCATTACGGCCTCTACCTTTAGATTTTGTTTTCATCGTGCCAGATTCATCGATGAAGATGATTGGCTTAATGCCAACCATGCCACCAAAGAAAGCGGCAAAGCCACTCACTCTACCTGATTTATGGAAGAATTTTAAATCATCAGCGTAGAAGTAGAAGGCTGTCTTATCAATATTTTCTGCTGCCCAAGCTTGAATTTCTTCAATAGAGGCACCGTTTTTATATAATTCACCAATTTCTAAACAAATAGCGTAGCTACCTAATGTGATACCTTTGGTATCAACTTCATATAATTTTCTCTCTGGATACTTTTCATATAATTCTTCAAGCGCTAATCTCATCGAATTAAATGTGGCAGTCATCGCTGCGGAGAAGTGAACATAAAGGATATCATAACCCGCTTTAAAGTCCTCTTCGAAATATTCCATATATTCAACCGGGGATAAAGCGCTAGTGGTTGGTAAGACACCTGCTCTTAGTTGATTGTAGAAAGTCTTATAATCGAATTCTTCAAAATCAACGTATGGTTTGATTTCTTTTCCATCAATTGTGTAAGGCATGGAAATTAATTTATATCCATATCTTTTTGCAATCTCTGGGGTGATGTCACAGTCTGTATCTGTGTAAATAACATATTTCTTTTCAGCCATTTTTTTCTCCTATTTGCTATACATTGCTTTATTGTTTGCTAAATTTATTAGCATTTTTCCTGTATTAAAGATTGCTTGTTCGCCAGAATTGCCACGGCATTTAATGACGACTTTCTTCGCTCCTAATAAGATGCCTCCACCTAAGTTAGAAATATCATATTTCGCCATTAAATATGGGATTAATGGCATCATTTCTGGATGGTTTTGACCTTTTGCAAATTTAACGATATCGGTGATAATTCTTTCGGCAGTACCTTCGGTAACTTTCAAAACTTGGTTAGCGGCGAAGCCATCAGCGACTAAAACATCGCAGCATCCTGATAAGGCTTTATTGCCTTCGACATTACCGATGAAGTTAAGGGAATTATCTTCGGCGAGTAAGTGGTGGGCTTCTTTGACAACTTTATTACCTTTAGTTGGTTCCGCTCCATTAGAGAGCAAACCAATTCTTGGACTTTCAATATTGAATAAGTCGTGCATGAAGTCTCTTCCTAATAAAGCGAATTCATGAAGTTGATCTGGTGAACAATCAATTGTCGCACCTGTATCCACTAAGCAAGTGAATGAATCGTTAGATGTTGGTAAGATCGCCGCCATACATGGTCTAGAGCCATCTTTTCTTAAATATTTAATTGATCCAACAACGATCGCGCCAGAATTACCCGCGGATAATAAGCCAATCGCGTTCTCATTATTCGCTAATTCTTTTAACGCTAATAAGATAGAAGCGTTTGGCTTATCGTAAAAAGCATTAATAATGTTATCTAAATTAGTGATAGTGTCATTTGCGTTAATGATTTTGACTCTATTAGAGTCCATCCCTAATTCTTTAATTTGTTCTTCAATAAGTGCTTGTTCACCCACTAAAACAACATCGACATTATCGTGTTCTTTTAATAATAATGACGCACCTAAAATAACGGCCTTTGGCCCCTTGTCACTACCAAGAGTGTCAATGACAATTTCAAAATGATTATTCATAGTTACTATGTGTTTTCCTCACTAATCTTTATTCTATTATTTTTTACTAATAATAGCCAACACATTTATATTACACCTGTAAATTATTTTTAAAGAAAACAATAAATTGTTTTGATATTATTCTTATAGCAATATCCCCAATAAAGAATTATAATTATTTCATATAATGAAAAATCAAATAGGACCATTCAAGTTATATACTCAAGAACCAAATGATATTCAATACGGCTCACTTTACACGATGAATGTCATTTTACCTGTTCCTAACTGCAAAAAAAGAACAGTAAGAGTCTATCTTCCAGAAGGATTTTCTTTTAAAAAGAGATATCCGGTTCTTTATATGCTAGATGGGCAGAACATCGTTGATAAATATACGACCGCTTATGGTTCGTGGGATATTGATGTCAGACAACACGAACTCATTCAAGAAGGAGTGAGACCTTTTATTGTCGTTGGTTTAGATTGTCCAAAAGTTGGACATTTATACCGTGTTCTTGAATATACATTAATGGATTTACCACTTCAAAAGAAGCATATGCCGAAAGGTGAACCGCCCAAACCATATAGTAATTTGATTATGGATTATTTTGTTAACAAAATAAAACCATTAGTGGATTCCCTCTTCCCAACTTTACCAGAAAAAGAATTCACCGGTATCGGTGGATCGTCAATGGGTGGATTAGGGGCGTTTAATTTTGCCACCGTCCATAAAGATGTCTTTGGCTTTGCTTTATCATTCTCCCCAGCCTTTTTCTTATTTGATAAAAAAGTTTTATATGATTATGTTGAGACATTAAATATCAATCCTGAAGAATATGGAAAATTTTATTTCTATTCAGGAGATAAAGATTTTGAACATGAATTCTTAAAATCTACGATAGAAATGTATCAATATTTCTTAAAAAGAGGGTTCTCTCATGAACAAGTAGCCTTGCTCGTAGATTCCACGAAAGCGCACTGCGAAGCTAGCTGGAGCGAACACTTCCCAAGTGCAATTAGATTCTGGTTACAATAATGCGATCAATAAAAGAAATCTTTGTCATAGGTCATGGTCCAAGTTCATCACATACGATGGGGCCTGCTTTTGCGTGCGACTATATCATCGAACATTATAAAGATGTCGCTAAGAAAATCGTTGTCACTTTATATGGTTCTTTATGCCTAACTGGTAGAGGTCACTTAACTGATTACATCATTGATTTGAAGTTAGGTGAAATCCCACATGAAATCAACTTTGACTATGATACAGAAGTGACTCATCCAAATACTTTAACTTTTGAAATATTTGGCGAAAATGGGTTAATTAATAAAGAGACCGTTGCCTCGATTGGCGGTGGATCAATCTTAATTAACGGAGAAGTCGTTAATAACGTTGGTGAAATATATCCTCATCAATATCTCACCGATATCGTGGGTTTTTGCAAAAGAGAAAGAATTTCTTTATCTGAATATGTCATCAGATATGAAGGAAGAGAAATTTTAGATTATCTCGCTGATGTCTATGATGCGATAGAAGCGTGTAGGTTGGACGGCATTTCCAAAACTGGTGAACTTCCAGGCTCTCTACATGTTGAAAGAAAAGCTAGAGCTATGTACCTCAACATGCGTGAAAGTAAAAATGGTAAGACCAATGTTTTGATGAATGTTGCTATCTCTTCATTTGCCGTTGCTGAAGAAAACGCGAGTGGTGGTGTCGTCGTTATCGCGCCTACTTGCGGTAGTGCTGGTGTTCTCCCTGGTGCGATTACTTATTTAAAAATGCAAAATTATTCTCGAAAAGAGATTATTAACGGCTTATGTGTCGCTGGATTAATTGGCATTATTGTGAAAACAAATGCTTCAGTATCTGGCGCGGAATGCGGCTGCCAAGCGGAAATTGGTGTCGCCTGTGCGATGAGCGCGGCGATGATTGCTAGTGTGATGAATTATGAAATTGATAATATTGCTCAAGCCGCGGAAATCGCGATGGAGCATTCGTTAGGCTTAACTTGTGACCCAGTTGATGGATATGTGCAAATTCCTTGTATTGAAAGGTGTGCGATATTCGCTTTAAAAGCGATTAACGCTGCGACACTTGCTAAAATCATTCCTTCTCAACATTCCAAAGTTAACTTTGATACTTCCGTTCAAACAATGTATCAAACTGGTAAAGATTTACAAGAAGGATACAGGGAAACCGCTAAGTCAGGATTAGCAAAAACTGTTAAATAAGAAGCATATTAGTATGCTTTTTTTCTAAAATAGTATATTATTATCCTAATTAGCAAAAGGAGTGTTTTATGTATAGAAAAAATGCTTGGGCGAAATATAAAGACAACATGAAAGAAGTCATGGATTTCGCAGAACAATATAAAAAATATATTTCCTTTGGTAAAACCGAAAGATTAGTCGCTCGTGAATCAAAAGAATTATTAGAAAAAGTTGGATTTAAAAATGGTGAAGAAGTTAAATCCTTAAAAGAAGGCGATAGAGTTTATTTTATTAATAAAAACAAAAACGTCTGTGCGTTTATCATTGGTAAAAAACCATTAACTGATGGATTAAGAATCTTAGGTGCCCATATCGACTCACCAAGATTAGACTTAAAAGAATCTCCATTTTATGAAAAGAATGGTTTCGCTTTAGCGGATACCCATTATTATGGTGGCGTCAAAAAATATCAATATGTCACTATCCCATTAGCCTTACACGGTGTTGTTTGTAAAAAAGACGGTAGTGTTGTTGAAATCAATATTGGTGAAAAAGAAGATGATCCAGTCGTTGGTATTACTGATTTATTAATCCATTTATCCGCTGATCAAATGGCTAAGCCATTAGCCAAAGCGATTGAAGGTGAAAACTTAGACTTATCATTAGGTAGCATCCCATTAGAAGAAAAAGACGCGAAAGCCTATGTTCTTAATTTATTAAAAGAACAATATGATATCGAAGAAGAAGATTTCATCTCCGCAGAAATCGAAGTCGTTCCTGCTGGTCCAGCTAGAGATTATGGTTTAGATAGATCAATGATCGCTGGTTATGGTCACGATGATAGAGTGTGTGCTTACACATCCTTAAGAGCGTTATTAGATACAAAATCAGTCGAATATACCGCTTGCTGTATCCTCGTGGATAAAGAAGAAATCGGTTCTGTCGGTGCGACAGGTGCACAATCTTTATTCTTTGAAAATACAGTTGCTAGATTAGCGAAATTATTAGGCTATAACGAACCAATGTTTACAGCGAGAACTGTGATGGAAGCATCAAAGATGCTCTCTAGCGATGTCTCCGCGGGATTTGACCCATTATATCCAGGTGTTAATGATCCAAAGAACGCTGCATATTTCGGTCAAGGCTTAGTCTTTAACAAATATACTGGTAGCCGTGGTAAGAGTGGTTCTAACGATGCCAATCCAGAATATTATGCCTTTATTAGAAGAACAATGGATGAAGCGGATGTGAACTGGCAATCTTCAGAACTCGGTAGAGTTGACCAAGGTGGTGGAGGCACAATTGCTTACATCTTAGGTAACTACAATATGAATGTTATCGACGCTGGTATTGCTGTGTTAAATATGCACGCGCCAATGGAAATTGTTAGTAAAGTCGATGTCTACGAAGCATATCGTGGATACAAAGCATTCTTATTAGCAAAATAAGAGTTAATAAATAAATTATTAAGGTGGTTAGCAATAATCACCTTTTTAATTGAAATAATCTTTGACAAAAGAGGCTAGTCCTATTAATATATATATCGCTTGGCGGTTGTGGTGAAGGGGTTAACACACCTGGCTGTGAACCAGGCATGCGCCAGTTCAATTCTGGTCAACCGCCCCATAATAGTATACATACTTTGATACAAAGTATAAGATACAAACATTAGCGAAAATGGGCAGAAATGCTCATTTTTCTTTGTTTTTAGGAGTTTTTAATATGTTTCAACTCATCAGTATGCTTTTCCTAGTGTTGTTTTATTGCTTTGGTGCTTACCTATATGGAAACCGATTAATTGCGCATATTTTATATATTTAAAATTTAAAAACTTAGTTATCCTTAAAAGCTGATACGATAAGTTTAGCCCAAAAACGGCAAAGTTTTTTAATATCTTCTTTAACTTTTTTCTTATCTTTTTTATTTTTTAGTTGTTCGGCGTAATATAGGCACGAACCATATAATCCTTCAAAGAAGAATATCGATAAATAATCACTAGGAACATCATAACCAACAGTTTTAATTGTCTCAGTTATATATTTACCATAGTTATTAGATAAAGCGTTTTTGAATATCTCCATCGGAAAAGTATCGCCTTTATGAATGAGGTTTTGGATTTGATTATAATGTTTTGCTACCCAATCATAGGTAGCCAATATCGATTGGTATTCGATTTCTTCCTGGTCGGTTTCTTTTCTTAAGATTTTTCTGTATGCTTCGTTATATTCTTTGTTGATTAAATTAACTGAAGCTAGAGCTAGCAAATTGTCTTTATCCTTATAGTAATGATAGAAGGTCATCTTTGTTTTATTAGCTAAAGAACATATCTCATTAACAGTGATATCATGATAGT
>JAZQVN010000037.1:0-24111 GCA_045631885.1 Bacilli bacterium
AGAAAGAGAGGAAAAACGGCCTAGATTCTCATATTTTGTTTTCAAAAAACCTTTGAAAAATGTCTCTATTAACTAGTTAATAAAATATTGCTGAAAAAAATAAAAAATTTTTATCGATTTTTCTTGACAATATAAAAAAATGGTACATAATATAGTCGCTTGAGTGAAGAAGTACCTCACGTCCCAAGCAAGACGTTAAACTGCGAGAAAGATGAGGTACACAAAATGAAATTCTACACTCTACAGGCAATTATTAACGGAGAAAGAAAAGTCTTCTCTAACAAGTTTGAGAGCCGTCAACAAGCTATCGACTTCATGTTTGATTACCTTGACCGTGCTTACATCTTCAATAAACACATCGATGAAGAGTATGCTGTCGGGGACAACAAACACAATGTCGAATATGTGTGTGATTATTACACCAGATTCACCGTTTGTCGTGAAGGAAAATAATTATTAGTTGGTGTTCACTATTTATGAGAACTTATAGGGATATATCCCGTTAGATATTGCAAATTACAATTTGGAGACCTGCGGGTCTCCTTTCTTTTTGCTATTTATATATAAAAAGGATATAAAAAAGAGAACCTTTGCAGATTCTCTAATTTATCATGATTAATTATTTAACGTTTTTCTTAGCTAATTTCACTAAATCAGCGAAAGCTTTTGGATCGTTAATTGCTAATTCTGAGAGCATTTTACGATTGATGTTGACGTTAGCGGCTTTTAAACCGAACATGAATTTGCTATAGGAAATGTCATTTAAGCGGCATGCAGCGTTAATACGTCTGATCCATAATTTTCTATAGTCTCTTTTAAGTTTACGACGATCGATATACGCGTAGCGTAAACTGTGCATAACTTGCTCTTTCGCTGTTTTGAAGAGTAAGTGTTTGCTTCCGAAGTAACCGGAGGCTCTTTTTAATACTTTCTTGCGACGTGCGTGTGTGACTGTGCCACCTTTAACTCTTGCCATTATCGATTACCTCCTTACTTAACGATGAGGAACTTAATTCTCTTGTAGTCGGACTTATGGACGAGTCCAGCTTTCATTAAGTGTCTCTTTTGTTTTGTTGTTTTGTGTGGGGCTAAATGTGAACGATAAGCATGACCACGGACAACTTTACCGGTGCCAGTTACCTTAATACGCTTCATTAAAGCGCGTTTGCTTTTCATTTTTGGCATAACTTTTTCCTCCTACTTTATTTCTTCTTTGGTGCGAGGATGGCGTACATCCACTTTCCTTCCATCGCACTTGGTTTTTCGACTACTGCGTAGTCACTTAATAAAGCGATAAACTTATCCATGACTTCTTGGCCAACCTCTAAGTGGGTCATTTGACGGCCTCTGAAGCGAACTCCAACTTTGACTTTATTGCCTTCGCTTAAGAATTTCATCGCTGCACGCGCTTTTGTCTCCAAATCGTGCGCGCCAATTTGAGGAGTTAATTGAATTTCTTTAACTTCGATGATGCGTTGATTTTTCTTTGCTTCTTTTGCTTTCTTTTGTTGCTCGAAACGGTATTTACCATAATTGAGTAATTTACAGACTGGTGGTTCTGCATTTGGAGAGACACAAACTAAATCTAATTCATATTCATTAGCTTTTAATTGAGCTTCTCTAGAAGACATGACACCGAGTTGTTCTCCATTAGGACCGATGAGACGGACGCTTGGAAAGCGAACAAATTCGTTAATCAATTCTTTGTTGTCTTTTTTGTTCTTTTTTGCAAAGTTGTTGTTGTTCGGTACGATAATTATCACTCCTTTTCGCTAAAAAACGGATGCATAGTGCACCCGTTAACAAATCTAGCCCTAGAGATGTAGTGTTAAGCCAACTGACTTTTGTCGGTCTGGCGAGAAGCGGGTGCCTCTGCTTTCTACTGTTTTTGCGGTTAGTATCTTATCATTTAATATAATTAATAGTCAACAACATTTTTTCAAGTTATCATAAGATAACAATAGGAGTAAGCATATGACAGGTAATGAATATCAAAAATTAGCGATGGCGACTTTAAATAAAGATATCCCTCAAAAGGATCTATTATTGAATGCTTCAATGGGGTTATGCGGGGAATCTGGAGAAGTCGTTGACCTACTTAAGAAGCATATTTTCCAAGGACATCCTTTGGATGAAAATAAAGTGATTGATGAATTAGGAGATATCGCTTGGTATCTCGCTGAGGCGGCGACCGCGTTAAATATTGATCTAGAAGACATCTTAAAACACAATGTTGAGAAACTAAAAAAGAGATATCCAGAAGGCTTTGAAAGCGACAAATCAATTCATCGAAAAGACTAGTTATTTATAATAGAAAAATGCCGAGAAAAACTAATTCGGTATTTTTTTATGAAAAATGCGTAATTAAAAATTGAAATATAAAACTCAATCATATATGATTAAAATGTTGTGAGGGTATATCAACATGAAAATGTTTGACCTTAAAGGAACTGTTTTAGCTTTAACCACTCCAAATATTGTTTCTTTACTTAATTCAATAGAATTATACCGTGGGAAAACCATGGTGGTTTCTAATTTGAAAAAGTTAGATTCATTAAAGAAAATTGCCCGTAAGTCAGCCGCGGTAGCCTCTAACTATTTGGGTAATGTTTTCTTATCCGAAGGTGAAGAAAAAGATTTATTTGAAAAAGGTAGACCCGCAGAATCATTCAATCAACATATCGTTAAAGGATATTGTGAAGCCCTCGATTTAATTGATAAAGTTTATAAATTCCAACCATTTGATCGCTCATTTATTTCCACTTTACATTTTTATATGTATCGTGGTTATAATCCAGAGATCGGTGGTAACTATAAAGATACGCAAAATTACATCCAAGAAATGATGCCTGATGGCAGTTATAGAACCATCTTTGTTCCCGCCGCTCCAGAAGAAGTTGTTCCATTACTTGATAACTTAATTTATCAATTCAATGTACTCGCGACTGATGAAGAAGTGAACAAATTAGTGCTCATCTCTGCATTTATGCTCGATTTTATGTGCATACACCCATATAATCATGGTAATGGGCGTTTATCGAGGCTTATCCTTAATTTCTTAACTAAGAAATATGGATATACTATTGATGATTATTACTCAATCTCGTATATTATTAAGCAGAGAATAGGTGAATATATCGATGCTTTTGAGGCCAGCGCGACAGGCTGGGAAGAAAACACAAACGATTACACAACATATGTTTCCTTTGTGTTAAGAAGTGTCCTTGAAGGTTATCGAAAACTCGATTACATCATCGAAGTTAATAATATGGATGGCACTGCTGAAGAGAAGACTTTTAAAGTCATTAACGACAGCGCTACGCCTATTACAAAGCAAGTGGTGCAAAACGTTCTTTATGCCGCATCACCTGCGACAATTGAAAAGTCTCTCGCATCTTTACAAAAAGCGGGTAAAATTCAATTGATTACCAAAGGTCGTTATTCAAAATATTTTAGAATGTAAGGAGAAGATTTAAATTATGGCGAAAGTATTTGAAGCAAAAAACATTCGTAACGTCGTTGTATTAGGCCACCAAAGTAGTGGTAAAACAACTCTTGGCGAAGGATTAGCCTTTGTGAGCGGATTAATTTCTGCAAAAGGCGAAGTCGAAAAGAAAAACACGATCAGTGACTACACAGCTGAAGAACAAAGAAGAGGTTCTTCCACTCAAGTAGCCCTCATCCCACTCACTTATGGTGAACACAAAATCAATTTATTAGACGTTCCAGGTAACGATGACTTCATCGGTGAAGTTATTGGTGTTACTAAAGCTGTCAAAGGCGGCGTCTTATTAGTCGATGCACAAGTCGGCGTTCAAGTTGGTACAGTTAAACACTGGAATCAATTAAGAAAAAAGAATATCCCAGGCATTATCTTTGTTAACAAAATGGACAAAGAAAACGTCAACTTTGATGAATTACTCAAAGAATTAAAAGAAAAATTAGGAAAAGAAGTCATCCCATTCTCCTATCCATTAGGACATGATGCTGGCTTTAACGGATTTGCAAACACAGTCACATTAAAAGCTTATAAATTTAATGGTAAAGACCGTTCAGAATGCGAAATCCCAGCTGACATCAAAGGTAATGTTGATGAATTACATAACGCAGTTTTAGAAGCGGTTGCTTCTACAGATGATGCATTATTAGATAAATTCTTCCTCGGTGAAGAGTTCACAGACGAAGAAATCCGTGACGCCTTAAGAAAAGGCGTTATGGCTGGCGAATTAGTTCCAGTCTTAGTCGGTTCTGCGACAAAGAATATTGGTTTAAAAACCTTATTAGATATGTTTGTCGATTACTTACCATCACCAGCGGATCTCAAACCATTAGAAGCCACTGATGATAATGGTAAAGAAGTCGTTAGACAAACTAATGATAGCGAACCATTCTCCGCTTATGTCTTTAAGACAGTTGTCGACCCATATTCAGGCGTTATTAACTTAATTAAAGTTAATTCCGGTGTCTTACATAGTGGTGACGATGTCTATGTCGGTAACGGTACACAAAGAGTTTCTATGTTATATGCGATGACAGGTAAGAAACTTGATACTATTACAGAAGTTCACGCAGGCGATATCGCTGCGATTACCCGTTTAGATGGTGTTTGCACAGGTATGACATTATCTTCTCCAAAAGCCATTTGTGTCTATAAACCAGCTCACTATCCAACCGCAGTTATCTTCAAAGCGATTGAAATCAAGAACAAAAATGATGAATCCAAGATGGGCCCAGCTCTTCAAAAGATGCAATTAGAAGATCCATGCGTGGAAGTCAAACGTAATAACGAAACAAAACA
The DNA here is from genome assembly GCA_045631885.1 of Bacilli bacterium. GTDB lineage: Bacteria > Bacillota_I > Bacilli_A > RFN20 > CAG-826 > CAJOLV01. The sequence continues at coordinate 4,799 of JAZQVN010000037.1, forward strand.
ATTATTATTAGGTGGTGTTTCTAACTCCCATATCGACTATGTCTTAGGTAAATTAAAAGATATCTACAAAGTAGATGTTAACACCTCCCCAATGAAAATCGTCTATCGTGAATCCATAAAGAAATCCGCGGAAGGTGATGGCCGTTATGTCAAACAATCCGGTGGTAGTGGTTTCTATGGTGTCGTTAAGATGAGATTTGAACCAACCCGTGGTGGTGAAAGCGAATTCGCCGAAGAAGTCTTCGGTGGTGCCGTTCCAAAGAACTACTTCCCAGCTGTTGAAAAAGGTTTCTTCGAAGCCCTCAATAGTGGTCTACTCGCTGGCTTCCCAGTTATCGGAGTTAAAGGTGTCTTAGTCGATGGTAAATATCACCCAGTCGACAGTAACGAACAAGCCTTCAAGATGGCCGGTATCTTAGCCTTCAAAGATGCGTATTTGAAATGTAGCCCAATCATTCTCGAACCAATTATGAGAATTCACGTTGTCGCTCCAAGTCAATATACCGGTGATATGATGTCTGACTTAAATACCAGACGTGCTCGTATCCAAAATATGGAAGAACACGATGGTAACCAAGATATCGAAGCCTTAGTTCCAGAAGCTGAAATTATCGACTACGCAACTCAATTAAAATCCATCACTCAAGCTTCCGGCTACTTCACTCGTGAATTTGAAGCTTACGAAGAAGTTCCAGAATACTTGAAAGATAAAGTTATCAAAGATAACAAAGTCGAAAATAACTAATTCAAAGCAAACTAAAACAGTGGTCAACATGGCCACTGTTTTTTGTTGCTAGTTATTTAATATAACTAATCGTTGAATCGTAATATTTTTGGAATAATGTATCAATATCAGTATCGATATCTTCACTTAATAAACATTCTTTTAATAATAATCCAACATTCGTTCTCGCATTTGATGAACCTCTAAAGACATCGGTGTTAAATGTTGAAGCGCGGACATCGGAGATCTTCTTTAAGTTATCCGCGACTGCGACATCATATAATGATGAATCCTCATTAATCTCTAATGCTTTTAAATATTCTTCACTTTCATAAGATGTATGTCTAATGCCCATATAACCAGTATGTAACGCCCAAGATGAAGCATTTTCTTTATTGGTGATGTGTTTCCAAAGTAAGAATGAGGCTAATGAACGATTGTTATCTTTATGGTCAAGGATACAAACTGATGGACCTTGGTTAATACAAGAATATGCTTTTCCTTCAGGATGAGGGATTTTTGCGACACCCATCGCGAATGGTTTAGTGAAAGAATAGTTATAACTTAATCCAGCAGTGGAACTAATAGTGAATAAAGCTTCTCTATTTTGAAATAAATAAGAGACATAATCTAAATATGAACCTCTAGTTTGAAGATATTTATTATCTTTTGCGACTTTCATCTTTTTGATGAGATCTTTCATATTATGATTATTAAAATCAACTTTACCTTTTCCGTTTTCATCAATACTGGTGTAACCATATTCATATTGATGGGCTAAAGTGATGAAGAAATTTTCATCAGAATCATAAGTAAAGACCGCGGAATTTTCGCTATCTTTCATGATTTTATGTTCGGCCTCTAAAGAATTGTTATAAGTAACAATGGCAGGACATAATTTATCAAATAATTCTTCCCAAGATAGATTATCTAAATAACCAGCATCTAATGGTTTACCTTCATTAATTGAAGAATCAATTGATGATAAATCAAGATTAAGTAACGCATCAGCGTTGTAATACATTAATTCAGTTGATTTACAAAACGGTAAAGAATAAGTTCCAGTCACTGGATAACGTTGACCTTCTTCTATAAAAGAAGAAATGTAATCATCTTCATCATCTAATAAACCGTAATCTTTATTATTTATATACTCATCTAAATTGTAGGCATAGCCTTGAGCGATATATTTAACAACATTGTCTGGATAACATTGAGCGATATCTGGATAATCATCTTTAAAGAACCCAGAAACGATGGTTTTTTCAATCATCGCGTAGTTACCAGAACCTTGAGGATTATATAAATTCACTTTCACATGTGGTTCTAATTTTCTAAATTCATCCACCATAGATTGGAGACGATCGCGATATTGGGAATACGCCATACATAAAAAGTTAATTGTCACATCTTCTTTAATGATACAATTCTCTTCTTTTTCTCCTCCATTTCCTCCCCCATCGTTGTTATTTTGATTACAACCTGTAAGGAGTAGTGGAATTAATAATAGTGATAGTTTTTTGTTTAACATGTTTGTATTTTAACATTTTTTCAATTTTGATAAAATGTTTATGTTATGCAAAAGAAAATGCGTTTTTCTATCAGAGCTAAACTATCAATTATGTCGATGGTGACAATCGCTATCGCTGTGGTTAGTTTAGGTGTTTTCTTAATGACTACATTTACTAATTCCGCATATCAAACCGCGGCTAGCACATTAGAAAGTGTCTCCGCGAACGCTTATTCAGCGTTAGAAAATTCGATTAAATCCGCGGAAACATCAATGAATTTATTAACCAATCAAATTGGATATAATTACGATTTTGCAAATAATATCACAACCGTATCTACATCTAGTGAATCAGCGAATAAAATCCGTATTGCTATGTCAGGTCAAGATGGATCGGGTGATGGTTCTACATTAATTGGTGCGATGGATTATTTAGTTGTGAGTGACGCTGATATTGAATCTGCGACAATGTATTCGCCATTTGTTAATGAACCAATCTTATCCAGATTAATGCCAACATCTTCTAGTAATGTTGAATTTACTGAAGAGAGATATCAAAAATTATTAAATCAACCAGGTAAATCATTCTGGTTCTTCCAAGGTGACGATGAATTATATGTTTGGAAAGCCTTAGTAAACTTTGGCGTTGCTGATACTTTTGATATGCAAGTAGTGGGCTACATGGAATATGAATTTAATAAAGCTTCTTTCCTTGGCGCGGTCACAGATACCGTTTATGAAAACGAAGGAATGCTTTTATTTGATGAATACGGAAATAACGTTTTGTCGGTTAAATCTAATCAAGGACTCGCTGATAGCGAATTATTAAATAGCATTAATGATTTAAAAGCCGGGATGAACCGCGGGAACGCTTATACTGCCTGTTCTAGAGAATTAACCTCTCAAAAATGGAAATATATCAGCTATATAAATCACTTATCTGTGCAAAATACCGCAAATCAGGGCATAACTGTCACGGTTTTAATTGTTTTTGTTTCTGTTATTGCCGCGGCGTTTGTTGCTTATTTATTAACCGCTAAAGAGGTAAAAAGAATTAAGAGTTTATCTAAAGCAGCAGCCTCTATTTCTAGTGGTGATTATGACGCTAGATTAACTCCAACCGCTAATGATGAAATCACAGATGTGAGTATTTCATTTAACTCAATGGCGGGTAAAATTCAAGACGTCTTAAATGAATTAATTCTTCAACAAGATAGTATCTCTGAAAACTTTGCGACCATCTTATCTAATAAGTCTGGTGAATCTGGTAACCACGTTAAAAGAGTTAGTGAATATAGCGCAATTCTCGCTGAAGAATTAGGCTTTAATGAAAATGATGTTCACGATATTAGAATCGGTTCTATGCTACATGACGTGGGCAAAATCATGGTCGATGAAAGTATCTTACATAAACCAGGTAGATTTACTGATGAAGAACGTTTAATTATGCAACAACACGTTGTTTATGGTGGCCAATTATTAAAAGGTGTTCCTGGTAACATCATGCGTTTAGGCGCAATTATCGCTGAATACCATCACGAAAGATGGGACGGACAAGGATATGTTAAAGGTGCGAAAGGTGATGAAATTCCAAAAGAAGCACAAATCACTTCTGTCGCAGATGTCTTTGATGCCTTAGTCAGTAGAAGATGTTATAAAGGCGCTTGGACAATTGAAGAAGCTTATAACGAAATCGTTTCTCAAAGCGGTAAACAGTTCGCTCCAGATGTAGTGGAAGCGTTTATCAGACGTTTTGAAGATTTCAAACGTATTTCTGAAATATATAAAGAAGAAGAATAGTTATGAATATCTTATTAACTAATGATGATGGATATGATTCAAAAGGTCTTCATATCTTAAAAGATAAATTACAAAAATATGGAACAGTCGTGGTTGTCGCTCCAAAAGGACCGATGAGCGCAAAATCTGTTTCTATTACCTTAGGTAAAGGTATTGAAGTTACTCAAGTTGATCCAAATACTTTTATATGCGAAGGCACACCTGCGGATTGCGTATCATTCGCCAATAGCGCATTAAATATTGATTTTGATTTAGTGGTGTCAGGTTGTAATGATGGTTTTAATTTGTCATATGACACGATGTATTCAGGAACTATAGGCGCGGCTCTACAAGGATTAACTTATGGAATTAAATCCGTTGCTTTTTCTTGCCAAGGTAATTTTGAAATCGTGGAAAAATATTTTGATGAAGTCTTTAAATATATCCTTAATAAAGATTTATTATCTGACCAATATATGCTTAATGTTAACTTCCCGTTAGGGGAAGAAGTGTTAGATATTAAATTATCTTCTTTATATTATTCAAAAGGACAATATGATTACTTCTTTGTAAAAGAAGATGATGGCTTCCACGCTTTTAGATCTTTAAAAACAGACTATTCTGATGATAAAGAAAGCGATTGTTATTTAGTGAGACATGGAGTAGTTTCTATCACTCCACTTAATAAGAGTTACTACTCAAAAGAACTATTAAATAAATTACAACATAAATAATTATTTATCTTTCTTGATAATCTATTCCCTTTTTAGTGTATAATTAAAAACATAAAGGAAGTATTTAAATATGCCATTAGTTAGTGCAACAAAAATGATTAATGACGCTCACAAAGGTCATTATGCTATTTGTGCTTTTAACATCAACAATTTAGAATGGACAAAATCCATTTTAGAAGCATGTGAAAAAGCCAAGGCTCCAGTTATCTTAGAAGTTAGCGAAGGAGCAAACAAATATATGTGTGGCTTCCAAACAGTCGCCAACATGGTTAAGAATATCGTCGATTTCTTAGGTATCACAGTCCCAGTGGCTCTCCACTTAGACCATGGTACATATGAAGGCGCAAAAGCCGCTATCGAAGCGGGTTACACATCAGTTATGTTTGATGGTTCCCATTATCCATTCGAAGAAAACTTACAAAAATCCAAAGAAATCATCGAATTAGCCCATTTCAAAGGTATCTCTGTTGAATGTGAAGTCGGTGGTATCGGTGGTAGTGAAGATGGCGTTACATCCTCTGGTGAAAAAGCTGACCCAGAAGAATGCCGTGTCATCGCTGAATTAGGTGTTGATTTCCTCGCTGCAGGTATCGGTAATATCCACGGTATCTATCCAGAAGATTGGAAAGGCTTAGACTTAGAAGTCTTAGCTAGAATTCAAGAAGCCACAAATGGTAAACCATTAGTTCTCCACGGTGGTACAGGTATCCCATTCCCAATGGTCAGAAGCGCTATCGAAAGAGGTGTTAGCAAAGTTAACATCAATACAGACCTTCAATTAGCGTTCGCCGCTGGTGAAAGAAAATACTTTGAAGAAGGTAAAGATTTAGACCTCAAAGGCAAAGGATTCGATCCACGTAAATTATTAAAACCAGGTTGTGAAGCCATTAAAGAAAAGGTTGAACAATTATTAAGAGAATTTGGCTCTTACGGTAAAGCTGCCTAATCTAAAATTAATAAATTAGAGACTGTGTCATGCAGTCTCTTTTTTGTTATAAAAGAAAAGACCGCAGTCGCGGTCAATTTCTTATTAATTCTTAAAAGAATTATTTTCCTTCTTCAGCAGGAGCTTCTTCTTGAGCTGCAGCTTGTTCGCCCGCTAATTTAGCTTCTAATTTAGCTTTTGCTTCTTCTCTCTTTTTCGCTAAGACAGTTGTGACTTTAACGATAACGAAGAGTGTGATGGCGATAATGATGAAGGCGATAATAGCGTTGATGAATGTGCCCCAGTCGATAACAGCGGACATCTTATATGTATAAGTTGTTCCGTGTAAATCATATAAACCTTTTAATTGGTTTTGCCATTGAACGAATGTGTCACTATCTTTAGTGATGGTAACACCTTGAGATTGGGCAAGCGCAATGGTCTTTTCAACGATTTCACTGGATTGGAAACTTTGACCAATACCTTCAATACCTCTTTGGGTATCATTTAATGCTGGTAAAACGGTAACTAAACCTTTTAAGCCTCCAGGAACACCCCATGTTGCGACACTCATTAAAATGTTGACTAAGGCTGTGACGATTGCGTTGAACGCACCACCTATGACAACACCAACGGCGAGCATGAATGCATTACCTTTGTTGATAAATTCTTTGAATTCTTGCCAAAGTGATTTCTTATTTGGATCTTTTACTTTTTTTGCCATTTCAATAATTCCTTTCTTGCAATAATAATATGTTAGTTTTCTGTAAAAATAAAGTTAGTATTTTTACAAATTACTTCAAACATAATGCTATAATGTTGAAAAGAGGTCGCTTATGAAAATAATTAATTACGGACACGCTTGCTTTAAAGTCATCGATGATGATTTTTCTATTATCTTTGACCCATATAGAGATGATTCAGTTCCTGGAATGACTTTACCAAATGATTTAAAGGCTAACTTTGTTTTTTGTAGTCATGACCATTATGACCATGACGCTTTTGACAAAGTCAAAATTGAACAAATTAATAAAGAATTAAACATTCAAGAATTCGTTATTCCACATGATAAAGATGGTGGAAAGAAGAGAGGAATGAATGTCGCTAGAGTTATAAGATTCTCTGATTATTCAATCTGTCATTTAGGAGATATTGGAGATCCTAAATCAATTTTAAATATCGAAGGAATGAAAAATATCGATGTTGTTTTATGCCCAATTAATGGTTATTTCACTATCGGCGCGTTAGAAGCAATTAAATTACAAAAAGAAATGGGTTGGAAATTATTAATTCCAATGCATTATCATATTGCCTCCGATAATAGTGGTTATCCGGATGGAGAACAAATTGAAATTTTCTTAAAGAAAACTAACACTCTTCTTTGGGATGATAATTCTTTAGAAATTAATAAAGATTTATTTAAATATGATGCAGTCGCATTTTTAAAGAGGAAAGAAGGTAATTAATTATGATTGATATACATCTTCACCTTGATGGTTCTTTATCAATAGAGGATTTTAAATATTTATCTGAATTAACCGGAATTGATTTAGGTAAAGATTTTCCAAATAACATTTATGTTCCAATGGAATGCCAATCTTTAGAAGAATATTTAGAAAGATTTGCTCTTCCAGGAAAACTTTTACAAAGTAAAGAAGCGATTAAATATGTCACAAAATCATTAGTGAAAAGATTATATGATTTAGGGTATATTTATGCAGAAATAAGATTTGCTCCTCTTCTTCATACCGAAAAAGGAGAAAGCCAATTAGACATAACCAAGGCCGCCTTAGAAGGTTTAGAAGAAGGACTAAAAGAGTGTCCGGGATTTGAAGCTGGCTTAATTTTATGCTGTATGAGACATTCTCCAAAAGAAGTTAACATGGAGACAATTGAAGTCGCTCATCAGTTAAAAGGAACTAGAATAGTGGCGGTTGACCTCGCTGGTGCGGAGCGTTTACATCCATCATCTTATTACAAAGAAATATTTGATTTAGCAAAGAAATATGAACTTAATATCACTATCCACGCAGGAGAAGCGACAGGCAGTGATGAGATTATAATGGCGATGGATAATGGGGCGATGAGAATCGGTCACGGCGTGCATTTATCATTAGATTCAGAGACAATTGATAGAGTAAAAAAGGCAAATATGTGCTTTGAATTTTGCCCAACCAGTAATCTTCAAACTAAGTCTTTAGCCACCTATCAAGATGTCCCACTAAGGAAGTTTTTAGATAATAATATCGATGTCACAATCAATAGCGATAATATGACAGTAAGTAATGTTAATGCGATTTCTGAGATGAAAAAGATGAAAGAAACATTTAACCTCTCTAAAGAAGAAGTATATCGCTTATTATCTAACTCTATTAATCACGCGTTTGTGAGTGAAAATAAGAGAGTTGAACTAAAAAGAAAACTCGATGAGAAATTCAACGAGTTTTACAATAATCTATAAAAATAACGGGTTTTTACGTGATTATTTGAGATAATAATCCAAAAAGTCTTTTAATAATTCGTTGTGGTAAACGGCAGCATTAGCTTGTTTCCAATAATAGTAATTAGTGCCATCACTAAGAGGATAAATTCCAACCTCTTCTTCTTTTAACTCTTTTCCTTCGAGGACACGAGTTCCTTTAAGTGGAAGGTAGTGGAGTTTACTTTCACGATATTCACTATAATAGCTTTCTGTGATGATGAATTTGCCGTCTACTTTTTCCACTGTGTCGTTGAAGTAAACGGTCGCATCTTGTAATTGCCCTTTTTTATAGTATTGGATTGTCGGCACAACGCCTTGACCATAACCGAATTCCATTGTTCTTAATGTTGATAAGTTATGTTCGTTTTTGAATTCTTGATAGCTTGTGAGCTCTTCACCTTTAGCTTTTTCTTCTGCTTGTTTGTCATATAAGTCTTGTAAATCGATAACAAACATCTTTAACTTGAGTGAATTCTCATAAGCATATGGCCACATGACATGTGGATTAACATAGTTACAATCACCACAGCCACTTCTGATATATTGAACGACAACATCGTTCCCATTTTTAAACTGGTTATTGAGATAATCTTCATCCACTAAGTAGAGTTCAGGCGCGGATACGTATTTATCTAATTCCGCTTTTAAATCTTTCGCGGTTTCAAAAACGTGGCAATCCGGATATTGTCTTAGGATTTTTGTGCCTTTAACGACGGCAAAGGAGACATAACCTGTTTTAAAAGTTAAGCCAAAACTATCTTTTCCTTCAAATTCTTTGAAATCGATGAAATAAACATTGTAGTGATATTCTTTGATGAACTGCTTTAAAACCGGTTTAAAAGTTGGCCAACACGCACAACTACTAGAAGGATCCGCCATAACTAATAAGAAGTTTTCATTATTAGTCGTGGAGTCTTTACTCATTTTTAAAGACAAATCACTATGACTGATTTGTTTGACATCTGGATTAGTCACATCACTAGTGGTGATATAACTACCATAAGTTAATTTCATCGTGGAACTAGGATTAGTACATTGCACTAATGATGTCATTGCCACTAGATTTAGGAATAATAGATAATGTTTATTTCTCATAGGCTCTACCTTTATATTATATAATACGCACGAAAAAGAGTGTTTTGTAGTCAAAAAAAGCTTTTTTTGTGATTGAAGAAAAATTAATTAAAAATATTATTGTTTTTTATTAAAAATAAATATATTATTTCCCCGTGAAAAAACGTAGTCGTAAATTGGGACTACATCACACCTAATTCTATCAATGTGAGATGCATTGAAAATTGACCGTTCTAATTAAGGAATTAAATAGCGTCGGACAGCTAGGTCAAATGCCGGATTAGAGATAGTGATATCTTGTTATTAATTTATAAGCTTATGCTTGGAGTGAAAGTCTCCCGTACCTTGTGAATCATAATAAGAGTAGTAAAAAGTAATTATTTACTATGATACTCCCAAATGCGACCGATATGCGTTTACGCACATCTAGCTAATTCTATATTCATAAGGTACAAATCGAATTTGTACTTTTTTAATTAAAAGGAGGAATTAGCGAGATGGATAACAATGAACAATACATCATTGAACTAAATGATGTGTGTAAGAAATTCCCTGATAGCGACTTCTACGCGGTAGAACATTTTAATTTAAAAATTAAAAAAGGTGAATTTGTCACCTTCTTAGGCCCTTCTGGATGTGGTAAGACAACAACTTTAAGAATGATCGCGGGTTTTGAATTACCGACAAGTGGAACAATTTTATTAAACGGTCAAGATATTTCCGTTCTTCCACCTTATAAAAGACCAATTAACACAGTCTTCCAAAGATACGCTTTATTCGCGCATTTAAATATTTATAACAACATCGCCTTCGGTTTGAAACTTAAAAAAGTTCCTTACGAAGTAATGAAAGTGGATAAAGAGAAGATTAAAGAACTTGAAGCAAAGATTAAACAACTTCAAGAAGAACAAAAAGACACTGCGTGTAAAGATCAACAATCTGAAATCGACACCAAGATTATGGATTTAAAAGAAGAGATCAATAACCTAAAAGCTAACCCAAGCTTAGCGGTGACTAAGTTCCGTAAATACAGCAAAAAAGAAATTCAAGAAAAGGTTAAAAACGCTTTAAAGATCGTCGACCTTGAAGGCTTTGAAAAAAGAGATATTTCCACCTTATCTGGTGGACAACAACAAAGAATTGCTATCGCTAGGGCGATTGTCAATGAACCAGAAATCCTCTTATTAGACGAACCATTAGGCGCTCTCGATTTAAAGATGAGAAAAGAGATGCAACTTGAATTAAAACAAATGCATAAAAAACTTGGTATCACCTTTATCTATGTCACCCATGACCAAGAAGAAGCCTTAACCATGTCAGATACAATCGTCGTTATGAATGACGGTGAAATCCAACAAGTTGGACATCCAAAAGATATCTATGATGAACCAAATAATGCCTTCGTCGCTGACTTCATCGGTGAATCTAATATTTATACAGGTACAATGGCGAAAGATAACAAAGTCAGGTTCCTCAATGCCTATTGGGATGCTGACCCAGTTGACTTTGGTAAATTCCCAGTCAATGAAAAGGTTGATGTCGTCATTCGTCCAGAAGACATGAAGATTAAACCTGTTAAAGAAGGCGTTGTTACTGGTGTCATTGCCTCGAAGATTTTTAAAGGCATGCATTATGAATATATTATCAATGTCGGCAAAGCCGAAGTGGTGGTTCAATCCACAACTGAAAGAGATGAAGGTCTTGAAGTCGGTTTAAGAGTGGAACCAACCAATATCCAAATCATGAAGAAACCATTCGTGTCTAACTTCTATGATGGATATATTACAAAGAATTACAAAGTTGAATTCGCTGATGCAGAATTTGATGTTGATATTCTCCCATTATTCCCAGGAGCCAAAATTAATGAAGATGGCTTATTAGTTGATGAGAATAATAGCGAAATTGACGCGGTCAATATGGATATCAATGTTGAGGTTCCATTTGAAGCAGTTACCATCAGCGATGATTTGAAAGCTAGTGATATTCAAGGTAATATTATCTCCCTAATTTACCTTGGTGACCATTATGAAATAATGGTAAGAACAGATGAAGAAGAAGACTTTATCTTAAATACTCCGGATTTATGGAATGAAAACGATAGAGTTTCTGTCATCATCGATCAAAGCCAAATTCACATCTCTCGTAAAGGAGCAGCGAAGTAAAATGGCTGAGAAAGTCAAAAAGAAAAGAAGATTTAACTTCAGAGGAAGTCTCTGCATGCCTTATGGCGTGTTTATGGCCTTATTTGTCATCTTCCCTCTCGCGTTAATCTTCTACTATGCATTTACTGATGCAAAGGGCAATTTCTCCTTCTCAAACTGGGGAACCGTCTTCACTAGCGCGGAAAACTGGCAAGTGATTGGAACGACATTTATTATCGCGGGTATTACTACGGTAATCTGTATCTTAATCGCTTACCCAATTGCCTATTTGTTATCAAACAACAAATATAATAAGAACAAAGTTCTTGTTTATATCTTCCTTCTTCCAATGTGGATCAACTTCGTTATCCGTACAATTGGTTTAAAGGCTTTAGTTAATGGATTTTCAAGTTCATTATTCGGTTATGACTTAACCGCGACTCATCCTTATGTCGCGATTGTCATCGGTATGGTCTATGACTATTTACCATTTGCCATCTTACCTTTATATAACCAAATGTTGGAGATGGATAAAAATCAAATTGAAGCCGCGGCGGATTTAGGCGCTAATCCGGTTAAAGTATTCACTAGAGCGATTATTCCAATGACAGTCCCCGGAATTATCTCTGCGTGTATGATGACATTTATGCCGACTATGTCGAGCTATGTTATCGCAAACAAGATGTCAGAGAATACATCCAAAATCATTGGTAATATCATTGAATACTGGTTCTTGACTAGCTCCAGCGCGATCGGCGAACATGTTGGCTCGGTCTTATCCTTGGTAATGTTATTAATCATCGGTATCTCAATATTGATACAAAAAGGATTAAACAGCAAAGATGAGAGCAGAAAGGTAGGTATCTGGTAATGACTGCTACTATGACTACTGAACAAACCAATAAGGCTCTCAAGAGAAAGAGAATTAAAGGTAAAGTAGGTAAAATTCTCGCTAAATTATTTATCTACTTAATTCTCATACTTATGTACCTTCCACTTGTCTATATCGCTATCTTCTCATTTACAGAACATAGCACGACAGGCGTGTGGAACGGCTTCAGTTTCAAAAACTATACCGATTTATTCGATTATAGTGGAAACGATGTAGCGAGAAAAATCTGGGATGCCGCCGGAAATACCGCTTTAGTGGCCTTAACTGCCGCGGCAATCTCCACATTCTTAGGCACATTAGGTGCGATTGGTATTTATTACACGAGAAGAAAGTGGATTAAGTCCACAATGGACTTTGTCACTCAAATCCCGGTTGTAAACGCCGAAATCGTCACCGCGGTGTCTCTATGTATCCTCTTCGTGATTTGCTCGAGTTTCCTTCCAAGAAGCTTCTTAACTCTTGTGATAGGACACGTCGTATTATCAATTCCATATGTTGTTATGTCTGTTAAACCAAAGCTAGAACAAATGGACCCATCATTATATGAAGCAGCGATGGACTTAGGTGCGACACAAACTCAAGCATTATGGAAAGTAATCGTTCCAGATGTTATTCCAGGAATCTTGTCTGGCTTCTTACTCTCCGTCACATTATCGCTCGATGACTATGTCATCACAGCGTTCACCAAACCAACAGCAGGTGGATTTGAAACGATATCTACCTATGTTGACGCCGCGACAAAAAGAAGCGGTTTACCAACACAATTACGTGCGTTCACGGCCATCTTATTCGGCATAATCCTCATCGTTATGATAGTGATGAATGTCAGAAGTAGCCACAATTCAAAAATTCGTTTAAAAAAGGAGAAAAATAACAAAAATGCGTAAATCTAAATTAATGCTCTTAGGTGCCCCAATCTTAGCGGTTGCCTCTTTAGGTTCCTTAACCGCTTGTGGCAAATCTTATGACTTAGTTATTTATAACTGGGAAGACTATATCTATTTAGGAACCGAATCAGACGGCAAAATCGTCGACAAAAGCTTAGTGGAAAAATTCGTCGAATACTATCAAGAAACACATGGCATATCCATCAGTGTTGCTTATGAAACATTCTCCACAAATGAAGATATGTATAAGCAAATCAAAATGGGCGCCATTAAAGCGGACTTAATCTGTCCATCAGATTATATGATTCAAAAAATGGCTAACGAAGGTAGATTAGAACCATTCTCATATGATCAAAGTAAAGATGAATATGCTGAATCTTTAAGTAACTGGGATGAATTCGGTTCACCATATATTAGAAATAGATTCGCTAATGAAAAATTAGAAGATGGTAGTTCATTCTTAAAATATTCCATCCCTTATTTCTGGGGAACAATGGGATTCACATATGATCCAGAATTCTTCACTGGTGATTTAGCGGACACTATCACAAGCTGGGAATGCTTATGGTCTAAAGATTCTAGATTAAGTAAACAATTCTCATTAAAAGATTCTATGCGTGATACTTATGTCGCAGCAATCTTCCACGTTTATAAAGATGACATCGCTAGATTAGATGAAAATGATCCAGAATTTAATTCTAAATTAAGCGCCATCTTCAATAGATGTGATGATGACACCATCGCCAAAGTCGAAGCGGCTTTAAAAGAAGCTAAAGCTTCTACAGTTTATGGCTTTGAAGTTGATGAAGGTAAAGATGACATCATTAGAGGCACATATCACGCTAACTTAGCTTGGTCTGGAGACTCTGTCTATTCCATGGATAACGCTGAAGCCAGCGATAAAATCTTAAATTACTCCCTCCCAACAGAAGGTAGCAATGTGTGGTTTGATGGTTGGTGTATGCCAAAAGGCGCGAATGTCGCTTTAGCGGAAGAATTCGTTAACTTCATCTGTAGACCAGATAACGCTGCGTTATGTATGGATTCTGTCGGTTATACATCCCCAATCGTCGGTGAAGACATTTGGGAATTAGTTAATGATTGGTATGCCGCGGAAGATGATGAAGAAGATGTCTACGAAGTCGATTTAAGCTTCTATTTCGGTGACACAGTTGAAGAAGGCGCGACAATCGCTATCCCAAATAGTGAAAGAGGTCGTCAATTCGACGCTCAATATCCAACAGAAGCAATGTTAAATCGTTGCTGCATGATGAAAGACTTCGGTGATCAACAAACCAAAGTTGAAGAAATGTGGAATAGAGTTACTATTGCTTAATTCATTTATAAAATAATATCGAGCACCTCTAATAATAGGGGTGCTTTTTATTAATAAAAAAGAATATATAAATAACTTGATACAATTCTATAATAAGTGATATAATACCAAACGCTGTGAAGGTTCCTTAGCCAAGTTGGTAAGGCAATTGACTGCAACTCAATGATCGCTGGTTCGAATCCGGCAGGAACCTCCAAGAAACTGCGCTTGTAGCTCAACTGGATAGAGTGTCTGGCTACGAACCAGGAGGTTACGGGTTCGATTCCTGTCAAGCGCGCCAAATAAGACACACAGGTTTGATACGAAAATATCAGGCCTTTTTCTTTATTTTATAAAGAATATTAGCCATTTTTCACTTAAAACAGGTATTGAAAAGGGCAAAAATACAGCAATCTAATAAAAAGCCATTTCTATTAGTGTTCCATAATTCCTAATGGTGTTCCAAAAATCCTATTAGTGTTCCTAAAATATAGATGTTTTTCAAAACACCGAATTAATCTCTTTCAAAACACCGAAAATGATTGCTTATTTTTTACTACATTGCCACAATAAACTTATATAAAATTATGAGAATTGGATTAGTTTCGTATCTAAGTAAAAATGGCGACATTTCTTTCAACATGAACCAGATTGAACTTGCTTTCAAATGTTCAAAAGGAAAGGTTGATTTACTTTGCTTCGGCGAAGCGTTCATTCAGGGTTTTGATTCGTTATGTTGGAATTATGAAATTGATAAAGATATTGCATTAAATCTTTCATCGGATTTGATTTCTCAACTAAAGAAATGGTCTATTCAATATGGTATTTCTTTAATAACTGGATATATTGAAAAAAATCAAGAAAAACTATATTCATCCTGTGTTGTAATATCAAATGGTGAAATAGTTCATAACTATAGACGTATTTCTAAAGGATGGAAAGAATACACAAAAACAGATGAACATTATTGTGAAGGCGATGAAGTAAGTTCTTTTTATATAAATGGAAAAGAGATTACATTAGCAATTTGTGGAGACCTTTGGGAGTTTCCTAATCGATTCAAAACAAATCATCTTTTAATTTGGCCTATATATGTGAACTATTCGACTGATGAGTGGAATAGTGGTGTTGTCGACGAATATGCAGCACAAGCAGCTTTAGTAGCAAATGATGTTCTTATGATAAATCCAATAGATGATAATCCCATAAATCACGGAGGCTCTTTTTATTTTCATAACGGCCAAACCATTTCACAAATCCCTTTTGATTCAGAAGAGATCCTGGTTGTTGATATTGGGTGAGTATAGCTTTCTTGTGATTTTCAATATTCATCCAGAATGTTCAACGGAACTCAAAAGTGTTCAATTGGTATCAAATCACTAATTCATTGGCCATCTGAAACAAATTGCTTTGATACAAAATATCAAGGCTTTTTATTTTTTTAACCATTTTTCATCCTTTAAAACGATATTTTGTGGGTAGATGGTGGTATGGTCGGATTCGAACTACTTACTTCGACTCCCATCAGTGGGGTAGGGAATACCTTGGTTTTTGGGTTGGAGGTGGGACTCGAACTACCTTGTCAGAACACCATTTGATACATTAATTGATACGATAAATGATACAAAAGAAACCTGAGAATAATATTTAAAAGAAAATGGGGTATAATACTTAAAAGAAACCAGGGGAAAATGTTGACAATTAGCTACTTATCATTTATATTTATGATGGTGATACTATGGAATATTTAAAACGATATATTGAAGAAGAGATTAAGAAATCTCTAGAAACATCAGGCGTTGTAGTTGTGGCTGGTCCAAAGTTCTGTGGAAAAACAACTACTTGCGAATTATTTGCAAAAAGCAAGTATGCGCTAGATACAAAAGCAAAAATTAATATGGTTGAAGCTAATCCTGAGGCTATATTAATTGGTGATAATCCAAGACTGATTGATGAATGGCAAAACGTTCCTGATTTATGGAACTGTGTTCGTACAGAGGTGGATCATCGAGATAATAAGTTTGGCCAATTCATTTTTACTGGTAGTTCAACCCCAGCAGATAAAACAGATATTTACCATAGTGGTTCAGGCCGTATTGTTACTATTATTATGAGAACAATGAGCCTTTTTGAAAGTGGAGAATCTAAAGGATTAGTATCTGTTGAAGGTTTGTTTAAGGGTGAATACAAAAAATTATTTTGTATTAATGAAAATCATAATCTTTTAGATGTTGCATTCTATATTTGTCGAGGCGGATGGCCACTTTCTTTAGTAGAAGATAGAAATAAGGCTCTTAAGATTACCAAAAATTATTGTTCAACCTTATTTAGTTTTGAGAATACCAAAAATCAGAAATTTAGAAATAAGAAACCTGATATTTTTAAAATGATACTTAGAAGTTATGCTAGGAATATTTCTACTGAAGCTAGAAAAAGCGTAATTATTAATGACGTTAATAAACACGACGATAGAAAACTTGACGAAGATTCATTTGATGAATATATAGAGGCGCTTCAAGATTTATACATTATTAAAGATATAGATGCTTGGAATCCAAATTTCAGAAGCAAAACGGTAATAATAACGTCTCCAACTAGACATTTTATAGATACTTCTATTGCAACTAATGCCCTAAACATGTCTCCAGATGATTTATTAAATGATTCAAAAACATTCGGCTTTATGTTTGAAGATTTTGCAGTTAAAGAGCTATCAATCTATTCTTCTAAAATTGGAGGAGAGATAAGGCACTTTAGAGATGGCAATGGGTTAGAGTGTGATGCAGTCATTCATCTTCCTAATGGCGAGTATGCATTGATTGAAATAAAGCTGGGCGGAGAAACTTTAATAAAAGAAGGCAAGGATAAGTTAAAACAATTAAAAAATAAAATAATCGAAAATAAACAAAAGCTTCCTAGTTTCATGATGATATTAATTGCTAGTGGGGATGCGCATATTGAAGACGATATTTATATTGTTCCAATCAATATGCTTAAAGCATAAACATTATGATCTACTGGATTAATGGAGCCTATAAAATGACCAAAAATAGTCAAAAAGAGATAAAACTAACACGATACCAAACGCTTAACATCTCCTCGCTTAACCATTTTCAAGGTTTTATTTTTTAAAATAAAAAATAAACAAAACATTTTGCAAATGTTTTAAAATGGTGTAGAATATATATCGCTCGGGACGTAGCGTAGCTTGGTATCGCGTCAGTTTTGGGAACTGAAGGCCGCAGGTTCAAATCCTGTCGTCCCGACCAGTCTTTAAATCCTTCGGCCTTTAACGGGGCCGTTTTTTTCTTATTCGCGATACCAAGAAATGCGCATATGTTATATAATATATAAGAACTATATATGGCATATATCCAAGAATTCTTTTTATTAAATTTCCCTCTTCTATGTATCTTAGCCGGTATGGCTTTTGTTATTATTTTCGATTTTAAAGGCAAAAGAAGATTCTCTTTATACATTCTTGCTATTTTAGTGACAGCGCTTCTTTTAGCGGTGTTTTTAGAATTAGAAGAATATTTTAAAGATACGATGAATGTCGTTGGAGCGACGATATGCGGAATAGTGGGCTATTCAGTTAGACCACTGGCCTTATATCTATTCATCAGATTAGCTTCAGATGGAAGAAATAAATGGGAAAGATATTTCCTAATACTATTAGGAGTTAATTTATTAGTTTATTGTTCATCGTTATTCCTTGGTACTGAATTTAGTAAAATCGCTTTCTATTACGCGCCTAATGAAGCGGGAACAGCGTTAATACATATTCACGGTACGATTAGACTTAATTACACCAGCCATTTCGTTTCACTAGTGTTATTAGGCTATTTGATTTATCAATCAGTCAGTAAATTAAAGAGTAAACATAACGCGGATGCATTTGCTATCTTAACTTGTGCGTTCTTTGTTGTAATCGCCGTTTTAGTGGGTACATTTACTTCTCACTCTGGTTTATTAAATAACACAATCGCAATCTCTTGTGTGTTCTATTTCATGTTTATGAACAATCAAGTATCTCGTAGAGATCAATTAACTGGATTATTTGAAAGAAAGAGCTTCTATGATGATGAAAAGAGATTTTCTAAATCAATCACTGGTATTATTCAAATTGATATGAACGGTTTAAAGATGATTAACGATAACAAAGGTCATGATGCAGGTGATGAAGCATTAAGAACTATTGGAGGAATCATCAGTGAGCATCTATCTCCTTTAATGTATGGATATCGTTTAGGGGGAGATGAATTTGTCATTCTAGCCTATGGAGATAATGAAGAAGATATTAAAACATATATTCAAAAAGTCAGAGATGATGTTAATAAGACACCATATTCTTGCTCGATTGGTTATGCGATGAGAAGCGATGAATATTCGACATTTGCGACGATGATGAAGGCATCAGAACTACAAATGTATGTCGATAAAGACAATTACTACAAAACCAATAAGATAGATCGAAGAAGAAAATAGGCTGAAAGCTTATTTTTTCTTTTCCACAACAAAAAATAGAATCAATCAAAGAAAAATGCCATTTTTGGTATTTTTATTTATAACTATAAATAAATCAGCACTCATGTGTGTGCATTATTAACACATTATGTGCGCGAGTGCTTGCTTCTTCCTCTTCTTCTTTATAGAATTAAATTAGAAAAAACATGAGAATTCATGGAGGTTTTTTATGGGAAAGAAAAATAAACTTTTCGCCTTACTCCTTCTCGTCGCTAGCTTAGGTCTCGCCGCGTGCGGTGGTGACCATGGCGGAGGCGGCTCCGGTGGTGAAGTCGGAGGCCAAGCGGTCTTAGGAAGACAAGAGAAGAACACAACTCCTTGGC
>JAZQVN010000038.1:0-12573 GCA_045631885.1 Bacilli bacterium
CCAAGGAGTTGTGTTCTTCTCTTGTCTTCCTAAGACCGCTTGGCCTCCGACTTGCATTATTATTAGCCTCAATGGGAGCATTAGCTTGCACGGTTGGCGTTACCGCTTTAGCTGTTGGCGGAGGCCCGAAACTAAACACCATCTTCGAGACTAAGGCCACGAGCAAAAGCTTCACCTTCAACGACCAGACCATTGAAGACCAGTTGTTCGATAACCTGCCGGTTCCTCAAGACGTTAATGTTACAACCGGCGTATCCGACCCCATCCACACGAGTTTTGCGCCGTCGCAAATCTGGTCGGTCGCCTTCGGGCAGAACGAAAGGTTTGTGGAGGCGTATCCGCAGCCCTATGGCGAGTCTCGCGGCTACTCCCTGATGATTGGCATAAACAACCTCACCCATTTCGAGATCGACATGGGCGTCGAAAACGACGTGGACACGGAGAATATGTACTTCGTCGAGTTGCTCGACGCCAACAGAGACCGGGTCGGGTATTGGAACTCCTCTTTCGAACTCGAGGATGGGAACGGCACCGCGCACCTCGAATGGGACAAAGGGCCTACCGACGGTACCGTGGTTGAAGTCAATGTAAGTCTCATCTTCCTAGAGGATTCGGATGAAGCCAATTTGTACATCAGCAGCCTGAGCCTTTCTTGGAACTGCTGACATCGCGCAAGGTGCGGACCGCACATTGTCAAGTAACGGGGTTTGCCGAAAGCGAAGGCAACCCCGTTTTTTGCATCTGGAAGCGGCGGCGGATGACGACCTTGGTTCTCATTCTTGCTAGGGGGTCACAATCGTCCGCGATTCAGGCCGATGCCCATGTGTGCGTCGGCTTTTTTTCATCCTTTGGTTCCTCTCTACACTTATAGTGTTTAACAAAATTTGCCCATTTTTGCCCCAAAATATGGGGGGCAAAATTCCCGAGGGGGGGACAATTGTATTAAAGAAGGTAAACTATTCCACTTAAACGATTGACCCTTGATACAGTTGTGTCGAGGGTTTTATTTATTTTTATACAGAAGTAAACATTGAAAAATGACGAGAATACGCTAATATAATAGTGGGCTGAGGAAAACCTCTAGGTCCACTGAAACGCGGGAGTACTTCCGCATTTTCTTTACTCAAAATTATGAAGAAGGCAATTTATCTAAAAGTGAGAACGAATTCTTTGCCGGCAGAAGAAAGCTTAAGAAAGTTTATTTATCCGCTTTAAAAATAAAAGAGTTAAAAAAGCCTGATATAATCAGACAAAATTAAAAAGGTATACTCATCACATTAAAAGGTATACTCTTCAGAAAAAAAGTATACTTGTATCAAATGTTTAGTACTTAGACAAATAAGACACACAGGTTTGATACGAAAATATCAGGCCTTTTTTCTTTATTTTATAAAGAATATTAGCTATTTTTTACTTAAAACAGGAATTGGAAAGGGCAAAAATACAACAATCTAACAAAAGCATTTCTAATGGTGTTCCAAAAAAGCTTGTGGGCTTTTCGTTACATTACAGATCATTATTATAATTATTGAAAAGTTATAAATGTGCTTATATAATTTTCACGTATTTTATAAAAACAATATAATTGTTGATTGCTAATAAGGAGGCACTTATGAAAAAATCACTCTTTAAATATTTGACATTGGGTTTTGCGTGTTTACTAGGTGTAGGTGGTTCAATTGCTGCTGCATCTGCTTTCAATGTTGATGAACCATTTGAAGAAGCACGTGCTGATGATGCTATTCAATATATCTCTAGATCTTGGGATGACGTTAATAAAGTGGTCGTGAGTACTTCAAGCACTTGTGAAACATACACAACTGTTACTTCTGGTACAACATCTTGGATTGATGGAGGATGGTATGTTGTTAGTAGCGATGCAACTATTGCCTCACGTGTCACTGTTTCCGGTACTGCAAATTTAATTCTTTGTGATGGCGCTACATTGACCGCGCCAAAGGGTATTAATGTTTCTGTCGGTAATTCTCTTAATATTTTTGATCAAACTAACGGTACTGGCTCAATTATAGCAACCAGCAATACAAGTGACGTATCAGGTATTGGTGGCGGATACAATGGTACTGGTGGAACTGTAAACATTCTTGGTGGTACAGTAACTGCAACTGGCACCGGCCGAGACGGTGCTGGTATCGGTGGAGGCTTATACGGAGCCGGAGGAAATGTTACCGTTTATGGTGGGAATATAATTGCCACTGGTAGTTCAGAAGCTGCCGGTATCGGTGGCGGATACGGACGTGCTGGTGGAACTGTAAACATTCTTGGTGGTACAGTAACTGCAACTGGTGGCTCCTCTGCTGCCGGTATTGGTGGCGGATACAATGGTGCCCATGGTTCATTAACTATTAACGAAACAAACCTTGGTGTATTTGGTGATGGCACAGCAAATCCAACTACGATTAGAACTGATTATGCTTCTACTCGTTGGCAGTACATGATTGTTAAGAGCAAGCCGGTGGATTATATTTCTAGATCTTGGGATTCGACAAACAAAGTCGTTGTTGAGACTCCAAACACCTGCGACTTTTATAAACTTGTTAAGAGCGATTTAACTTCCTGGGAAAATGGCAAATGGTATGTGCTTAATGAAAGTATAGAAATCAATAATCATATTGAGGTTTCAGGCACAGTTAACTTAATTCTTTGTGACGATGCTACATTAACCGTAAATAGTTACATTGTTGTTAATAGTGGAAACACATTAAACATTTATTCTCAAAGCGGTGGTACAGGTGCTCTTGTTGTTACGGGAGATGAAGAAACAAGTGCTGCTGGTATTGGTGGTAAAGATAATGATTGTGGAACTATTAATATTTATGGTGGAAATATAACAGCAAATGGTGGTTATGCTGCTGGTATTGGTGGTGGAGGCTATGAAGGAAACGGAGGAAATGTTACCGTTTATGGCGGAAATATCACAGCGAATGGTGGTATATGTAGTGCCGGTATCGGTAGCTGTGAAAAAGGTACTGGTGGAGAAGTCATTATATATGGCGGTACAGTAACTGCAACTGGCGGAACCAGAGGTGCCGGTATCGGTAGCGGTGAAAACGGTGCTGGTGGAGGAACTGTAAACATTCTTGGTGGAACAGTAACTGCAACCGGCAAATACGGAAGTGCCGGTATCGGTGGCGGATACGGCGGTACTGGAGGTATTGTCAATATTTCTGGCGGTACAGTGGTTGCACGTGGTGGTCAGGATGGCGCCGGTATCGGTGGAGGAACCGGCAAAGATGGTGGTACAGTCACTATTTCCGGGGGTAAAGTCACTGCTAGTGCTGGTTCTACTAATGCCTCCGGTATTGGTAAAGGTCAAAACGGTAGCGATGGTACATTAACAGTAAATAACGATGGCCTAGCAGTATTTGGCGATAATAACACAAATCCTCCAACTACCATACGTACAAATACAGAGTATGAAACAACTCGTTGGAAATATATGGCTGTTAAAGTTCCCCACGTACATAATTGGTCATATTCTGCTGATGGTGCAACTATTACTGCTTCTTGTAGTAATCCAGAATGCCCAGTTACAGAAGGTTTAACTCTCGAATTACAAGCTCCTACAAACTTAACTTATGATGGAAATGCTAAAGCAGCAACTTTAAAAGCTGGCTATAACGCCGAAGCATTCCCAAACCCAACAATTAAATATTATCAAGGTACAGCTGAAGTTACTTCTTGTGTCAATGCTGGTGCATATACAGCCAAAGTGACATTCAGTACAGCGACTGCTGTATTAGAATTCACAATTGCTCAAGCAACCCCAACCCCAGAAGTTCCAACTGGTTTAGTAGCGACTTATGGAGATACATTATCTAGTGTTACTCTTCCATCAGGCTGGTCATGGAAAGTTCCAACTGACGAAGTTGGTAGTGTTGGTGACAGAACTCATGTCGCAATTTATACTCCAACTGATTCTAACTATAAGGCGATTGAGGCAAACATAATTATTTCTGTTTCTCAAGCAACCCCAACCCCAGAAGTTCCAACTGGCTTAGAAGCAACTTATGGAGACAAGTTATCTAATGTTGCGCTTCCTACTAACTGGGCATGGAAAAACCCTGAGGATTCAGTAGGTAATGCTGGTAATAGAGAGCACATTGCAATTTATACTCCAACTGACCCTAACTATAAAGCAGTTGAAAAAACTATAACAGTGTCTGTTTCTCAAGCAACCCCAACCCCAGAAGTTCCAACTGGTTTAGTAGCGACTTATGGAGATACATTATCTTCAGTTGCCCTTCCTACTAACTGGGCATGGAAAAACCCTGAGGATTCAGTAGGTAATGCTGGCAATAGAGAGCACATTGCAATTTATACCCCAACTGACACTGATAATTACAATACCGTTGAACAAAATGTAAATGTTGTCGTTGCTAAAGCCAATCCAGAATATACAGTTCCAACTGGCTCAACAACATTAGTTAATAAAACATTATCCACGATAACGTTACCGGCTGGATGGACATGGGATGACCCAACTCAAAATGTTGGTTCAGAACCAGGTAATAAAGTGTTTAAAGGTACATTCACACCAGAAGATACAACTAACTACAACATCATTGAACACGTTGATATTACAGTCTTAGTCACTGAACATGAACATAATTGGGCTTATACCGCGAGTGGTGCAACTATTACTGCTTCTTGTGGTAATCCAGAATGTCCAGTTACTGAAGGTTTAACCCTCGAATTAGAAGCCCCTACAAACTTAACATATAGCGGAATCGCTAAGGAAGCCACATTAAAAACTGGTTATAGTTCAGTGGCATTCCCAAGCCCATCTATTAAATATTATCAAGGCACAGCTGAGATTACCTCTTGTGTCAATGCTGGTGCATATACTGCAAAAGTGACATTCGGTACAGCCACAGCGGAAGTGGAATTCACAATTGTGAAAGCCAACCCATCAACTGATGCGGTCCCAGATCAAAATGCAGTTTATGGACAAACATTATCAGAAATTGCTCTACCAGAAGGTTGGGCATGGAATACCCCAACTGATAAGGTCGGTAATTCTGGTACAAATCAACATAAAGCAACTTTCACTCCAGAAGATACAAATAATTACAATACATTGGAACAAGATGTAAACGTCATCGTTGCTAAAACAAATCCTGATTATACAGTCCCAACTGGTTTAGAAGTACTTCACGATAAAACTTTATCAGATGTTGTTTTACCGACTGGTTGGTCATGGGATGACCCAACTCAAAATGTTGGTTCAGAACCAGGTAACAAAGTGTTTAAAGCCACATTTATACCTGTAGACACTGATAACTACAACATAGTAGAACATGTGGATATTACTGTCCAAGTTACTGAACAAGATCTCAATGAAGTACAAACTCTTGTCGAAAACTTAGGCAATATTACTATCGAAGATGAAGAAACTATCGAAGCCGCTAGAGAAGCTTATGAAGCTTTAACTGATGAACAAAAAGAAATGTTCCCAGTAGAAACTTTAGAATTATTAGAAAATTCTGAAAAAGCTTTTGACACGATAAGCAAAATTAATGACATCGGCGAAATCGATAATTCAGAAGCAACTAAAGAAGCAATTGAAGAAGCTAAAGCTGTTTACGATGCTTTAACTGATGAACAAAAAGAATTACTCGATGAAGATTATGTCAAAACACTATTAAATAGTGTGGCTGTTCAAGAAACCATCGATGTAATCAATGAAATTGGCGATGTTGTTAAATATGACGCTGATAGTAAAGAAGCCATCGAAGCCGCTAGAGAAGCTTACGATGCTTTAACTGATGAACAAAAAGAAATGTTCCCAACAGACACCTTAAAAGACATTGAAAATTCTGAAAAAGTTTATGACGTTTTAGATAAGATTTATAACATTGGTGATGTCGATTATGATACCGCTAGTGAAGAAAAGATTAATGAAGCTGTCGCAGCTTATGAAGCGTTAACTGAAGAACAAAAAACCATGGTTGATAAAGAAGCAATCAGTAGACTTAAAAACAGTCAACAATCTTATCAAAGCAAGCGCGATGCTGGTAACGCTGTTTCTATTTCCTTATTAGCCGTTTCATCCGTCGCTTTAGTGGGTGGATTAGTCCTCTTATTCTTCTTATTAAAAGGATTTAAGAAGAAAAATGGTGGAGTCAAAATGAATTCATTTGGCTTAGGATTCTCAGTCTTAGTTGTTTTAGCAAGTCATTATGCTGATCCACAATTCATCGCATTATATGTCATTGCTGGTTTAGCTTTAGCGGTATGGATTGCTGTATTGGTGGTCTTTTTAAAGAAAAGACAAATGAAAAAGGCAACGCCTGTTGAAGAAGCGGAAGTAGCAAGCGTTAAAGAACAAAAGGCCGTTAGAGAAGAAAAAGTAGCCGCTGAACAAGCAGTTGTCGCTGAACAAAAACCTAGCGTTAAACAAGAAGCGGTTAAAGAAGCAAAACCAGTTGCTCAAGAAACTATTCAACCAGTTGAAGAAAATAACGAAGATGAAGAAGAAGTGGTAACTGTTAAAGATGAAAAAGGCAATATCTTTCAAATCAGATTTGTTAAATCCTTCACTGCTAAACTCATTCAATCTCCAGAAGAAACTAAAAAATATTATGAAGAACTCAAAAACGAAGCCCTTTCATATAAAAAAGCCAATAGCAGAATTTCATGGCACTTTGATTCAGTTAATGTTGGTAGAAACCAAGTCTTAAAATTTGCAATTAGAGGCAAGACATTATGTGTTTATCTTTCATTGAACGCTGATGATTACGCTGATAGTAAATACAAAGTAGAGAAAGTCGAATCTAAGAAATTTATAGATGTCCCATGCTTATATCGTATTAAAAACGATAGAAGATGCGAATATGCAAAAGAATTAATTAAAGTCATCATGGATAGACTTGGCTTAGAAAAAGGTGAAGAGCAACATGAAAATTATTCCAATCTTCCTTATGAAGAAAATGCTCCTCTTATCAAACGCGGTCTTATTAAAGAATTAAAAGTTCAAGTTAATAAGCCTGAGGAACCAGTTATCTTAGAAACTAAAGTTAACTCCGATGGGGATGAAATTGTTACTACAAAAGATAGTAAAGGTAATATCTTCGAAATTAGATATATCAAATCCTTTACTGCGAAATTATCTCAAAGTGATGATAAAGTTAAAAACTACTATAACGTATTAAAAAACTACGCTCTTTCATTTAAGAAAGCTAATAGTAGAGTGTCATGGCATTTTGATTCAATCAATGTTGGTAGAAATCAAGTTATCAAATTTGCCATTAGAGGAAAGACTTTATGCTTGTATTATGCTTTAAACGCTGATGAATACGTTGATAGCAAATATAAGGTTGAGAAAGTAGAATCTAAAAAATACGAAGATGTTCCATGCTTATACCGCATTAAAAATGATAGAAGATGCGAATACGCTAAAGAGTTAATTGATGCTGTTATGTCTAAATTCCTCGTTGAAAAAGGTAAAGATAGTAATGAAGATTTCTCTATTCCATTTGAATCCACAAAAGCTTTATTAAATAAAGGTTTAATTAAAGAAGTTAAAACTAAAGTGGAAGCAAAAGAAATAGCTCCAATTGAATCTGTTACTGTTGAAAAAGCTGATAAATTAATGTCTGATGAAAACGCAGAAGCAGCTATTGAAATTCATACAGTTTTTAAACATAGAGAAGGCAAAAAAGAAATCATTAATATCGATGTCCTTTCTGAAAACTACAAAAACGGTGAAGAAGTAACTTTAGATAGCTTGATTAAAAAAGGCTTAGTTCCTTCTAAAACCGGTTATGTCAAAGTATTAGCCAGAGGTACACTAAACAAAAAGCTCATCGTCGATTTAGATGATTATTCCTTACAGGCTGTCAAAATGATTGTTCTATTAGGTGGCGAAGTTAAAAAGATTAAATAAATCCAATTAGACAAATATCATAACTATAAAAAGCGAGACAATTCTTCATGAGTTGTCTTCTTTTTTATATTTTGAAATATATCATCTTTGTTAATTAAACAATTTTTGTAACATTAATTTATAAAGAATACATCTAATTATTTTTTGATTTGATAAATTAAGAGAAGTTAACAATATCACCTATAAAAAGATGATGGGTGAACATATATGTATCAAAATTGGTCTATTGAGTGCAATTGTATCAAAATGGGTAAACGGAGACAACCTACATAAAATACACGGCAGTGCCGTGTTTTTCTTACCTTTTATAGATAAGAAATAAACATTATGTTATATTAATAGCAATTAGGCATTTGAAGATGAGTAAAGCAATTGGAAAAATCAGAAATTATGTCTGCTACTGCGGCATTGAAAAAGAAGAATTCAAAGCGGTGAAAAAAGATGCTTATGCTTCTAATTTTCAGATTTGGCGAATTCTCCATATTGTTATGGATCTCGCTTTCGCTCTTCTTCTCATATTCGCTTCTTTCAGTGATTTAGCAAGAGATAACTTATATTTCTATCTAGGTGCGTTAATTTATTCAGTGATTATGACTGTTTTGTTCCTCTTTGTTTTAAAGAAAGAGTCAATACTCGCTCAATTATTAATTTACTTATCAATATCAGTTTTGTTCTTGTTTGGTTGTTTTATTACCCAAAATAAACCAAGCACACCAGCGATTACATTTATCGCCTTCTTACTTATCACTCCGTTATTTATGATTGATAAGCCATATTTTATGGCTTTAGAGTTAGTTGCAGCTTCCACAGTGTTCCTTGTTTGGATGTATTTTGTAAAAGATTACGATACTTGGAAAGCTGATTTGATGAATACGATCATCTTTACACTTGTCGGTATCTTAATTCACGTTATTGTTAACTCGATAAGAATTAAAGAGTTCGTCTTAATTAGACAAATTAATAAGCAAAAAGACACAGATGAATTAACTGGTTTAATTAATAAAGCTGCGTTAACAAGAAAGATTAATAAATTCTTCACCAATAACCCTAATGGAAAAGGCTTACTCCTTGTCCTAGATGTTGATTATTTCAAATCCGTTAATGATACATATGGTCATGATGTGGGTGATGATGTTTTACGTGAACTTGGCCAATACTTAAGGCAAAAGCTCATTTATAAAGAAATAGTGGGACGTTTTGGTGGAGATGAATTTATTATCTTCTTTAAAGATATCGATGATGAAAAATACGCTGAACAAATCTCTTATGAGATTATTGATGAAACAAGTAAATTAATTAAGCTTCCAACCGATGATATGAAATTCTATATCAGTATCGGCGCTGCTATCTATCGAGGAAAAGAAAAGAACTATTCTGAACTATTCAAAAAAGCGGATATCGCTTTATATAAAACAAAAGCCAGTCGTAAGATCCATTACGCGATGTATCAAGAGGCTGAAGAACAAGAATAAAGTAAAACACGGTTGCCCGTGTTTTTTTATTCAACATTTTTGATTATCTTAGCGGGATTACCACCGACAATCGCGTTATCAGGGACATCTTTTGTGACCACTGATCCTGCGGCGACAACTGCGTTTTCACCAATGGTGACACCAGGACATATCACTGATGCAGCGCATATCCAGGCGTTTCTTTTAATGATAATCGGTTTGAAGTGATATAAGTTTTGGCGATCTTTTAAATCGTGATTAACTGTGAGGATTCTGACATCTGGGCCAATTAAAACTTCATCTTCAATAGTGACTCCACCTGCGGAAAATATCGTGCATCCTTTATTGATTGTGACATTTTTACCAAAGGTAATACGGCATCCATTATCACAATAAAAAGGAGAGACAATAGAGAGATTTATAAATCTTTCCCCAAATAGCTCTTCTAATAAGTCATCATAGTCTTCATCAGTGGGTCTTTTTGCACTTACTTTCAAAGATAAATCGTGAGAACGAATTATTTCGTTTAATGCATCTCTGAAATCTGGGTCATCTTTTCTGATGCTGCCTTCATCCATTTTCTTAAATACGCCATCTCTTTTGATTGCCATATCTTAAATATAGCCAAAAAATCAAAAAAGATAAATCAAATCCTTAATAGTAGAACCCCTTTTTATATTGTTAATAACAATAAAAGTGTTTAATATATATTTGATATAGCAAAGTGGATGCTTTCTATCCAGTTATGGGGGAAAAGATCAAATGAATGAAATATTGAATATTGAAAAACTCAATAAGAAATATCCAACTTTCTCTTTAAAAGATGTCTCTTTTGCTGTTGAGCCTGGACAAATTATGGGCTTTATTGGTCGTAATGGTGCGGGTAAAACCACGACACTTAAGAGCATTATGAACATGATTCATTATGAAAGTGGGAAGATCTCTGCTTTTGGTAAAGATATGACCGAGAATGAATTAGAGAACAAACAGAGAATTGGTTTTGCTCTTAGTGAATTAAATTATTATCCAAATAAAACAATTAGACAGCTAATGAATGTCACGAAGAGATTTTATAAGAATTTCAGCGAAGAAAAGTTCTTCCAAGTCTGTAAATTATTTAACCTTAATTTAGATAAGAAGTTAGAAGAATTATCTTCTGGTATGAAAGTGAAATATTCCGTGGCAATCGCGTTAAGCCATCAAGCTGAATTATTGATTTTAGATGAACCAACTTCTGGACTTGATCCAGTATCAAGAGATGAGATATTAGATATCTTTAGAGAAATAGTAAAGAATAAAGATAGAGCGATTCTTTTCTCTACGCATATCACTAGTGATTTAGATAAATGTGCGAGCAATATCACATATATCCATGATGGCTCTATTATCTATACTGGAGATAAGAAAGGATTTGTCAATTCTTATATGTTTGTCAAAGACAAAACTAAGAACAAATCTCTTTTAAGTGATTATATTGCTTATAAAGAATTAGACGATTATATCGAAGGATTAATCCCGATGAATAAGAAAGACAAATTCATTGAAAATAATATTGATGTGAGAGAACCAGATTTAGAACAAATCATGATCTATTTAGAAAGGAGAGAGAATAATGAAAGCCTTGCTTTATAAAGAATTCAAGTTAGCGATGCATCCAATCTGCTATGTATTCTTATTCACTTTTCCTTTTATGATGTTAATTCCTTCTTATCCATTAGGAATAGGATTCATTTATGTCTTATCTAGTTATCCTATTTTGTTCTTAGGAGCAAACAAGGGACAACAAAGTAATGATTTACTTTTCTCGACCTTATTACCAGTCCGTAAAAAGGACATTGTTTTAGCGAGAATATTCACAGTTATCATTATGCATTTGATTTTCATTGGCATGATGTGTGCGTTATGGCCACTTGCTAATTTAATTAGATCTGCCGTTGATACCGCGGCCAATCAAGCACAAGGACAAAATTCTGATGTTAATGTTGGTTTAAGTTTAGATGGCTTTGTTTCATTGATCGCCTTCGCTTTAGTGGGTTTAGCTCTTGCAGATATAATCTTCTTCCCAATTTATTACAAACACGGCAAATCTATCGTTATGTCGACATTATTTACCATTATTGGTTTTATCATCTATATTGGTGTCACTACATTAGCCTTACCATTAGCCATTCCTGCATATATGGATTTGTTCTGTAATAGTGGAATCGGTATTCAATTTGCTTTCTTAGGTGGAGGATTAGTGGTTTACGTAGCACTCCATTATCTCGTTTATAGAATTTCATCAAAAGAATTAGAACGAGTTGATTTTTAGATAAAAGGGCTTTGCCCTTTTTTCTTTCTTTTGCTTATGTAGAAGAAATAATTTATAATTATTTATATGACACCTAAACAGAGATTTAAAGGAATATTAGTTGAACTTATCCTTATTGCTTTACTCGTTGGTTTTCTCATTCTTTTAAATGTTTTAAAAAAGAATCAAGATATCGCAGAAACTTGGACGAGAGGATTTTCTCATTCTTATTTCTCCTTTATCAGTAATGTTACTAAAAACATTCCGTTCTCTTTGACTGAAGTGGTGTTCTTAATTCTCATCATTATCACAATTACCTTACTAATTAGAATCATTATCTATTTTGTGACATTAAGACCTTTAAAAGCGGTCAGTAGATTATTAGGTATCGTGATGATTGTTTTGATTGGTGTCGATTTCTATTCAATGAGCTGTGAATTCGCTTATAACCGTAAAGAATTACCTCTACCTTATTACACCACACAAGTGAGCAAAACAGAATTTGTTGAGATATATAATTATTTCGCGAAAGATTTAAATAACTGTATTAGTCAATTAGAGTTTGATGAAAACGGTGATGTTAAAACAAATATGTCTTTTGAAGAAATCGGTTCGTTAGTGGAAGATGCGTATACAGTTCTTGAAGATGATTACTTCTACGCGGAAACAACTCATCCAAAGAAAATGATATCTTCATTCATTTATCGTGAACTTCAAATCACTGGTGTGACATTCGCTCCTTTAGGAGAAGCTAATGTGAACACGATGATACCAAGTGCTTCTTTACCATTTGTGATGGGTCACGAATTAGCCCATACCAAAGGAGTCATGAGAGAAGATGATGCAAATCAGGTTTCATTTTATGTTCTCATTAATAGTTCTTCCCCATTATTAAGATATTCCGCTTATACATCATATTTTTATCA
>JAZQVN010000039.1:0-82369 GCA_045631885.1 Bacilli bacterium
ACTTAGTAACACACGAAGAAAGATGCGCTCACTGGAAAGAATTAGAGGTTAAATACACACCTCATAAGAAATTTGATGAATGCCCAACATTGAATGCAGGTAGAATCTGGATGAGACAATCTCACATCTTTGGTGTTCCATTCTATTACATTGATTACACACTCGCGCAAGTGTGTGCGTTCCAATTCTTAATTGAAGATCAAAAGAATCACGATAAAGCTTGGAAGAAATATTTCAAACTTTGTAAATGTGGTGGTAAATATCCATTCGTTGAATTATTAGAAAAGAATCATATTAAGAATCCATTTGAAGAAGGCTCAATTAAAAAGATTATGTCTGGCTTAAATAAGATTCTTAAAACATTCCACCCAGAAAATTACTAAAAACAAAAGGAAGCAAGTGCTTCCTTTTTTATTTCTCTTTGATTACCGCGAATCCGTCAGGCGATAGTGTGTTATTACTAAACTTATTATGGATAATCGCTTCGCCTTTTAGTTTGACTTTTTTATTGGATAAATTGCAGTAGAGTTTAACTATTTGTTTTTCGTTATATCTAGTGATAACTAATAAATCGTTTTTAGTAGAGAATGATATCTCACCTGTTGCGAGTGGCTCTTCACTTCTTAAATGTAATAACGCTTTAAATGTTTCGTGGAGATAATCGTTAAAGTCTTTGCTATCCCATCTCATACCTTTACGGTTATCAGGGTCATTGCCTCCATCCATGAAGATTTCTTCCCCGTAATATATCATTGGATATCCAAGATAGAAAACCATAATGGCGTAGCCGAGTAGACATAAGTCTTTGCTATGAACTAAATTGATTAATCTTTGGATGTCATGGCTCGCTAAAATGTTGAGCATCATTCTATTATGGCCGTCTTTATATCGCATTAATAATTGTTGGAGATATAAAGATGTCTCATGCGCATCCGCGTGTTTTAAAAGATATCCGGATACCGCAGATAAGAATGGATAGTTCATTACTCCATCAAATTGATGATTACCGAGATAGGACTCGCTATTAAGCCAGTTTTCACCAATCACTAATACTTCAGGATCGATCTTTCTTAAGGCTAATTTGAACCTAATCCAGAAATCGTGAGAGACACCTTCACTAACATCTAATCTGTATCCATCAACATGATATTCTTTCATCCAAAATTCAGCGATATTTATCAAATAATCCTGCACTTCTGGGTTATTTGTGTTGAATTTAGGCATATTTTTCGCGTGTGAAAAGCAAAGATAATTAAGTGGCCATTCAACTGGTCTATCTCCATTAATAAAGAACCAATTATAGTATTTTGACTCTTTTCCTTTTTGTCTAACATCCATAAAAATTGGATGATAATTACTGCAGTGATTGAACACTAAATCCATCATCACTTTCATCCCCTTTTTATGGGCTTTTTCGATTAATTCTTTAAAAGCTTCTTTCCCACCGAAATGTGGATCGACATCGTAATAATCTAAAACATCATATTTATGATTACTCATTGAGGTGTGAATAGGGGTGAGATATATCGCGGTGATTCCTAAAACGGATAGATAATCTAACTTATCAATAATTCCATATAAGTCCCCACCTAGGAAGACATTACTTCCGTGATGGATATTTGGAACATCCCATTTCGTGTTCACATATGTTTTATCTAATTTATCTTTTCGATAATTAAATCTCTCTGGGAATATTTGATAAAAGACTCTTCCCTTCCAAGAAGGCTTTTCTAAAGCAAAGTCATTATAATTCTCCCCAACATATTGATACGCACTTAAGAAGGAGAGGTCATAATTAAATCCTGGATAGATATTTGTTTCACAAAGGAAGTATTCTTTTTTATCTTTGATAATTTTAAAGATATACATTAATCGCATCGGATAAAGATTGATGATGGCTTCGTAATAGATATAGCCTTGATCCTCGTATTTAATCTCCATCTTTAATGATTGATGGTGACGAGAAAAAGTAATTGGATCTCCATAAATGATTTCCACTTTATCGATTGGGCAGAGTTTACTAACCGCGAGCCGAATCAAAGTATGAGTGGTATCAATAGAAAAACAATAACGAGAATCGCTTAAATGTCTAAAATATGTAATATCCATATTTCAAATTTAAAATAAAATTTATTTTATAGCAAGAGCAATAGTGGAAAAGCAAAAGAAAAAAAGAGACAAAGTCTCTTTTTAATATTGGTTCTGTTTTACCAATCTAGAACTAAGGCAATTACATCTGCTGCAACTGCGATAGCGGAGAAGGCTAATGTTAGATAGTATCCGGCGTGGAAATAATCGAGTGTTTTGTAATATCCATTATTTGCACTATATTCAACGAAGATTAATCCCACCAATGCCATGCCAGCAAGAATTGTGGCACCTGCAGAAATCAATACGATTTTCTCGGTTTTGGTTGATGGTTGGATGAATGGTAAAGCCATAATGCCCATCGTTAATCCGCCTGCTAAGATAAGCATATATCCGACGAATGCTGGCCAAGCGCCACCATAGACACCTTTGCCCCAGAACATTTGAGCTGCGGAAAGAATACTTCCATTTGATAAACTAGCCATTGGCACGAACATCATCATTACGGCTAAGACTGCGAAGCCAAATCCGAATAACATGTAGAACACACTAGATAATTTTTTCATTTGGTTCTCCTTTAATTACATATTCTATTAGAAATATTTCTTTCAGTAAATAAAGAAATACAACTTATTTTTCAATACCCGCTTTAAAGTATAATTCTTTGGCTTTTTCTAGATTGATTTCAGTCCCTAAACCTAGCTCATAGCATCTCGCTAATTCGTAATATAAAGTTTTTGGAACTCTGAAGCCATTTTCAATCGTGGATAATAGTTCAAAACCTTTCTTGTAGTCTTTTTTTATTCCACCTAATCCATAGATATAATGCCTACCTAAATACCCCTTTGCGTCATCTTCGAATAATTCATCAATCGCGTATTGATACCATTCTCTCGCCTTTTTATGATTCTTTCTCATGCCATAACCAAAGTCATAGAAGTTACCAATGAGAACGATACTGTAATAGAATTTTACCTTGGCGTTTTTCATGATATATTTTCTCGCTAGTTGCCAGTCTTGCTTGACATAGTGGTAACCATGTAAATAGGCTTCTGCGAGAAAATGATTAGCTTGATAATATTGTTTTCTCGATGCTTTCTTTAGCCATTTGATGCCTTCAGTTGGGAAGTGATCGATAATTGCTTCAGCGTAAGCACACATGCCCATCGCATCTCCAGCGAGTGCGGCCTTTCTCATATATTCGGTATAAAGTTCTGGCTTATTGTAGTAGTGGAACGCCATCTCTCTTAAGCCAATTCCATCACCTAATTTTGCGGCTTCTTGATAGTATCTTAGAGCGACTTCATCGTCTCTTTCAGTAATCTCTTCTTCTTCGTGAACTTGGCCCAAAATCGCTGCAGCTCTGCCGTTTTTTTGCTTAAAAGCTTCAAAAAGTAAAGTAAAAATCTCATTCCTGTTTTCCCAAGCTTTGCCTGATTTATAGAGGAGGAACTCAGCTCTTTCGACCATTTCTTTTGGGGTCATTTTCTTTTCTTCCATACCCAAATATTATAAACAAAAAAGGATGTCTTGCGACACCCTAATTTGATTAAAAACTTCAATTACTTTTTGGAAACGAAGTCCATGATTGCTGGAAGAACAGCAATACCACCGGCGACGATGTAAATAATTGCACCGATGATCCAGCCTGCACCGATAACTGCGCTACTTGGAACATCAGAATCATTGGCACCATAGAAAGTTGGAAGAACAATGAACATGAAGATGCCAGCAACGACTAAGCAACCGACAGCGATGAGATTTAAAAGGCCAGCAAATTTTGTGAAGGCTTTAACTTTTAATAATGGCATGATGATACCTAATAAGAGGATGATCATGGCGGCTAAAGCTAAAATCCAAGCGATTAAAGCTAATGGGGATGGGTTGTAACCTGGATCGAGAAGTCCACCGTTTGGTTTACCAAAAATAACACTGGCGCCAGAGTAGACGACTTGAACATTACCACTACCTACAACAATAGCGTTTGTCGCTAACATTAAAATAAAACCAATAGCGGCTAAAACTAATGAACAAATACCGGCATACTTTAAATATTTTTTCATCTGTAATTTCTCCTTTGGTTATATTATATATAAAACAAAGTAAAATGCATTATTAAAAAATAAAAAAGAGAAATCTTGTTTTATTATTTCTCTTCTAAAATCTCAATAGCTTTGAGGTAGATATCGTATTTACGAGGCTTAATATTGCCGTTTCTTCTTAAGTCAGTATTATGTTTTAGATCTGCGAGTTTGACTCTTGTGGCAATAGGGTTAGTTTTAATCCTTTTAACATAAGTAATATAGTCAATACTTTCGTCATGAGTTAATAGTTTTAAAGCTTCAATAACTTCATTTGGAAATATCGTGGCTAAATATTCCATTGGATATTTATCTCCATGATCTTCCACAACATCGTGAAGTAAAGCGACACACACTGTGACTTCATCATCAAATTGAACCGCTAAAGTGAAGGGATGCATAAAGTAAGGGTAACCACCTTTATCTTTATCATCTTTATGAGCGTCGAAACTGATATTCGCTGCTTTTTTAACTAGTTCACTATAAAACATACGCAATTATTATGACAAAAAAAGACCGATGCTTTCCACATCGATCTAAATATTCTTTTTGGTGCGCGAGATGAGAATCGAACTCACACGGGAATACCATACGCCCCTCAAACGTACGCGTCTACCAGTTCCGCCACTCGCGCAACACGCTTGATTATTTTATATTAAATTAATAAGAAAAAACAATAACAAAGTTATCAGAGAACTTGGAATGCTAAAACAGCAATGCCGAGATAGGCAATTAAACTCACCACATCAACGATGGTGGTTAATAATGGTTGAGCGATAACTGCAGGGTCTTTCTTTAAGGCTGCAACACCGATTGGTAAACAAACCGCGACAATCTTAGATAAGAATGAACCGGTGAATAACGCTAAAGCGACTGTGCCAGAAACTCTTAAGGCATTACCAAAGAATTCTGCGGTCCAGCACTGCCCGTTCCAAAACGTTGGGAATGATCCATCAGGTAATTTCAAAGCGTCATTAGTGACGATACCTGTATATTGTTCTATGGTAAACCATAGGAATGCAAATGCAGATACGACTAAAGCAATAATTAACGCGGATATCAGTTCTTTTCTTATAACTTTAAAGAAATCTTTTGGTTCGAATTCTTTTGTGGATAAACCTCTGATCATCAAAGCGATTGTTTGGCCACCAGAATTGCCACCTGTATCCATTAATGTTGGAACGAACGCGATTAAAACGGGAGCGATGGTGAAGACTGTCGCTTTTTCAATTCTGTCCAAGACCATTGTGGTGAATGTACCTAAGATAATTAAGACAATGATCCAAGGAATACATTTTTTGACCATTTTCCAAACAGGAGTGTCTAAGTATGATTCTTCTAATGGAGCAACGTGGCTTAATGCAGCGATATCTTCTGTCGCTTCTTGTTCGATGACATCGACTACATCGTCGATGGTGATGATACCGATGATTTTGTTCTCATTATTAACGACCGCCATCGCGTTTAAGTCATAACGTTTGAATGAGTTAGCAACTTCTTCTTGGTCATCGTTAACATTACATGTGACAAAGTCACGGTTCATGATATCTCTCAAAACTTCGTCTTTTTGGGCGAAGATTAAATCATCTAAGTCTACTGTACCGACTAAAGTTCTTCTCGCATCTTTAACAAAGATGGTATAAATAGTTTCCGCATCTTTACCGATATCTCTAATTGTGGCAATTGCTTCTTCCACAGTAGTGGTATCTCTCATTTCGATGAACTCTGTGGTCATCAAACTACCAGCGGTATTATCTTGGTAATTTAATAATTGGTTAATATCTTTTCTTAAATCTTTAGGAGCGACTCTTAAAATACGGTTAACTAAGTTAGCAGGTAAGTCTTCCATGGAGTCGACGATATCGTCAGCGAAGGAGTTTTCTAATAACTTAATTAATTCTTTATCGGAGAAGCTAGTAATAATCTTCTCTTGTTGTTCACTTGATAATTCAGCGAATAAGTCGCCGGTATAGTCGCTAGAGATAACACGAAAAACATACATCAACACTGTGACGTCTTCGATATCTTCGAGAGCCTCGGCGATATCGATGGTTGGAATTGTCTCAAACAATTCCTTTAGTAATGCGGTCTTTTTATTGGTGACGGCATCAAGGATTAATTTTTTGGCATCAATCTCGGTCATATTATCTCCTGCTAATATTTAATGGTTTTTTATTAATTTTTTCAATAAAAAAAAGATTTTTATGACATTTATCTATTCATTTGATAAAATGAAAATCGTCAACAAAGAGGTAAATACAAAATGAAAGAAATCTTAGTGGAAACAAGTGCAAGACACGTTCACGTCACACAAGAAACATTAGAATTATTATTCGGCAAAGGTGCTGAATTAACAGTCAGAGCCTATTTAAGCCAACCTGGTCAATATGTTTCAAATCAAAGAATTGATTTAGTTGGTTACAAATTAAATAAAGCCACCGGTGAAAAAGTGGAAACCAGAATTAAAGGCATTTCAATCTTAGGCCCAGTCAGAAAAGCTAACCAAGTTGAATTATCAATGACAGATTGTAGAACATTAGGCGTCAACGCTCCTGTGAGAGAATCCGGTGATGTCGCTGGTTCCCCAGGCTGCAAATTAGTTGGTCCTGCCGGTGAAGTTGAAATCAGTGAAGGCGTTATCGTTGCCAAGCGTCATATTCATATGACACCAGCAGATGCTGAAGAATTTGGTGTCCAAAATGGCGAAATCGTTAAATTAGAAGTTAACACAAATGGCCGTAGCTTAATCTTCGGTGATGTTGTCGTGAGAGTCAGAGATGATTTCGCATTAGCGTGCCACATTGATACCGATGAATCCAACGCCGCTGCCGCTTCTGGCACAGTTTATGGTAAGTTGGTGAAATAATGGAAACAATCAAAATCACACCAAAAAACGTTTGCTCTAGAGGTATTGAAGTCGAACACGATAATGGTGTTATCACCCATGTGACATTTGTTGGTGGTTGCCAAGGTAACACTCAAGGTGTCGCTGCCTTATTAGTGGGTAGAAAGATTGATGATATTATTCCTATTTTAGAAGGGATTAAATGTCGTGGATCAAGAACTGGTGAAACCTCTTGTCCAGCGGAATTAGCAAACGGATTAAAAGAAGCCTTGAAATAATTAACATTAACTTTTAGAATAATCGTGCTTATCAAGAAGTGTGTAGTAGAGATGAAAGAACACACTAGCAACTCTCAGTAATGAGTAAGTGCTCTTCTCAAGCGTGGTCCCATAACCGCGAACGATGAGTAAAGGATAAAAAATTAATGCCTTTCCAATCTTATGGGAAGGCGTTTTTTATAGGAGGAACTGACGATGGAAAAGATCTTATTTACATCCGAATCAGTAAGTGAAGGCCACCCAGATAAAGTGTGTGACCAAATCAGTGATGCGATATTAGATGCATGTTTAAAAGAGGATAAAAATGCACACGTGGCATGTGAGACCTTTGCAACAGGTAATTACATTCTCATTGGTGGAGAAATATCTTGCAAAAAAGTGCCGAATTACAGCGAAATTGCCAAAGATGTATTAAAAAGAATCGGTTATGATAGAGAAGAATTAGGAACTGATTACCACTCTGTCAAAATCGATATTAAGGTTAAAGAACAAAGCCAAGATATCAATCGTGGAGTTAGCCAAATTAAGCCAGAAGAAGTCGGAGCGGGTGACCAAGGAATTATGTTTGGTTATGCGACTAATGAAACCGAAGGATATATGCCTTTACCAATCTCCATTGCTCATAAGCTAGTAAGAGAAGCAAGTCGCTTAAGAAAAGAAGGAAAGTTCTTAGGAGCTCGTCCTGATATGAAGTCTCAAGTGACAATTGATTACACTGATAGAGACAATATCCGTATCGATACAATCTTAATGTCCGTGCAACACGATGAAGATATAGATGAAGAAGAATTCAAAAGATATATTCATGATAAAATCATGGTCAAAGTGACAAAATCATTTGGCTTAAACGATGACTTCAACTATTTAATTAATCCAACTGGTAGATTTGTTATCGGTGGACCAGAAGGTGACACAGGATTAACAGGTAGAAAGATTATCGTTGATACTTATGGTGGTTCTTGTGAACATGGTGGAGGAGCGTTCTCTGGAAAAGATCCAACTAAGGTTGATAGAAGCGGTGCCTATATGGCGAGATATATCGCAAAGAATCTTGTCGCCGCGGGAGTCGCGGATAGACTACAAGTTCAATTATCATACGCGATTGGTGTTCCTCGTCCTATTTCAATTGGTATTAAAACTTATAAAACCGCGAAATATTCTGATGATGAAATCTTAAAAGTAATTAAACAAGTGTTTGACTGCCGTCCAGGTATGATTATTAAAAACTTCTCATTAACTGATCCGACATTTAGATATCAAGATTTAACTAACTACGGACATTTCGGTAGACCAGACTTAAATCTTCCTTGGGAGAAATTAGACAAGGTCGAAGAAATTAGACAGTTACTAAAATAAGATAAGAGGCTTTGCCTCTTTTTCTTTTGATTTCTCAATATCTATTATTAAAAATAATGTAAATGTAAATAGTAAGGGGATATAATAAAAGTGAGCAAGACTTCTACTCAATAATTTGGAAGGAGGCTATTACATATGAAATATCAAATTATTGGCAAAAACATCACTGTCACGGAAGGCATTTCTTCTGCCGTGCAAAAGAAACTCGCACGCATGGAAAGATACTTCAAAGATGAAGACATCGAATGTCGTGTTGTCGTTTCATCTCATGGAGAAACTGCGAAGATTGAAATCACAATCTTCTTACAAAATTTCCCACTTCGTGCTGAAGTTGAACACAAAGACCTCTATGCAGCATTAGACTTAGCCATTGACAAACTCGAAGGCCAAATGAGAAAAGTCAAAACAAGAATGGACAGAAGCAATGGCAAAACATCTTTAGGTGAAGCGTTCTTCATGGATGTCGAACCAGAAGAAAAAGAAGAACAAGATGTCATCGTTCGTGCGAAATCCTACTATTTACAACCAATGACAATTGATGAAGCCATCACCAGAATGGAAGCTTTAGGTCATGACTTCTTCTTATACTTAGATAAAGAGGATGATCTTATCTCTGTCGTCTACATTCGTAGAGATGGCGGATATGGAATTATCCAAGCGGAGAACCCAATTAAATAATTGGTTAAATAAAACTAACTAAGGGCGAGCACGTCTCGCCTTTTCTTTTTTCTCTTTACATTATGCGCGTATTTATGGGTATAATATACGCACGGATATGAATAAAGTACTCGCAACAGACTTAGATGGTACACTCTTCTACCCTCGTCAAGCAGGGAGATGCATTTCGAAAAAGAACATTAAGTTCTTAAGAAAGTGGATTGATGCTGGAAATAAACTAGTATTAGTCACTTCTAGAAGTGCGGCTTTTTGTGATCGTTTAGAAGAAGAAATTGGCCGTCCTTTTGACTTAATTAGTTGCACAGGCGCACAAATTAGAGCGAATGGTAAATTAATTAGAAACGTTACCGTCCCTAATCATGTCGCTGAAGATGTCATTAACAAAGTTAATAGAACCGCTCGACCAATCGCTATTCTAATGACTACTGATAAATATCCATGTGCGATTAGAGATTCACATCG
The DNA here is from genome assembly GCA_045631885.1 of Bacilli bacterium. Classification (GTDB taxonomy): domain Bacteria; phylum Bacillota_I; class Bacilli_A; order RFN20; family CAG-826; genus CAJOLV01. The sequence goes on from JAZQVN010000039.1 coordinate 9,789, forward strand.
TGGATCGACTAAATTCCTCATCTTCTTCTACAAAATCTATTGGTGGTTCCAATTCAAATATCGTGAACCATATCACTTATCAAACAAAGACTTCAACTTAGAAGTCAAAGATGGTCAAATCTATAAGATGATGATCTTCTTCGGATTTGGTAAGAAGAAAAATAACTTCGCAAAAGAGATGAATAAGGCCTTTAGAGAACAATATCCAAATGTTGAATTCTCTTGGACGACAATTGTTAATGAAGTTACACCAAAGGGCTGCACCAAAGGTGAAAGTATCACTTATTACGCTGATTATTTAGGATTAAATAAAGATGATATTTATGTCATTGGTGACTCCGGAAATGACATCTCAATGTTCAATAATTTTAAAAACAATAGTTTTTGTATGAAACATGCGAGTAAAATAGTACGTAAGTACGCCACTCATACGGTAGGGCGTGTTTATAAATTAGAAAAATATCTACTACCGAAGGAGGAAAAATAATTATGAATCAAATTAGCAATTTCATCTTTGGCATCTATCACTACTTATTAAACTTAAGAGATAGCATGGAATATGCGATTGATCGCGAACACGGCGAACAAGCATATAACGAAAGAAAAAGAGTTTTAACAAGCGGCATTCAACCAGAAACTCCATTAGGTAATTTCTTCAGAGATAACGTTGAAAAATCTGAAGAAGCCAAGAAAATCAAAGAAAGATTAGAAGAATTTGTTGAAACAGTTTATGGTGATGACTCAACAATTCTCAAACTCGCAGATGGTAAAGTGAGAGTTGACCATAGTCAACACATCTTATTATTCGATTATGTCTGCGGTTTACAAGAATCCATCAGAGACATTCTTTATGGCTATGTTGGCTTTGCCAATCAAAACCATGAAGCAGAAGCGATTGTCACTGACTTACTCGAAGCGGATGATAGATTATTCCGTCCAGTCTTCTTTATGTTAGCGATGAGAGAATTCCAAAAATCATTTAGCGAATTCCAAAAAGTGATGAATGAGTCTAAAGGCGCTCCAACACCACAAAGCAACTTCATTGTTAACGAAGAAATCTCTAAATTATCCAGAATGATGAGATTCTGCCATCAACATCATCATTGCAAAGACAATGAAATCATGGATGTTCTCGATGAAGCTCTCGCAGTTATCGAAATGACCGAAGGTCGTAGAGAAAGAAGAGACAACAAATCATTCAAAGACATCTTCGATGATCTTAACGGTAAACTCAATGCTTTAGTGGGTAAATACGAACCACTCTGGAGAGAGAAATTCCAAAAAGCTCTTCAAGAAGCTATTGAATTCCAAAACAAACAAAGAGAAGAAAAGAAACCTAACTAAGGAGAATAGTTAAAATGAAAAAGACAAATAGAAAAGTATCCATTTTAGAAATCATCTGGTATTCCTTAACCGGCTTATTAGCCCTTTGGGGATTAACCTTCATCGTTTTAGGCGTCATCGCGAGAAATTTACCAAGCGATGCTGGTTTAGTCAAAGCCAGTGCGGATTACGCAAAAACAATGAGCTTATCATTTTATGAAGCGGGATTAATCCTTCTTCCTACCGGTGTTGTTCTTGCTATCATCGTTTTATTAGTTACCGCTAAAAAAGCCGATAGAGAAGTCGAAAAACAACAAAGAAGAGCAGCGCGTCTTGCTGCAGCAACTTCTGCTGATGAACAACCAGTTGAAGCTACTCCTGCTGAATAGTAACTTTTCTAATTGTTTATGAAAAATACGGGCGATTTGCCCGTATTTTTTCATTCAATTGCCACTTTTCTTTTTATTATATGTGATATCAAATCGACAATTAAGATAATCACAATTGCGATTAATGTGATAGCGAATATTGGTGTTAAATTCGTTGGATCTGAATTGCGATAAGCGGTAATTGCGGAGCCTAAACCATAGTTGGTATCGCCAGCGATAATCTCCGCCATAACACATGTTTTAAACGATAAAGCAAAGCTACTAGCAAGGCCTACAACGATAAACCTCATTGATAATGGAAATCTAACAATTATGAAACTTTTCCAAAATGAATGGGAATCGACCTTTAAAGAATCTTTAATTTCATCGCTGATAGATGTTAACCCACCGACAACTGAGTCATAAATGATTGGGAAGGCTAATATAATAACAATATAAATAGGCGCGTATCTACTTCCGGATAGAATTAAAAATAGGAAGACAAACGCTGCTGTAGGAGCACTCTTTAAAACGATAACTAATGGTTTAAGAAATGTTCTAACTCTTTCAAAAGAACCCGCGAATGTTCCAAGGATAATTGCCATTAATAAAGCGATACAAAAACCAATAAATGTTCTTAATAACGTCCAACCAATACATTGATATATATAACTGGATGATAACAATGTTCCGGTTTCTTTAAATGTTTCAAAAGGATTAGGAAAAACAAGATTTCCATAACCTTGAGAAAGCGATATTAAATACCAAAGTACAAAGACAAAGAATATGCCATATATGTACATTGATGTATGACTAGTTAACGCGGAAATAAATTTCTTCATTCGTAGCTGGTAATCCTAATGTTCCAATAAATGCATCGATGGATTCTTTGTTTTCATAAGCATATTTGAATCCTAAACCGATTTGATTGTTGTTCTTTAATAAATTAGTCACTAATGTTTTAGTGCCAGTTAATTTTGTGGTAAAAATTTGATCTTCGATATCTTTTGTCGAACTTTCTAATAATGATGGGTCTTTTAATAAAGATTCGACATCTTCTTTGATGTTATTTAAGAAAGATTTAGCTTTGCTAACATCAACATCATTTCTAATAAAGATAGAAGCTTGTGTGACTTCTTTGCCACCTGTTTTCTCTTTATAATCGTTTTGCACATTCGCGTAAATCTTATATTCAGATTTTTGTGCTAAGATGGCTGCAACAACTGGTTGAGCGAGTAAAACATAACCGGCATCTAAATCTTCAGTTAAGATTTTGTTTTTAATAGATGCTGCATCAGTTAAATAAGTGACATCTAATCCTTTATCGCCATAAACATAGTTAAATAGTTTTCCAGCGACACCATTTTGTTGGAAAGCGATAACCTTATCTCCTTCAGATAATGTGCCATCACTGTCTTTTCCTGTTGATAATAAGAAGAAATTACCAAAAGTGATAGTGGCGGCGAGTTTAAATGGGGCGCTTTTATTGATTGCGGCTACTCCAGCGTTAGTTGGGGCAACAACAACATCTTTTCTTTGTGAAGTATCGGTGGATGTTAAATAAGCAATAACATTGTTCGCGTCTCCATTAACTTCTAAATGTTCAGTGTCACCTAAATATTTATAAAATGCCGTGGCTGGTGAACCCGCGGGAGTGGCTACTTGTAATTCTAGTGAATGAGAAGCGGTTCCGGAGCAGGCTGTTAAGACCATAATTGGGATAAGTGTTAATAATTTTTTGTTCATATATATGAAACTCCTTTTTCTTTGCACTAGATATTATATATAAATAAGATATAATAAAATGTGATTTGAATCACGCTATGGGAAATATATTAGAAACACTAACAAAAGAAGAAAAAAATAAGATTGAAACTAGATATCTTCAAAAAGGAGAAATCTTATTTTCTGAAGGTGATACTTGCGAGCACATTGGTATCCTTGCTTCAGGAGAAATAGATATTGTCTCTTATTCATTCGGAGGTAAGGAAATTATCTATAACCATTTAACCGATGGAATGATGTTCGGTAATAACTTAATCTTCTCGAGTGATCCAACATATAAAGGCTCAATTATTGCAAAAAAGGCGTCAAAACTGGCTTTAATTAATAAAAATCAATTAGTTTACCTATTAAAAAACAACGATAACTTTTTAACTTCGTTTCTAAATTATGAGTCTGATTTGGCAAAAGAATTAAATGGCAAAATTAAGTTATTATCACTCGATAACGCAGAAGAAAGATTCTTCTATTACCTTCACTCACAAGGTGATGAGATTCATTATCAATCAATCACAGAATTAGCCTCTCGTTTATATCTTCAAAGAGAGACGTTATCTAGACTGATATCTAAACTAATTAAAGAGAATAAGATTATCAAAGATAAACACAGCATTAAGCGAAAATAAAAGAGCGGGATTCCGCTCTTAATTTTTTGACTATTATTTAGTCGTCGTCTTTGTCTTCATTGCCTCTAAAGAAATGAACAACACCATAATAAATAGGGATGGTGAGGAATAGGACCCATAATGGGTGGAATAAATTGAAGTTAAACACCCACACGCATAGTAATAAATATAGGAAAGCGATAAAGACTGGGTAAGCAAAGATATTTGGATTTCTATTTCTAATTGCCGCAGGGATAGTTGGTAATAACGGGATTAATAAGAATAATACCCATGCTTGACCCCATAACCCTAAAAGAGAGCCTAATAATATATAAGAAATAACTGTTCCGAAGACTGTGATAACGGAAACTAAAGCATCCACTCTATGTTTTTTACCGATTTCACGATAAGAAATATCTTTTGTACCTTCTTCATCTGTGATCCTAATGCCTTTTTCAGAGACGTGAACTTCTTCGCCATCTTCACTATAGACGTGAACCCCATCATCATCTAAAACGACATGATCTTCTTTCTCTTCTTTTGGTGCATCTTGTTTTGGGGAAGATAAGCCCACTAATTCATCTAAAGAGATGTTATAGATTTTGGCTAATTCAATAAGGTTATCTGTGTCTGGAGAAGCTTCTCCTCTTTCCCATTTGCTAATAGCTTGACGGGAGACTTGTAATTTATCCGCTAACTCTTCTTGTGAGTAGCCGTGTTCTTTTCTCAATTCCGCGAGGCGGTTTGCTAATTCGATTGTCATAATACTTGACCTCCAATACTGGTATTAATTTAACGAATTTATGTAGTTGCACGCTACCAATTCTGCTTTTCATTTACGCAACTTTTGGTTGCAATACCAAAGTTATAATACATTTGCGATATCGAAAAATAAAGATGCTATATAAAATATATAGAAAGAAATAGTCTTATCATATATTATTAATTAAGGATTTATAGAATATGGAAAAAACGATTAAAAGGATTAAATGGATATATTCCGGTGAATTATTATTAATCGCCGCGGTATTTTTAACATTTGGAATTTTAGAATTGCTTCATGTCATGAATATCTCTGACACGATGCAATTAATTTTCAAGATTGTCACCCTTGCTGGTGCGACATGGATTGTCATTGATTTTATTTGGTTAATGAAATCAGAAAAAAGACAAAAGAAAAACTGCAAGATGGATAAGATTATGATGCTCCCTGCAGCGTTATATTTCTATGTCTTTGATATCATTGGCTTTGTTTCTCCAAGACCATATGAATATTATCAAATCGGTATTCCATTAATCTTCTTCTACATCACTTGTATTTATTCTTTCCAAGGAATCTATCATTACTTCCATCCAGTTCCATTGGTCCAAGAGATGATTGATGAAGCGATTAAAGAACAACAGGAAAAAGAAATCGCAGAAGCAAGTATTAATAACACTCCTGAAGGTGGATTAGATAACGACACCACATCAGGGGAAACTAATGAAGATAATTCAAACGAACAATGAATAAAGAATAGGCAACGTGTTTAATATGTTGCTTATTTTTTTATTTTCATAAGATAATAAAAGTATGAAAAAGAAATCTTTAATTCCTTTATTGCTGTGCACAGCATTCCTTTTTGCTTGTAGTACAGGTTCAAACAATGGCTCCAATGGTGGAGGTGGAAGTGGAGGCACCTCAGGAGATGGTAGTGGCGGACAAAGCCAAGACGGTGACGGAGGTTCCGGTGGAGGCTCTGGCGAAGGTCAGGGTGGTTCCGGTTCTAGCGAAGGCCAAGGCGGAGGCTCTGGAGAAGGTCAGGGTGGTTCTGGTGGAAGCGGTGGCCAAAGTCAAGGAAGTGACACTGAACCAGAAGAAACTTTACCAGCGATTGACTATGTCAAAGTTTTCGCGGAATCCGCGAATTATTCCCATGTCTACGCTTGGATTGTAGATAACGGCAAAACCACAGAATTAGTCGGTAAATGGCCGGGCACGAATTTGGCTTCATATGATACGACCTGGTTAACATATGATTTTGAAGGATATACCGCGCTTAATTTCATCTTTAGTAAAGGTGGAAATGGTCAAACCGCAGACTTATCAGTTAGCCATGCAGGATATTATTGGTATCAAAATGGTGAGATTTATACATCTAAACCAGGTTCATCTTCCGGAGGTGGAAGTAGTGAACCATATACCCCTCCAACCGATATTCCTCAAGGTAATTACGATATAGTGGAATCTGCGGCCACAGTAGATGATTTACCAGCGGTTAAAAACTATAACAAAGGTAGTATCGTCTCTCCATATACTGGAAGTCGTACTGACTTCAGAGATGAGAGTATTTACTTTACAATTACAACGAGATTCTATGATGGTGATAGCTCTAACAACACAAAGTGTTGGGATGGCAGAAATAACAAGAGTGATGACCCAGCTTGGAGAGGTGATTTCAAAGGCTTAATTCAAAAGATGGATTATATTAAAGCTTTAGGTTTCACCGCGATTTGGATTACTCCAGTTGTGAAGAATGCATCCGGATATGATTATCACGGATATCACGCGATTAACTTTAAAGAAGTCGATCCGCGTTATGAATCTGAAGATGTCGCTTTCTTAGATGTTATTAAAGAAGCTCACAAGAGAGATATGAAAATTATTCTCGATGTCGTCTTTAACCATACCGGTAACTTTGGCGAAGAAAACTTATTCCCAATGTTCTATTACGATAGTAAAAATAACACGACGATAAATGGAATGATTCGAAATAAGAACTCTGGATTATTACCAGAAAGTTACGATACAGCGAACAATCAATACAGCATGAGAATTGATGCGATGAAAGGTAGCACTGATGCCTATAACATCTACCATCATGAAAAGAACATGTCGTATGAACAATATATCGAACAAACAGGCCAAATGGCGGGTGATTGTGTTGACCTCAATACAGAAAATCCAACCGTCGCTAACTATTTAATTGATGCCTATGGTGATTTCATCAGATTAGGTGTTGATGCCTTTAGAATTGACACGATGAAGCACATCTCTCGTTTGACGTTCAATAACTATATTTGGCCAGGTTTATATAAGATTGCAGAAAAATGTGGAAATAATTATTTCCATATGTTTGGTGAAGTCTGTACAAGAGTGAGAGAAGTGTGGAACCACGGACAAGCTTGTGACTCCGCGCCATTCTATACTTGGAAAGAAAGTAAGACTTATGCTTGGGGAACTCGTTCAGTTAATGAAAAATCCACATTAGATAACTGGAATGATAATGCAAATACCAATCAACCAACAAGCGACAATGCAAAGTTAAGAAATGGCTTACAATACCATAACCCAGATACTTCTAAATCAAGTGGCTGTTCCGTCATCGACTTCCCAATGCACTGGAACTTCCAATACGCAAGAGATGCTTTTGGTGTCGCGGTAGGTAATGACCAATATTATAACGACGCGACATATAATGTTACCTATGTTGACTCTCACGACTATGGACCAGACGGTATTGAAAAAGTGAGATACAATATGGGCACAAGTGCGTGGAAAGAGAATATGTCATTAATCTTCACCTTTAGAGGTGTTCCATGTATCTATTATGGTTCCGAAGTTGAATTCCAAGCTGGAAAAACAATTGATGAAGGACCAAACTTAGCCTTAAAAGATTCTGGTAGAGCGTACTTTGGCGATTATTTAGAAGGTACAGTAAATGCGACTGGATTTGGTAGTTATACCGCTTCTGGTAAAGTCCAAGAAACTTTAAATAGCACCTTAAGTAAACATCTCCAAATGTTAAATAAGATTAGATTAAAAGTCCCAGCCTTAAGAAGAGGACAATACACCACAAGTGGTTGCTCTGGCAGTATGTCTTATATTAGAAGATATACAGTCGGTAGTGTTGACTCTTTAGCTTGCGTTACCGTTTCTGGTAGTTCAACATTCTCTAATTTACCAAGCGGAACATATGTTGACTTAGTTTCTGGAAATAAAACCACAGTCAATAGTGGAACCCTTAATGCGAGTGTTTCTGGACAAGGTAACGTTGCTATTTATGTCTTAGAAAATAGTTCAACTGGAACATTAAGTAAAATCAGTTAATATTTGAAAAATAATCAAAAAAATCCCTGTTTTGCCAGGGATTTTTCTGTTTTTTACTTATTTTTAGAAATCCGGATGCATTGTCGCAAGCATCACTGCTTTAATCGTGTGCATACGATTTTCGGCTTCATCAAAGACTTTGGATTGAGGTCCTTCAAAGACATCTTCAGTGACTTCTAAACCGTTTAAACCAAACTTGTTATAAACTTCTAAACCAACTTTAGTTTCTAAGTTATGGAAGCTTGGTAAGCAGTGGAGGAAGATGGCTTTTGGATGTGCCATTTCCATGACGGCTTTATTGACTTGATATGGTTTTAATAAGTTGATGCGTTCCGCCCAGACTTCATCTGGTTCACCCATTGAGACCCAGACATCTGTGGTGATGACATCGCAATCACTAACACCTTCTTTAACGTCTTCTGTGAATGTTAATTTCGCGCCTGTCTCTTTCGCGATTTCTAGACATCTATTTCTTAATTCTTCATTTGGCCATAATTCTTTTGGTCCGACCATGCGGTAATCTAAACCTAACTTAGCACTTGTCACTAAATAGGAATTACCCATGTTATATCTGCCATCCCCAAGATAAGCCATCTTGATTCCTTTAAGACGGCCTTTTTCTTCTAAGATAGTCATAAAATCAGCGAGCATTTGAGTTGGGTGATATTGGTTAGTTAAACCGTTCCATGTTGGAACACCAGAATATTCAGCGAGACATTCCACTGTGGATTGTTCATAGCCGCGATATTCGATGCCATCAAACATTCTACCTAACACTCTCGCGGTGTCTTTGATACTTTCTTTTTTACCCATTTGAGAACCGCTTGATCCAATATAGACTGCATTCATGCCTAAATCTGCCGCGGCAACTTCAAATGAACATCTAGTTCTAGTGGAATCTTTTTCAAATAATAAGACAACATTCTTACCTTCTAAATGACGGTGAGCGATTCCTGCTTTCTTTTGTCTTTTGAGTTCTCTCGCTAATTCAATCAAATATAAGATTTCTTCAGGAGTATAATCTAACAAAGTTAAAAATCTTGTTTGGGCTAATTTCATATTAATCAACGTCCTCTCTTTCTAAAGGCATACACATACATCTTGGTCCCCCTCTTCCACGTGATAATTCACTAGATGGGATTTCAAATACTTCAACACCATAACTTCTTAATATTGCATTCGTGGTGTCATTTCTTTCATAAGCAATCACTTTTCCCGGAGCGATAGCGATGGTATTACTACCATCAGACCATTGTTCTCTATCCGCGGTCACTCGATCTTCTCCTCCACATGGGATGAGAATGACATCTTGATGAATGTATTTTTCTAAAATAGTTTTTAATTCTTCTTTACTCTCATTAACAATTAATTTGTTATCACCTTTTTGAATTTCAATAATTCTTAATGATTCATAACATTCTTTATGAATAGTGAATTTATTGAAGTCAACTTGAGTAAATATCGTATCTAAGTGCATAAAGGTTCTCGCTTTAGGAATTGATAAGACGACGATATTTTCAAAAGTTGTTTGTTCATTAAAGAAGATATTCTTCGCAAGTCTTTCTATCGCAATAGGAGTGGTTCTTTGAGAGGCTCCAATGATGAGAGTTTTATGGTTTAAAACCATAATATCTCCACCTTCGATGCTCTTAACTTCGTTTCTGTTATAGAAGAGCTTGTTATTTTTATAAACAGGATGATATTTGAAGATATATTCTCCGAATATTGTTTCTCTACTTCTCGTCACTGAGAACATGCTGTTAAGGGAGATACCATCACCAATCGAGGCAAATGGATCTCTCTGAAAATATAAATTTGGCATTGGGTCTGTCGCGAACTGCTTATCATCAATTAAGTCTCTTAATGTTCTAATTTTCCAATCTGGTAAATCGGTTTTCTTAATACCAGCGATAGCCTTTAAGACCATTGTTCTCGTATCTTTAATTTCATTAAGATATTCTAAAACGACTTCGGATAATGTCGTGGAGTTGATATTTGCGTCTTTAACAAATTGTTGAATAAACTCTTTTTTCACTTCTTCACTTATATCAAGTGCTTCAACGACTAAATCGACGAGATAGACTACTTTCACTCCGTTATCGATAAATGTTTTCGCGAAAGTTTGATGTTCTTTCTTCGCTAGTGGAAGCCATGGGATATCATCGAAAAGCAAATCGTCTAAATGTTTAGGTGTTAAATTATGAATCTCATTTCCTGGTTCGTGAATTAAAACGGTTTTAAGTTTACCGATTTCACTATAAACGTTGATTTTACTCATGAGTTACCCCCTCTGTGACTAGTTCTTTATTTTTCTTTTCCATTTTCGCGTCATAAACGCCAGATAAGATGATTGATAATGTAATGATTATGCCTCCAGCAACAACGTTCCAAGAGAATTCTTCCATATGGAAGATGATACTTGTTAATGTTGCAACCACCGCGGACATTGGCATTAAGACCGCGCAAGTAACCGCGGAAACGTTTTTAATTGAAATAGTTCTTAATACCCAACACACTGCGGTGCAAGCGACACCTAAGAAGATGAGAATTAAGATATGTTGCCACTGCCAAGAGAAGTGGAGATTGTGTTCAAATGGAATGGCATAAGCAAAGCTCATAACTGTCAAAACGATTAATTGGATAAAAACATAAACCCAAGAATCTTTGTTTTTGGCAAATACTTTAGTAAAGGCAATATCAATACCAAAGAATAGACCACCGATACAAGATAAGATATCTCCACTAGTTGGAGAAGAGAATAACGCGGTGAAATCCCAACCATTTCCACATAAGACGAATGAACCAAATACACACGCGAGTGATGCGATAATTGTCACTAGTGTTGGTTTTTCTCTCACTAATAAAAACATACAGATTGGAACCGCGATACAAGAGAAACTTTCTAAGAAAGTATTTTTTGCTGGAGTAGTGGAATCTAAACCGATGAATTGCAATAAGTATGCTGCACCTAAAATAAGACCCGCAAGGATACAAATCCAATAGGATTGTTTAACTTCTTCTTTTGATTTGCCTAAAAGAAGTAAGAATAAAACGAGTAATAATAAGGCGGCGATACCTCTGATCATCGTATCTAATCCTGGAACGACTGATAAACTAGCGACAAAAGCTAAACAAGAGATGACGCCGATTGGAACGCATACCCAATAACTCTTTGATAATTTCTTAAAACCACCTGTCACCAAGATGACGAAAAACATCGCGAAACAAGAAAGTAAACCTCTTATCGCAACTAATAGGGCTGGAGAGTATAAGTTGTTGTCAAAAAGATATTTGCTGATAACTGGTGCAATACCCCAGAGAATGACAACTAATATCAACGCTAATAATGACAAAATTTTCTTGCTCATAATGAAAAGCCATATATTAGTTTACACTAATAGGATTTTTTGACCACCCCCAAATTAATATTTCGTTCTTTTAAGAAGAAAACTCTTCTATTTACTCTTATAAAAAATAATGGTGACTATGTTAAGTTTGGTTTACAATCGATATATTATGATTAATTTTTTGTTGACATAGTCTTATATATATTTAAAATGATAACGATTGCAACTAACGATTGCAGGAGGAAAATTATGACATTAGGTGAAAAGATTGCTCACTTACGAATAGTGAATGGCATGTCACAAGAAAAACTGGCGGGCTTATTAAATGTCTCTCGTCAATCAATCTCCAAATGGGAAAGCGATGAATCTCAACCACAAATTGAAAACATCTTAGAAATCGCTCAATTATTCCAAATTACTACTGATGAATTATTAAACGATCAAATCGTTATTCATAGAGGTAAGAAATTAATCCCGAGTATCGGAGAAGATATTAAAACTAAATATTTCGGCACAGATGGCTTTAGAGGCGAAGCCAATGTCGTCTTGACCGCAGATCATGCTTATAAAATCGGTAGATTCTTAGGTTGGTTCTATGGTAACCCAGAATATAACTGCCAAAAACCAGGTTATAGACCAAAGGTTGTTATTGGTAAAGATACACGTAGATCATCATATATGCTTGAATACGCGGTGGCTGCTGGTTTAGCGGCTTCTGGCGCGGATGTCTCATTACTTCACGTTACTACAACCCCATCAGTCTCTTATATCGTGAGACAAGATGCTTTCGACTGTGGTGTCATGATTACCGCATCTCATAATCCTTTCTATGATAATGGTATTAAAGTTATCAATGGTGAAGGTGAAAAATTAGAAGATAGCGTCGCAGTTCTTATCGAAGCTTATCTCGATGGTGAATTAAAGAAATTAGGTATAGAAGGCGATGACTTACCATTCGCCACAAAAGATAGAATTGGTAGTATCACTGATTACTCTTCAGGTAGAAATAGATACGTTGCTTATTTAATCTCCTTAGCCAAACATTCAATGAAGGGATTAAGAATTGGCTTAGACTCCGCCAATGGTGCATCCTGGATGATTGCGAAAAATGTCTTTGATGCCTTAGGCGCACAAACATATGTTATCAATAATAATCCAGACGGCTTAAATATCAATGTCAACGCTGGTAGCACACATATTGATATCTTATGTAAATATGTTAAAGAAAATAATTTAGACTTCGGCTTTGCCTTCGATGGTGACTCTGATAGATGTATCGCTGTTGATGAAAACGGTAAAGAAGTCGATGGTGATAAAATCATGTACTTATTAGCCCTCAAGTTAAAATCAGAAGGCGCATTAGAAAAAGATACATTAGTCACCACAATTATGTCTAACTCAGGATTATTCAAAGCGTGTAAACAAGTTGGCATTAAAACAGTTCAAACTAAAGTTGGTGATAGATTCGTTTATGAAAGAATGCAAAACGAAGGTTATTCCATCGGTGGAGAACAATCCGGTCATATTATCATTAAGAAATACGCCACAACAGGTGACGGCATCTTAACCGCGATTATGGTTACAGAAGAAATCTTAGAAAGAAAAGAAAAATTATCTAAGTTAGTCGCTCCTGTTAAATTATTACCACAAAAGTTAAAGAATGTCAGAGTAACCAATAAAGCCGCGGTTATGGATGATGAAGTGGTCAAAGCGAAATTCCAAGAAGTCAACGAAGAAATCGGTGACAATGGTCGTGCCTTATTAAGACAATCTGGCACAGAACCAGTTGTGAGAATTATGCTTGAATGTCCAACCATCAAAGAATGTGATGACTATATTGAAAGAATTTATAACGTCATCAAGAAGAGAGGTTACGTCTGTGAATAAGTTAAATATTAAGACCAAGGAATTATTTGAAGAATGTCCAATTCCATTTCTTAAAGAAGCGTTCGAGAACGCTGAATATCCTTGGCAAATCCTTCCTCAAATTAAAGAAATAATTAAAAAACAAATCGAATTAGGTGTTCCTGGATATACAGAAATTGAACCAGGTGTCTACGTCGGAGAGAATGTTAAAATCGCTAAAACAGCGACAATCGAAGCTCCAGTTATCATCGGTAGCGGTACAGAACTTAGACCAGGTGCTTACCTTAGAGGTAATGTCATCATCGGTGAAAACTGTGTCGTTGGTAACTCATCAGAATTAAAGAATTCTATTCTCTTATATCATGTGCAAGTGCCACATTATAACTATGTTGGTGACTCCATCTTAGGTAGCCATTCTCATATGGGTGCGGGATCCATCTGTTCTAATTTAAAATCAGATGGTAAGAATATCTTCGTCCATGGTGATAGAGAATATGAAACAGGTTTAAGAAAGATTGGCGCGATTTTAGGGGACCACGCGGATATCGGATGTGGTAGTGTTCTTAACCCAGGCACAATCATCGGCAAGAACACCCAAGTTTATCCTCTCAGTATGTTAAGAGGATGTTTCCCAGAAAACTCCATTGTTAAATCACAAAACAATGTTGTTGATAAAAAATAAGAAAGAAGGAAAAACAAATATGAAAGTCGTCGTCGGAAACGAACAAGAAATCAGCAGATTAATCGCTGAAGAATTTATCAAACAAGTTAACGCTAAACCAAACAGTGTCCTCGGTTTAGCCACAGGTACGTCCCCATTAGGTGTTTACGCTAACTTAGTCAAAGCGAACAAAGAAGGAAGAGTCTCCTTCAAAGATGTCGCTACATTCAACTTAGATGAATACATCGGTTTAGAAGGTACACACAATCAATCTTATCGTTACTTCATGAATGACAATTTATTCAATCATATCGATATCGATAAGAATAGAACACACGTCTTAAAAGGTGTTGGTGATTATGTTGCTTATATGAACCAATATGATGATGAAATCGCTTCCTTTGGTGGTATCGATTTACAAATCTTAGGTATCGGTAGTGATGGCCACATCGCCTTCAACGAACCAGGCACACCATTTGATTCTTTAACACATATCGCTGACTTAACAGAAAGCACCATTAGAGATAACTCCCGTTTATTTAATGACATTTCTGAAGTTCCTACTAAAGCAGTTACAATGGGCTTAAAGAGCATCATGAACGCGAGAAAAATCGTCTTAATCGCGACAGGCAAAAATAAAGCCAAAGCTATTAAAGATTTATTAACTGGTCCAAAGACAGAAGATGTCCCATGCTCCATCCTCCAAGATCACCCAGATTGCACAATCTATGTGGATGAAGATGCATATAGCTTAGTTAAATAAGTAAAGTCCTTCCAATATAAAAGAGGTCCGAATTATTAACGGATCTCTTTTTCTAACTCTCTCATCGTTATATTTTTAATGTCTTTATTTTCACTTACTCTTCTACACAGTTCTTCTAACTTATCGTAAGTGTTATTAACTTCAAAATCATAAGCGTGAGAGACAAAGACAAATAGTTTTGCGTTAGGGTCATTAACAAATTCATCAAATCGATTAAGTGCATCATTAACATCTAAAGATGTTATTTTGACATGATGTATATCAGGGAATTGATAAGATGTATCGATTTCAGATATACGGATAACTTTGATATTGTGAAGATGTTTAATAACATCAATACATCTTTCTTCTAAATCATGAAATGGAAAAGCAAATGTATTTATTTCTTGATGGAAGATATTTTCTAAGTTAAGGATATCTTGTCCGACTTCATAAACGATATGTTCCCCTGAACACATGGTGAGATGTGGGTGAGTTAATGAATGACTCGCAACTTCATGACCTTTATATAAATTGACATTATCTTTTAAAGTTAATCTTTCAATCGGTTTATCATTTAAATACCAAACGAAATCATCTAATCCGGAATTGAGATTAAATGTTCCTTTGATGTGATATTTATTGAAAATATCTATGACTTTATTGTCATAGATAGTTCCATCATCAATTGAGAAGATAAAATATTTCATTATTTTAATTTAAGTCCAACTTTAAATGCGTCAGCGACATCTTCATTATAAGCGACGTATTTTAAACTAATCGTGTCAAAAGCGATTGGTTGAAGTTTCTTTGTATCAATCTTGCCATTTGTTAATACTTTTTCATCAACAGAGATGTTAATGATTTCTCCGATTAATGTGCCGCCTTCACCAGGATTACCATCTAATGAGATTAATTTACATTCTAGTGTAAATGGGAATTCTTTAAATAAAGGAGCGTTTACCTTCTCTGATTTAATTGGATGTAAACCGGCTTTTTCGAGTTTGTCTGGTTCTTTTTCTTGAGAGACTAAGCCGACATAGTCACATTGTGTGACTGTATCTTTTGTGCCAACAGAGACGGTAAAAGCACCTGATTTTCTAATATTATCAGTGGTGATATGTCCACCTAGAGAAATAGTAATTTGACCATAATCATAAATACTTCCCCACGCGGCGTTCATCGCGTTGGCTTTGCCATTTTCATCATAACTACCAATGATTAAAACAGGCATTGGTAATAACCAAGTTTGTTTTCCAAAATCTTTTCTCATAAGAAAGCTCCTAAATAAAGTTATTTATCTTGTTCGTTATTTTGATTAGTTGAAGTTTCTTCTTCAACTTTTTGCTTTTCTATCTCTTCTTTATCCTTTTTATCTTTGATTTCGTTATAGAAGTTAACGATAACACTGGTGATAACTGCGACAACAATTAAACCATAGACACCTAAGATAACGGAAAGGATTCTTGATATTATACCTGTAACTGAGAAGTCACCTAAACCAATCGTAGTGACAATCGCGAATGAATACCATAAACCATCACCGAATGATGGGATGCCATCTTCCATAATGGCAAAATAGAAAGAACAGGCGACCATTAAGACCACTAAGCCGTATAAAATTTCAAAGGCATAGGTCTTTTTCATAATTTTGATGATGCCTTTTAATTTCATTCTTGAGAATGCAAATGCAAGAGTGTCAAATAAGGCAAGGATCATGATAACCATGATGCAAGACGCCATGGCGATAAGTAATAAATCTGGATCGTCAAGAATAAACAAAGGAACGACAGCGAATATTAGTCCTACCGCCGCGAGGAACATATTACAAATCCAGTTAAAGACTTTGTTTTTAATAATAGCGATGCAAATTCTATTCGCGACAATCGTGAAGAAATAAATTGAACAAATAATACAATATGTAACTGCGTTTTCTTCTAAAATAAATACGAGTATTGCTAAGGCTAAATAAATTGCCACAAATACTATATTTTTGATTAAAGCTAGTTTGCTGTGGTCCACTTTATGAGCTTTGACCGCTAAAGGGATTCTTGATAAGGATAAGAAGAGGAACATAAAACCAAAGGAAATCTTAGTTCCTCCGCCTTCACCAATCGCGCCACTTAAGGAGAATAAAGCAAAAACTAAAACACCTACGGTGATAGAACTCGAAATGATTGGATAAATAATTCTTCTCATCTCATCGGTAATTCTTAAGCGCATTGTACTTATCTCCTTATTTCTTATTTAGGATACCATTATTTTATACAAAAATGAAAAAGAATAAACAACCTCTAATAATTTCCTTCCTATAATAGGAAAAATTGGTATTATATTTGTTGTGGAGGGTGAAAGCCTATGAAAAAGAATATATTCCTATTTGTCACATTGTTATCAACCGCGTTATCAGTCGCTGGTTGTAATTCTAATAACAAAGCCTATTTCAAATTGTGGAATGAATGTAATGCCTTAACGACATTGAAGAATTATGTTGAAGATGTCACTAACAAGAAATCCCCAAATTACATCCCAGTGGAAGATCGAATTGCCACATTTGATATGGATGGCACATTCATCGGAGAATTATATCCTACTTACTTTGAATATAATTTATTAGAATACCGCGCTTTAGATGATGAAACATACACAACAAAAGACCCTAGTGTTGTGGAAGCTGCGCAAAACATTAGAGACTTTGTTAGAGATGGCGTCAAATTACCAAGTGGATTTGATATGATTCACGCGAGAGCGGCAGCGAAAGCCTATGCTGGAATGAGCGTCGCAGAATTTGATAAATACGTTAAAGACTATGCACAAAAAACACCATTTGGTTTTGAAGGTATGACATATGCTACTAGCTTCTATAAACCAATGTTAGAAGTATTTGATTATCTAAAAGATAATGACTTCACATATTATGTTGTTTCTGGTTCTGATAGATTTATCTGCCGTGCGCTTGTAGATTCTTTAGGAATTCCTACGAATAGAGTTATTGGTATGGATGTTGTTCTTAAATCTTCTGAGCAAGGTGATGAAGACGGCGTTAATTACACGATGGACAGAACCGAACAATTAATTAGAACCGATGAGCTAATTATTAAAAATTTGAAGACCAATAAAGTCAAACAAATCTCTCAAGAAATTGGTAAAGTTCCTGTCTTATCATTTGGTAACAGTAGTGGTGACTGTGCTATGCACAACTATTGCTTAGGAAATAAACAATATAAAACCGAAGCTTTCATGCTTGTCGCTGATGATAATGAAAGAGATCACGCTGACTTAGAAGAAGGCGAAAGAAGAAGATCAACATGGGTCGATCCAAAGAATAACTACACTGTTATTTCAATGAAAAATGACTTCAAAACTATCTATGGTGACGGAGTTAAAAAAGTCGATTTCCCATTCTAAACAATTTATCCTATATTGATAATAAAATTGACCGTCAAAAATAAATAAAGGCGGTCTTTTTTTGTTAACATCTTAAAGATGTTTCCTTGAATATAAAGAAAATACATAATACAATTTTTTTATCATGGATAAAATAAACCTTTATGTAGTGGACACTAGAAAACATACTTTTAGTGAACTTTTGTCGTACACCAAAATTAGTGACGAAGATTTAAAAACTTTAGACAAATTTCGCGTTTTAGAAGTGAAAAAAGAGAAGTTAGCATCTCTATATTTTAAACGTAAATATGTCGGAGAGTTTTCAATTAATGAAGACGGTAAACCCGTCTCTAAAAACTTGTTTTTCAATATCTCTCACTCCAAAGGAGTGGTGGTTATCGCTATCTCCAAGGAACACGAAATAGGTGTAGATATTGAAGTGATTAAATCTAAAGACGAAGATTTAGTGAAATATGTCAGTAGTGAAGAAGAATATAAATTCATTAAAACCGAATTTGACTTTCTTTCTATTTGGACTAATAAAGAATCTTTAGTCAAATGTTTAGGCACAGGCATTAAAAGCGATATTAAAAGTATTCCCGCTTTACCATTAAATGGTAAAAAGGAATTTAAAGGTGAAACATATTTTAGCAAGATAACTAAAGTTAATGATTCGATCATATCAATCACTATTAAAGATAAAAATGATTTTGACTTCGATTTAGTAATGGAGGAAGTTCATTATGATTAAAAAATCACCATTAAGTAAAAGTGAAGAAGGATTATATGTCTCTTCGTTAAATGGCGGAGATGCGTATAATCTCGCTAACACGATTAATCTTGGGAAAGACTTTACTGTCGAGCAAGTTCAAGAGGCTTTAAATAAAGTTGCTCTTGCTCATCCTTATTTGTTCACCATCTTAGGAGTGGACGAAGAAGGCAACATCTATAAAGAACTAAAAGTCCAAGATATCAAACTCGAAGTTAAAGAAGTCAAAGAGCTTAAAATTGAATCACTTCCATATGAATTAACTAACTCTCCTTTATATAGATTTAATCTATATAAACTAGATGGAAACTTGATTTTCTATTTTGATTTCCATCACTTGATTATGGATGGAACATCTTTAAAGATTTTTATTGATGATTTCTTCCTCGCTTTAGAAGGTAAAGAGCTAGTTAAAGAAAGTAGTGATGCTTTCGATTTTGCGAATAAAGAAATTGAAATTAGAAATAGCGATGTCTATCAACAAGACAAAGCTTATTACGATAATCTTCTTTCTGGTGTAGAGACTGACTCCACACTCGTGGAAGATAAAGTTGAAGAAGCGGTTAGCTATGATAACATCAGAGTCCCTTTAAAGATTAAAAATGACGAGGTGAAAAAACTCACCTCTAAAGAAGGAGTTAAAACTTCAACATTCTTCCTTGCAGCTTTTTCCTATTTATTAACCAAGATAAATATGGAAAATGAAGCATTGTTCCTCACTGTTAATAACGGAAGAAATAAAGATGTCCTTCATTCTTTTGGTAGCTATGTTAAAACATATCCTTTATATATTTCATATCAAGATGATGAATCTGTTAGTGATTTATTAAAGAGAGTTAACGAACAAAACATTAATAATGTTTCCCATAATTCTTATTCATTTATGGAATTATCCAAAGATTTAGGAATCGCTCCTAATATCTTATTTGCCTATCAAGGTGATTATTTCTATAAAGGAATGCTTAACGGTAAAGAAGTTATTGTTAATCCATTATTAAGAAAAGATGGCAAAGAAAAACTCAGCATCGAATTACATAGATGTAATAATGATTTCATTATTTGGGTTGAATACCGTAGTGATTTGTATAACAAAGAAACAATGGAACATCTTATTAAGATGTATGATTTAGCGTTAAAAGAATTACTAACTAAAGAAAAGATTATCGATATCTCCCTAGTGGATGATGAAGAAGAGAGATTATTAGAATCCTTCAATATAATTGATGCGCCTTATATTGAACCAAATAAGACAATCTTAGATGACTTTAATGAAGCGGTGAAGGAATTCCCAGATCACACCGCGGTGGTATTTAAAGATCGTCGTTACACATATAAAGAAGTCGATGTTATCACAAATAGAATTGCTAACCAATTAATTAAAATGGGGGCTCAAAAAGAAAAAGTCGTTTCTATTTTAATCAATAAATCTGAATATATTGTTCTAGCATCTCTTGCAGTTATTAAATCTGGCGCGGCCTATCAACCGTTAGATCCATCTTATCCACAAGAAAGATTGAACTTCATGGTCAACGACTCCAAAGCCATCATCTTAATTAGAGATGATAATTTAGAAGGTCTAATTACTGAATTTAAAGGACAAGAATTATTAGTCTCATCATTATTATCATTTAAAGATGATAGTGAGATTAAATCTAAACCAGCAAAAGATGATTTATTCATCATGCTTTATACTTCTGGTTCTACTGGGATTCCGAAAGGTGTCCAATTAGAACACGGTAACATCTTTGCCTTTGTGAGATATTATCGCCAAGAATTTAAGATTAATGAGAATAGCAGAATCACCGCTTACGCGTCATATGGTTTTGATGCGGATATGATGGACTTATATCCTACTATTACAAGTGGTGCAACTTTATATATCATCCCTGATGAAATGAGATTAAATCTCGTTGAGTTAGGTGAATACTTTAATGAAAACGGTATCACTCAAGCATTTATTACCACCCAAGTTGGTCGACAATTCGCCAGTGAAATCGAAATTAAAACTTTAAAACATTTCCTTGTCGGAGGAGAAAAACTCGTTCCAATGAATCCTCCAAAAGGATATAACTTCTATAACGTTTATGGTCCAACCGAAGGTACGGTTTACTGCACCCAACAAATCGTTGATAAGCTCTATAATAGAGTCCCGATTGGTAAATCTTTAAGTGACTATAAAGTTTATGTTTTAGATAAAAACAAGAAGAGATTACCAGTCTTAGTAAGTGGCGAACTTTATATCTCTGGACCTCAAGTTGCGAGAGGCTATTTAAATAGAGAAAAAGAGAATACGGAAGCCTTCCTTAAAAACTGGTTCACAGATGAAAAAGACTATCAAAGGCTCTATAAAACTGGCGATATTGTAAGATTTTTACCTGATGGCACAATTGACTTTATCGGTAGAAAAGATGGCCAAGTTAAGATTAGAGGATTCCGTGTCGAATTATCCGAAGTCGAAAGAATTATTCGTGAATTTAAAGATATTAAAGACGCGACAGTCAAAGACTTTACTGACCCAAGCGGAGTCAAATATATATGCGCTTATATCGTGAGTGATAAGAAGATTAATGTCGATGAATTAAACGAGTTTATCTTATCCAAAAAACCTCCATATATGGTTCCGGCATACACAATGCAAATCGATAAGATTCCTCTTAACCAAAACCAAAAAGTGAATAAGAGAGCTTTACCAGAACCAGAACTCAAAGTGGAAGAAAAGATCGCTCCAAGAAATGAAACTGAGCAAGCCATTTTTGATATTGTTAAAGATGTCGTTGGACACGATCAATTCGGTGTCACCAATGATTTATTTGAAATTGGTTTAACCTCAGTTTCCTCAATCAGATTAACGATTCTTCTTTCTAAGAAGTTTGATAAAACCGTCGAAAACGCGGATTTAAAAGATAACTCCACGGTTGAGGGTTTAGCCAAATTTTTAGTTAATAAAGAAGAAGATAAGACTTATGAAATCTTAAAAGAATACCCAATTAGTAAAACTCAAGAAGGTATCTTCGTTGAATGTGTTTCTAAAGTCGATTCGACAACATATAACATTCCATTCTTATTCAAATTAGATAAGAACATCGATATCAATAAATTAAAAGAATGCTTATTAAAAGTTATTGATAACCACGAATATATCAAGACCACTTTATTTATGAACGAAGATGGTGATATTAGAGCGAGAAGAGAAAACGTTCCAAGCGTGGTCACAATTATCGAAGGTGAAATTAATAAAGATAAATTAATTAGACCATTTAAGATTTTAGATAATCCTTTATATCGTGTTGAGATTTATAAAGGCAAACAAGATAACTACTTATTCTTAGATTTACATCACATTATTTGTGATGGTACTTCTGAAGCCGTTATCTTATCTGATTTAAATAAAGCCTATCATAATGAAGAATTAGTGAAAGAAGAATTCACAGGCTTTGAAGTGGCTTTAAAAGAAAAAGAAGACTTAGCTAGTGACAAATTAGAAAAAGCGAAATCGTTCTATCAAGGTGTCTTAAAAGATATTGATGGTGAATACGTTTTAAGAAAAGATTTAAAGACCAGCAAAGAAAGTAAACTTAAATCAATTGATTATCCATTAGATATTGACATGGGTAAACTTAATGCCTTTATCAAAGATAACAAGTTAACATTTAACGCTTTCTTTAACTTTGCATTTGCTTTCTCATTATCAAAATTCATTTATCGTAATGATAGCTTATACACAACGATTTATAGTGGAAGAAATTCTTCTAAATTAGCTAATACTGTTTCTATGTTAGTTAAGACTCTTCCTGTTTATATCAAATATGAAGAAGAAGACAAAGTCTTAAATAAATTAAAAGAAACAAAAGATTTATTAGAGGGATTAGAAGAAAACGATTTATATTCATTCGCGGATATCGTTAATGATTATGGCATTAACGCAGATATGATGTTTGCCTATCAAGGTGATGATTTCCATTTCGATTCTATCGGAGGATATCCAGTTGAAGCGGTCTTAATGGAAAGCGATGATGCAAAGAGTGATTTCTCGATCGACGTTTTCTTAGAAAACGGCAAATATCGTATCCATTATGAATATGATGAAAGTTTATATAACGAAAACACCATCGCGTCATTTGAACGCTTATATCAATTAGTCCTTAATGAATTACTAATTAAGTCACAAATTAAAGACATTAATTTATTAAGTGATGTTGATAGAAAGTTATATGAAGAATTTAATGATACTGAAGAAGATATTCCAAATATTACCTTCAATAAACACATTGAAAGACAAGCAAGAGAAAACCCAGATAAAGTCGCGGTTATTGCGAAAAATGGTAGATACACTTATAGAGACTTTAACGCTGCGGCGAATAAAGTCGCTCATAGTTTAGTTGATAAAGGTGTCAAATTAGCAGACCCAATCGTTATGCTAATGCCTCGTATTGCGGAAGCTTATGTTGTTAGACAAGGTATCATCAAGAGTGGTGGCGCATTTGTTCCAGTTGATCCTAAATATCCAGATGATCGTGTTGAATATATCATCACTGACTCTGGTTCAAAGATTTTAATTTCTACGAAAGAAGTTATTGAATCTAAGAAAGAATTAATTAAAAAGACTGGTATCATCGCTTTAGATGTCTTTGATTTACTTAAGAGTGACAAAGTCGATAATTTAGATTTAGATATTCCTCAATCCTCCATGTGCTATGTCATTTACACATCGGGTAGTACAGGAAAACCAAAAGGCGTGATGATTTCTCATCGTAACTTAGTTAACTATGTGACTGATGGTAAGAATTACGCGACAGAAGAATATCGCATGATTAAAGGTGGCGCGGTCGGCTGTTCCTTTGCCTCATTATCATTTGATGCTTCTTTACAAGAAGAATGTATCGTTTTATCACATGGCTTCACCGCGGTTATCGCTAGTGAAGAAGAGATTGAAAACCCATTATTATTAGCCAAAACATTAAAAGAAAATAAAGTAAACATTATGTTTATGACTCCATCATTTGTCTCTAACTTATTAGACATTGATGAATTTGTGGATGCATTAAAGAACTTCCAAGTTCTTGATATGGGCGCGGAAGTTGTCCCGATTGAATTATGTAATCGCTTAAGAGAATTAGGCGTCACCGCGGTTATTAATAATGGTTATGGTCCAACAGAAACCACGATCACTGCGACATATTCCACAGTGAAAGATGAATATATGACAATCGGTAAACCAATTGCAAATATCAAAGCTTACCTATTAGATAAGGCGGGTCATATCTTACCAATTAATGCGATTGGTGATTTAACTCTCGCAGGCGAGGCCACGGGTATTGGTTATTTAGGTATGCCAGAAAAGACAAAGCAAAGCTTTATTGAACTAAACGGCATGCGTGCATATCGTTCAGGTGACTTAGCGAGATATAACTCCGAAGGCAATATTGAATTCTTCGGTAGATTAGATAATCAAGTTAAGTTAAGAGGATTACGTGTTGAACTAGATGAAATTGAAAAAGTTCTTAACTCTTATCCAAGTGTGAAGAGAAGTATCATCTTAGTGAAAACTAATCCAGTTGATGGAGATTATCTCGCTGCGTATTTTGTGGCCTCGACGATGATTGATAAAGATGATTTAACCGCGCATATGGCGAAATCATTAACTCCTTATATGATTCCAAAGGTGATGATGCAATTAGATAAATTCCCATTAACACCAAACGGAAAGATTGATAAGAAAGCCCTTCCAGAAATTGAAGTGAAAGCTTCTAATAAAGTTAGAAAAGAAGCGACTAATGAATTAGAAAAACAATTAGTGAAATTATTCTCTAAAGCATTAGGTCAAGAAAATATTGGTATTGATGAAGACTTCTTTGAATTAGGCGGGACCTCATTAAGTGCCTCTAAGATTGCGATGCTTGCATTAAATGCAAACTTACCAATTTCTTATGGCGATGTCTTTGAATATCCAAGCGTTTTAGAAATGGAAGCCCATATTAAATCATTAAATAACGAAGTGGTTGAAGAAGTTACTGAAGAAGTTAATCTCGATAATAGTGGACTTGCATCCCTTAAAGAAAATGTTGTCGCGAACGTCAATGAAGTATGTATTGAAAAAGACTTCGATAACGTCTTATTAACAGGTTCCACTGGCTTCTTAGGAATCCATATCTTAAAAGAATTAATTAATCAAAAGAAACATGTTATCGCTTTAATTAGAGGCGGTAAACTCAATCCGCTTGATCGTTTACAAGGTTTACTCGCGTATTATTTTGATTCTCCATTAGATGAAGAAGTGAAAGAATATGTGACAGTTGTAGACGGTGATGTCACTGATGAAACATTATATGATAAACTCAAAGAGTTTAAGTTTGATTTAATCATTAACTCCGCAGCGATTGTTAAACACTTCTCTAATGATGACATTATTGAAAGAGTTAATGTCGGTGGTGTGAAAAACTTAATTGAAATTGCCAAGAAGAAAAATGTCAGATTGGTGCAAATCTCCACATTATCTGTCGCTGGTGAAAATATCGATGATAAGTTCGATGCGACATTTAGAATGAAAGAGAATATGTTAGACTTTGGTCAAGATGTCTCAAATAAATATGTCCATTCTAAATTCAATGCAGAAAAAGCGATATTAGAGGCGTGCCTTGATGGATTAGACGGCAAAGTCATCCGTGTTGGTAACTTAATGAGTAGAAATAGCGATGGTGAATTCCAAGCTAACTCTATTACTAACGGTTTCATGAGAGATTTAAAAGGATATGTTGCTTTACATAAATTCCCAGTTAACTCCATGGATGTTGAAATCGACTTCTCCCCAATTGATGAAGTCGCAAAAACCATTATCTTATTATCCAAAACTGATAAGAAATTTACTGTCTTCCATTCAGCGAACTCACACATGGTTCAAATGGGTGACATCATTTATGTCTTAAATGAATTAGGATTCGAAATTGAAGTAGTCAGTGATGATGACTTCTTGAAGTCAATGAAAGAAATGATGATGGATGAAAGTAAGAGTATGTTAGTCTCATCATTAATCTCATATTCATCAAGTGATATGCATACGCATTCATTCATCCTTTCTGATAATGAATTCACTAATAAAGCTTTATATCATTTGAGTTATAAATGGCCAATTACCGATTATCAATATTTAAGAAAGGCGATTGAATCACTTGATACATTAGGATTCTTTGATAGGACGGACTTATGAGTTTAAAAAGAAATTCCAAATTAATTGATCGTAAATTCATCCAATATTTGATTCCTTCAATATTGATGATTTTTGCGATGCAGTTTGGCTCATTAGTCGATGGCATTTTTGTTGGTAACTTTATCGGTAGTGATGCCTTAAGTGCGACAGCCTTAGTTATACCAATTTTATATATTATCCAAATCCCTGGATTCGCTCTCGGAGTGGGTGGATCAATTGTCGTCGCTAATTTGTTAGGAAAAAGAGATGTCGATAAATCGAAAAAAGTATTTACGATGTGCTTTATCCTCGGCATGGGTTTATCAAGTATATTCGCAATTCTCTCGTTCTTTGTTTCTGAACCTTTGGCAAGATTGTTTGGAGATACATTGCTCGGGTATTGTACAGATTATGTCTTTATCTACTTATTAACTGACCCAATTATCGCTGCAGCGTTATTAATTGGTTCATTTATGGCGGTTGATAATAATCCAAAACTATCTTCTATCTTCTTTATCGTCGCTAATGTCGCAAAAGTCGGTTTAGAAATCTTATTCATCCATCAAGATTTATTAAATTGGGGGATGAAAGGAGCGGCTTTCTCTACCGCGGCAGGTTATCTCGTAGGCATGATTACCGTGATATTCTATATCTTTAGCAAAGAGAGACACCTCGGATTCACATTTAAACTACGTGAAAATGGCTTCAAAGAAACATTTAAAGCGAGTAGCACATCCGCGCTTAATCTTTTATTAACAGCGATCCAGATGTTAATCGTCAATATTGTCATTGGTCAAGTCATCACATCGATGAGAGATTTAAATGCTTATGGATTAGTGGCTAATATGGTCTTTGTTTTTGACTTATTATGTGGTGGTGTGCAAAACGTAATTCCAAATATTTGTGGGATTTTTTACGGGGAAAAAGATTACTATTCACTTAAAAGCGTTACGAGAAAAATATATTTAATCAACATAATTTTGACAGCGTTTATTACCGCGGCAATTGCGATATTCCCGAACATTTACGCGGTGGCGTTTGGCTATAATGACTTCACCGATTTTAACCAAGTTGCTTTATTTATAAGAATCTATTTAATCTCATTTATCCCATATGAAATTAATAAGTTCTCGATGAATTATTACCCCACAGTGGATAAGAACGTGCCATCTCTTGTTACTGTTTTACTAAGAGAGGCAATCATCGTTTTACCTGTTACATTAGTCTTATTAAACGTTTATGGATTAATGGGTTATTGCGCAGCTTGTGCGATTACAGAAGCATCCACAGTCATCATCACTTATATTTTTATTTACATTTATCAAAAGGTGAAAAAGAAAGGCACACGTGGCATCTTCATGATGGAAGATTTATCATTTGAATCATTTGATGTTTCTTTAACTAATGAAATGGAAAACGCCTCAGTGATTTCTGAAGACTTAACTGATTTTGCTTTATCAAAGAATGTTCCTAATAGAGAAAGTCAATTAATTGGTTTAGCTAGTGAAGAGATGGTGGCTAACATTGTCACATTTGGTTATAAACGCAAAAAGAGAAACTATATTGACGTTAGTTTAAAGGTCAACGAAGACACATTAATCTTAAGAATTAGAGATGATGGAGTGCCTTTTGATCCGACTAAATATGAATTCGATAATACCGAGGATTATTCCACAAGTGGAATCGAATTAATGAAAAACATTACTGATAAAATGACGTATATGCGTATACTTAATTTAAACAACACGATTTTTGAAATCAAATATAAGGGAGGTTTGGAAAATGGAAATCCTAATTAAACACGAAGATGCGATGATCATCTCCTTAAAAGGTAGATTAGATACAGTCACATCAGTCGAATTTCAAAAAGCAGTCGCTGAAGAAGAAATCAAAGAATCTTTAGTCATCGTTGACGCGAAAGAATTAGAGTATATTTCTTCTGCCGGCTTACGCGCTTTATTATCACTTAAAAAACAATTAGTCCCAGAGGGCAAAGGTTTAGAAATCCATAATCTTAACCCTGTTTGCCAAGAAGTGTTCAAAGTCACAGGCTTTAACAATATTTTAACCGTTAAATAATTATGAAAGTTTCTATCAGGGTCAAAATAGTTGCTCTAGGTGCGATTATTTCCGCTTTAACAATGGCGGTTTCTTTGTTCGTGAGTGATTATCTCTTCCGCATGAATAGTCAAAATGAACTTTTAGATAATGTTTATTTATGGCTTGATAGTTTAGAAGATGATTATCTTAATCATGAATATAGCGAAACTTATCGCGCGAGAGTGGAAGATACTTATAACTATGTTAATGATATTTATAAAACTGGCGTTGAAGACCCTGAAGAATTTGAAAGCTTTGACGCGAAAAAACAATATTTTAAAAATAGATACAAATGGGTGTACACAATCGATGGCATAGGTATGTATTGGCAAAGTGAAGAAGAAAGAACATTTAGAGCTAATTATGACGATTTGTCAGAAACATTAAGAAACGCCGCGGTCGGCAAAAATGCTGCCAGTGTCTACTTAGTTTATTTCGATGATACGAATAATCAGATGATCTTCCTCGCGGATGATTCATCCTATATCGCAAATTATAAATTTGAATATCATTTACCTGGTTCTCATGTCACAGTCACAAATAGACCACAAAA
This sequence comes from Bacilli bacterium, assembly GCA_045631885.1. Lineage (GTDB taxonomy): Bacteria > Bacillota_I > Bacilli_A > RFN20 > CAG-826 > CAJOLV01. The sequence continues at coordinate 38,565 of JAZQVN010000039.1, forward strand.
AGAAGAAAAGCATTATTCGTTTAACTATAACGGTCTCATGACAAAATGTATCCCAATTGGAACCCCGGCAAATAGCGACGACACAATCGCTTATATCATGATAGAGTACAATTTTGATGCGATTGATGCTGAAGCAAGAACAATATTCTTACTTGAGTTATTGACCCTATCATTAACATATATTGTTTTATTAGTAATGTTCTTTATTTTATCTCATTTCATGGTGACAAGAAACGTCATCAAATTATCCAAATCATCCCAAAAATTTACTGATAGTTTAAAGAGCAAAAAAGAACTAGTCGTGGAAGATCCACATATTAAATCGAGAGACGAAATTAGAGACTTGTCTAACTCTTTCGTTGCGTTAGAAAATGAAATTATCAACTATGTTGATATCATTACTAAAGAAGCGCAAGAAAAAGAAAAATTCAACGCTGAACTTTCTATCGCTAGCAAGATTCAACTAGACTCATTACCAAATTCTAATTACGCAGATAAGAACCTTAACTTAAAAGCGTTTATTAAGACCGCGAAAGAAGTCGGTGGTGATTTCTATGATTATTTCTATTTGAACGATAATCAATTGCTCATCACAATATGTGACGTCTCTGGTAAAGGCGTCCCAGCGGCCTTATTTATGATGAAAGGTAAGGAATTAATTAAATCATTTATTAAAACTGATTCATCATTGCCGGATGCGATTTATAAAGCAAATAACGAATTAGTAAAGAATAATTATGAAAACTTATTCATCACTGCGTTTGTCGCGATTATTGATTTTGCTAAACACGAAATTAAATACGTTAACGCGGGTCATGAAAAACCATATTTGTTAACTAATGGTGAAGTTGAGAAGTTAGATGGCATTTCTAACTTTGTTCTAGGTGGAGAAAGTGGCTTCCCATATGTTGAAGAAAAACATTCATTTAACCCAGGAGATAGAATCTTCTTATTTACTGATGGATTAAATGAAGCGATTAACTCTAAAGAAGAAGAATTCTCTTATTCCAGAATAGAAGAAGTCTTAAAAGATAATATCAACTCATCCATTAATGAAATCATTGAAAATATGAACATCGCGCATAACAAGTTCGTCGCTGGAGAAGATGTCTTTGATGATGTTACGATGTTATTAATTGAAGCCAGTAAAAACGAACTGCACCTTTCTTATCAAAATGAAGATGTGACAATCATCGAACAAATCGTTGACCAATTCGAGAAAACATTCGCTGGTTTATCCGCGAAAGTTAAATCAGAAGTTGGCATCATTATTGATGAGATTGTGAATAACATTATCTCTTATTCCGAAGTGGAGAATCTCGAGTTAGATATTGATTTCAAACTTGAAAAAAATGAATTAGTCATTATCTTTAAAGATAATGGTAAGAAATTTGATCCATTACAAAAAGAAGATAAATATTTAGAAGAATATAGCGATGATATTGAAACCGGTGGCTTTGGCATTGGCTTAGTTAAAACATTATCTACTTCACAAAAATACGAATATAAAAATAAACGCAACATCTTAATGATTAGAAAAGATATCTAATATGAAAGCTAAACACACCGACTATTCTTTAAACCTCATTGACCAATTAACTTTAGAAGAGAAGATTGCTTTAGTCGCGGGGCATGATTTCATGTACACGAACGCTATACCGAGATTTAACATACCTTCAATTAGGATGAGTGATGGCCCTCATGGTTTAAGAGTGCAAGAACCAGGCGCGATTGAAGTGACTGGCACATCTATCGCAACATGCTTTCCAACTGCAGGGGCAACTTCTAATAGCTTTAACCCTGAACTATTAAAAGAAATGGGAATAGCGATGGGAGAAGAAGCTAGATACTACGGCATCGACATCATCTTAGGACCTGGAGCTAATATTAAAAGAAATCCATTGTGTGGTCGTAATTTCGAATATTTCAGTGAAGATCCTTTCCTCGCTGGTAGATTAGGGGCAAAAGAAGTTGAAGGCATTCAATCCCAAGGGATTGGAACATCTTTAAAACACTTTGCATTTAACGGTGAAGAAAACCATCGTTTCATGGGTAATTCTATTGTCGATATGCGCGCAGCGAGAGAAATCTATTTAAGACAATTTGAATATATTATTAAAAACGCCCATCCAGAAACAGTGATGAACGCATATAACAAAGTGAATAACTTCTATTGCAGTGAAAGTAAATGGTTATTAACTGATGTCTTAAGAACTGATTGGGGCTTTGATGGTTTGGTCATGACTGACTGGGGCGCGACCCACGACAGAATCGGAGCGATTAAAGCCGGAAACGATTTAGAGATGCCAGGCGACACAGTTATCTGCCGTAAATGGATTTTTGATGCGATTAATAACGGTGAATTAGATATCAAAGAATTAGATGAAAGAGTCTTAACAGTTCTCGATTTAGTTTCTAAACATATTAATAAAAACAAATTAGAAGAATTAGACTGGGACAAACATCATGATTTAGCAAGAAGAATTGCGGAAGAATCCGCGGTCCTTCTTAAAAACAACGGTTTATTACCTTTAAATAAAGAAGAAAGACTTTGTATTGTTGGAGAATTATTCTCCAAGATGAGATATCAAGGCGCAGGTTCTTCGATGATCACATCGAGTAAATTAACAACATGCAAAGACGCCTTTGATAACCACGAAATTAATTACGTGTTTTTCAAAGGATATAAAGATAGTGAAAAAGAACCATCCGAAGCCTTACTTAAAGAAGCGGTGGAGGGTTCAAAAGAATTTGATAAAGTTATCGTCTTTATTGGTTTAACTGACTATGAAGAAACAGAAGGCGGAGATAGAGATACGATGGCGTTACCGAGTAATCAATTAGCCTTAATTGATGCCTTACTTGAAAATAACAAAAAAGTCATCGTTGTCTTAGCGGGTGGTTCAGTAGTAGAACTTCCTTTCGCTGATAAAGTCGAAAGCATCCTCCATATGTTCTTACCAGGACAAAATGGTGGAGAAGCTACTTATAACATCTTATTCGGTAATGTTAACCCAAGTGGTAGACTCTCTGAGACTTGGCCAATTAGTTATCAAGACGTTCCATTTGGTGATGAATTCGGTAATAGAAAGAACCTACCATATAAAGAATCAATCTATGTCGGATATCGTTATTATCTAACGATGAATAAAGAAGTAAGATATCCATTTGGTTATGGTCTATCATACACAACATTCGATTATAGTGGGTTAGAACTAAAAGAAGAGAAAGAGAAGATTAAAGTCAGCTTAACGGTGAAGAATACAGGTAAAGTTGATGGAAAAGAAACTGTCCAAATCTACGTTAAAGGTCCAGAAAGTAGTTTCTTTAAGCCATTAAGAGAATTAAAAGGTTTCACAAAAGTATTTTTAAAGGCCGGACAATCTCAAAAAGTCGAAGTTGTTATCAGTAAAGATGATCTTAAATATTGGAACGTAAAAGACAATGAATTCTCCTTAGAAAAAGGCGAATATGTCTTCCAAGTCTGCCGTAACTCAAGAGACATCGCCTTAGAAAGTAAATTAACTCTTGATGGAGAGAATCTTGATAATATTTACGAAAAAGATGTGCAAATTGCGTATAAAAACTTTGAAATAGATAATTTAATCTTTGAAAAGTTATATGGTGATAAGATTCCAGAAGATCCAAATACCAAACCGATTACACTTGAAAGTAGGTTCGATGAACTAAAGCAAACATTTATGGGTAGAATCTTATTTAAAGCTGTCGTTGGTGCTATGGGCAAAGATATGAAGAAAGCGAAAAAACTCCCTGAAGGAAGCGAAAGAGATAACCGCTTAAAATCAGCGATGGCGATGCAAAAAATGATGTTGACAAACTCCTTAATAACGATGTCTATGTCAGCGGGAACAATGTTCCCTTATAACCTTGCTGAAGGATTCAAGGAATTAGCGAATGGTCATATATTTAAAGGTATCGGTCATATGATGAAAAAGGTTAAAGCTCCTAAATTACCAATTAATAAAAAGAAATAGAAGTTTTCCTTATTGTTGGCTTTTGATATGGCGAATACTAAGCAACATAATCCATATAAACATTTAGTGGACGTCTATTCTGTTTCCAAGACTGACCCGATTAATCCAGCGTTATTAAAAGAGTGTTTGGAACTCTACGCTGAAGAAGAAAATAAAGGACGAGAAGAATTATTATTTGATAAATATCATTATGTCTATCAAATACCGAAAGATAAGAAGTTCTCTAGAGGTTTTATATTCTCCGCTATACAAGCTGGATATAACGTTGATGATCAAGAAATGATTAAAGAAGTCAACGCTTAGTTAAAGCGTTGTAATCTTAATTCTTAATATATAAAATATTAGATATGAGTATAAATGTTATATTCAATATTACTGTGTGTCTTGTTGGCATCATCTTTTTGACTATCCATGCAGTTGATACAGGACTTAAAAAGAATAAAAGAAAAGATGAAATTAATTTATTAATCTTCATCATTTTTACAATTGTCCACTTCGCTACATATTTAACATTTACTGTTATCAAAATGTATTACACCAGTGATCCATTTATCATTGGCTTCTATACAACGTTCTATATCATGAATAATGTTGAGCTCATTTTGCTCTTCATATATACGATTTCATATGTCTCGATTAGTAAGAAAGTCAAAACAATCACATCAATAATCAATTTCAGCATATTTGGTATTTATGTACTTTTAGACATTATCAACATTTTTACCCATATGTTCTTCTCCGCGGAAAATGGTGTATATGTGAGAAGCCCAGGTATGCTTTTCTCCCAAACTTATCAATTCATTGCTTTCATCATCGTTTTCATATTGACAGTGTTTAATAAGAAACTTAATAAAACCGAGAAAATTGCTTACTCATTATATTGTGTGTTGCCATTTATCGCGATTATCATCCAAAACTTATTACCAGGATACGCGATTGCTTATTTCTCAGTTATCATTTCAATCGAAATCTTGTTCTTGTTTGTTAACGTGAAGAAAAACCTCGAGTTAGTTAATGAAGAAAAGAAGAGCAGAGAAACGGAAATTAAACTCATGATGTCACAGATTCAACCGCACTTCATTTATAACACACTTTCGTCAATTTCTACGCTTATTGAAATCAATCCAAAAAAAGCTCAAGAAGCCCTTGATACATTTACTGAGTATTTAAGAGCAAATCTTTCATCTTTATCAAAAACAGGACTCATTAATTTTGAAGATGAATTAAGACATATTGTGACTTATATCTCTTTAGAAAAAATTAGATTTGAGGAGAGATTGAATGTAGTTTTTGATGTAAAAGTCACAGATTTTCTTGTTCCTCCTCTTAGCATTCAACCGATCGTTGAGAACTCTGTTAAACATGGTATTTTACAGAAAATTGAAGGTGGAACAATTTCGATTAAAACATATGAAACTAACGACGCATACTTCGTTGAAATTGCGGATGATGGAGTGGGTTTTGATATTGATAAAATTAACCTCACTTCTGGTGACCATATCGGTATCAATAATGTCCGTTATCGCTTGTCTACAATGTGCAATGGTGAGATGCATATCGATAGTGAAATTGATAAAGGCACTAAGATAGTAGTAAAATTATATAAGTAGTATGAAAGTATTATTAGTTGATGATGAAAAGCTCCAATTAACAAGACTAGAATCCTCTGTTAAGAAGGTTTTAACTGATGCAGAGCTATTTTGTTATACCAATCCTATCGCAGCGATAGAAGAAAATAAGAATAATAAGTTCGACATCGCCTTTTTAGATATCGAAATGCCAAAACTAAATGGTGTTACCTTAGCGAAAATGCTCAAAGGTACTAATCCTTTAATAAATATTATCTTTGTTACCGCTTATGATAAGTTCGCTTTAGAAGCAATGCGTATACGCGCGAGTGGATTTGTCACAAAACCAGTCAACGAAGATAAAGTTCGCGAAGAAATCGAAGCGTTACGTTATCCAATTGGTATGAAACAAGAGAAAAAGATCCAAATTAAGTGCTTTGGTAACTTTGAAGTGTTCCATAATGGCGAACCAGTTCAATTCTTATATCGTAAATCAAAAGAATTATTCGCTTATCTAGTCGATAGAGAAGGTTCAGCGGTCAACATCAACGAACTGAACGCTGTTCTTTGGGAAGAAGATCACAAATCATACCTCAGGAATCTCATCAGTGATATCCAAAAGACACTCAAGAGTCTCGACGCTAGTGAAGTATTCATCAAGAAGCACAATGAATGCTACATTGACGTCAACACAATCGATTGCGACGCCTATGAATACAAGAGAAATAACCCTGAAGCGGTAAGGATGTACCGTGGAGAGTATATGGAACAGTATTCTTGGCCAATGTTTAATGCTGACGACGAGTATTAGAAGGCCTTTACAGTTGTCTGAGAAGTAAATTTGGACTTTTAAAGTCCTTTTTTTGTCGGTAAAATAGTATGTGACAAATTCTGACGTGATTTTGACTCTGTGACACTTCTGTGGCACTCATAATGTTATTATGATGTCGGACAAAAATGACCCGTGGCAAAGTAGATAATTAAGCCACGAAATCCCTATATTAGTTACTATGTAACTAAATGTAGCAAATTGATCAATATAGACTTTTTCGAGAAAGTCATTAACATATCAAGCATTGTTAATTGAAAAACGAATTAAAAGCCTGTATTTATGTCATTTCCAAAAAAGGACTTGACAAATGTAAAGCCCAATACACCAATTAGACGTATAGTCAATTGAGAGAGGCGAGGAGCAAAACAAGCGAATGAAGCACAAATTGATCAGAGGACTAATCGCATTATCCATGTTATTTGGTTCTTTTGTTGTTGCCGCTTGTAGCCGTTCCAAGACCATCTCCGGTATTCATATGAGTAACGAGGAAAGAGTGGATGTTCCTTTTGGTAATTTCTCATATGAAGGCGTCAAAGTGACTGTTGATTATGTCGGTGGTGATCATACCGAAATCAATCTAGAAGAAAATATGATTCCCGAAATAGAAAGATTGAAGTTCTACAAGATTGGTGAGCAAGATGTCAAAGTCACTTTCCGTGATAAATTCAACACCATCATGAAGATTAATGTCGCCCTTAATAAATTTAACGATATCTATGCACTTAATGGTTATGAATGCGTTTATGATGGTTTACCACATCAAGTAGCGTTAAATCATGAACTACCAGAAGGTGCGACTATTACTTATCCAAGAGGAAATACATTTACTAACGCTGGCACATACCAAATCATCGGCGTTATTGAAAAATATGGTTATGAATCTAAAACATTACAAGCGACATTAAATATTCTTCCTGCACAAAGAGATGCAAGTGGTATTGTTTTCCAAGATAAAACAGTTACATATGATGGAGAACAACAAACAATTGAAGCTACTGGTGTCCCAGAAGGTATCGAAGTCACATATGACGCGTATAATTACACAACGGGCACGAGAATTAATAGAGTAGTTAGCGCGGGCACATATAAGATTGTTGCCCACTTTAACGATGCGAATTCCAATTATGAAAAGATTCCTGATAAAGAAGCGATTTTGACAATTGAAAAAGCTACATATGATTTATCAACAATTAAAGTCCCAGATCACGTCAAAGAATACGATGGTGAAGATTATACACCTGTATTAATGAATAAAGATAAATTACCTAGAGGTGTCTCGGTAACATTTAAAATCTTAAATAAAGATGGCATCGAAGTAATTACTAACGCGAATGTTGGTGTTTATACAATTGTCGCCCATTTTGATGATTACGATAAAAATAACTATAACGAAATCGAAGATATGACAGGAACCCTTACGGTTACTAAAAGAGTAATCAAAGTGGAAAATGTCGTCGTATTTAATAGTGCATCGTTTACATTTGATGAAGACGCTCATAGTATTGAAGTCACAAATCTTCCAGCGGGCGTCACAGTAGAATATGAAAATAATGGACAAGTATACGCTGGCGAATATGCAGTTAAAGCGAAATTCTCCGCTATTAATGATTATGAAACAGTAGATGTTAGTGAAATATCTGCTTATCTCATCATCACTAGAACAGAAGATAGAAGAACAGTCAAAGTTTATAACGACGCAACTCAAGAATACGACAAGGATTTTTCTTCAGAAAACATCTCGATTGTTGATGGTAAAGCTGTTGTTAGCGGTTTTGATGATAGTGTCTTTGTCGTCGATGTGATTAATTTCTCAAATCTTGAAGATGGCACATTAGTCAAGGTAGAAAACTTTGTAGACGGAACAACATACGCCTACACAGTGACCTTTAGTTATATAGATGAAAGAATGAATTATAGTGTAATTTTAGCGGCTTGTACCGGTGAATTTACTTATCACGCAGCATAGGGGGGCGAAGACAATGAAGAAAATAGTGGTATTTTACATCGTAATCGCTATCTCGCTCGCTGTGAGTGCTGCCTTTACTATCGCTCTAGGAGTCAATGGTTTATTTAACGACCTTGAAGGAAATTTCCAAATTGTTACGTTAATTAGTTTTGCTCTTTTCCATTTTGTTACGACATTTTTATTCTGTTCAGTCGTGGCATCTCATAAGTTTGCAAGTGGCAAGCCACAAGAAGTTTTATTCGTTATTTCTGCAATTTTATTAATTAGTGAAATTATCAGTTATCTTATCTTTTCCTTAATTGATTGTGGTTTTGAGTTCGTCTCTTTAGACTGGATCGGAACATTTGTGAATATGGGTCATTCTTGGGTTTATTACTTAACATTAGGCATAGTTTTCTTGGCCTTATTCTCGTTATATATTTTCGTGTTAAATAAAAATTTCATCGCGGTTTTGTCGACAAAAGATTCAAAATTGAAACAAGTTAAAGACGCGAATTTAGAAAATTCTCGTTGGATGAACGACAAAGAAAAGAAGTCGTTATTTAAATATCATCGTTTCAGTGAATTAGGCGAAGTCACAAAAGACGGCGTTCCTGTTGTGGCGACATTAGATAAAAACGGAAAAGATATGGAAGTCGCGTTCAATTCACCATGTCACTCCATCATCATTGGTTCCACTGGTTCTGGTAAAACCACAACATTTGTTTCCCCAATGATTCAGTTATTAGCCTCCACAAAAGCGGGCTCATCAATGGTTATCACCGATCCAAAAGGTGAACTATTTATGCTCCATTCTCAATTATTAAAAGATAAAGGATACGATGTTAAAGTCATCGACTTACGTGATACATATTCTTCTTATCGTTGGAATCCATTAGATAGCATTTGGGATAACTTTGAAGAATATAAAAACGCCCACACAAAGGCTTATAAGAGAACAGGTGATATTTTAGCTAGTGGGTTAAAGTTAGATGAAGAAGTTTACGATGCTTCTGAAGTCAGTACTTGGTATGAATTTGACGGTAAAGCCTATGTTCAATATCAAAAATTAATTAACGCGATTAAGATTTATAAAAAGAAAATATATGACGAAGTCTATGAAGACTTAAATGACTTAGTCACCGTTTTAATTCCAGTTGAAAATGAAAAAGATCCTCTTTGGGAAAAAGGGGCTCGTTCGATCACTTTAGCGGTTCTTCTTGCTATGTTAGAAGACTCCTTAGATGACAACAACAATATGACCAAAGAGAAATTCAATTTCTTTAACTTAACCAAAATCTTACAAAACTCCACGAAAGATTATGAAGATTTAAGAAATTATTTTAAAGGTAGAGATGTTTTATCTAGAGCTGCTTCTTTATCTAAACAAGTCTGTGACGCCGCTCAATCAACACGTGCATCATATATGTCTATCGTTTATGACAAGTTGATGTTATTTAACGATGCTGGTGTTTGTGCTTTAACAAGCGAATCTGAATTCTCCGCTGATGCTTTAGCGGAACACCCAACTGCCTTATTCTTAAAGATTCCTGATGAAAAAGATACCAGACATAACCTTGCCGCTATCTTTATCCTTAATATTTATAAGACATTAATTAAAGTCGCATCCGCGAGAGAAGAATTATCTCTTCCACGAAACGTCTATTTCATCATGGATGAATTCGGCAATATGCCAAAGATTTCTAAATTCGATAAGTTCATTACCGTCGGTCGTAGTAGAAAGATTTGGTTCACCATGATTATTCAATCATACGCTCAACTTAATAATGTTTATGGCGATAATGTCGCTGATATTATCAAAGGTAACTGTGGTATCAAGATGTTTATCGGTTCTAACGATATGCAAACATGTAAAGAATATAGTGAATTATGCGGTAACATTACCGTTGCAACTACATCAACATCCGCATCCGCGCATAGCGATGTTAATTATTCCACATCTTATCAAGTAAGACCATTAATTTATCCTTCTGAATTACAAAGATTAAATCACCCAGGAGATATTGGTCATAGTATCATCGTTACCTTTGGTAACTATCCATTAAAAACGTATTTTACTCCATCTTTCAAAGTGCCTTTATACAAGACTGGTGAGATGGATTCTAGTGAACTTCAAGACCGCTTATTTAACGAAGCTGAGATTTTCTATAACATCAGAATTAGAAATAATCGCGTTTTAGAAAAGAAGAATGATGCACCTGTTAAAGAAGCTCCGAAAAAAGGTGGTAAGAAAGTCAATAAAGCAAGTGATTTAACTGAAGCTGAAATCCTTGAGCTTTTCACCGAATATCAAGCAGAACATCCAGATATCACAATTAAAGAGTTCCGCGAGATGCTAAAAAACGGTGAAATTGACCTCGGAAAAGGAGGCGATAAATAGATATGAAGAAACGTTTCTGGACTTATTTGAAATGCATTTTAGCAGGAATATTATTTATCCCTGGCCTTTTAATGATGATTAAAGACATACCTGTTATCGCTACAAGAGCGGATGGTGTTAGTGTCTATTTTGAAAAAACTAGATATGAAGCGGATAACGCTAACTTAGTCTATGCAAAATTAATCGCTGAAGGTGATCAAGGTGATGAAGTAACAGTTTCATATAAAACTAGTAGTGGAACTGGTATTGAAAATATCGATTACGCTGGTGCTTCTAACACGATTACATTAAAAATTCCTGCAAGTAGAAAAGCGGAATACACCGTTTCAATTAAATGTTTAAACGATGCAAATAATAGAGAGAAATTAAGAATTTATGAAGTCAACTCTTTATATGGTCGTTATTTCAATTTAAAAATCACAAGCGTCTCCGCGGGAGCCTCTATTGGAACTAATTCAAGTTGTAAATGTTATTTACCATATAACTATAAAGTTGAAGGTATGTCTAGCACCAATTCCACGACAGGTAGAATAACCGCTTATCTTAAAGATGAATATAAAATGCAATCTCTTTTTAACAGCGGTATCGATGACTTAGACGGTAAATCAACATGGAAAACTTGGAAAAAAGGTATGTCTTTCAACAATGAAACATCTCAACGTTGGATTAATGCTTTTATTAACCAAAACATCGCCGATGCTTATGCATCTTTCCTCGTCAAAAGCATTGATGACAGTACATGGCAATCTAGCACAGACATCCATGTTCTCGCTGGTAATAAACAATTCACTGAGAATTATGAAAGATCAAAAGATTGCCCTGGCTTATATTTATATTTCACTGTTGACCCAGATAAAAAAGGTGGATATCGCTGCGACTATAACGCGATGAAATATATTTCTAATGATAAAAACCCAACCAAAGAAGAAGATAGATTAGTTAACGTCAGCAACCGTTATAAAATCGGAGAACATAAAAATATATGTTGGATTACAGATAAAGATACATGGTACGCGTCTAATAACTCGGTTGTCGAAAGTGCTTTCTACAAAATCAAACCATATAATGGAATTTTAGATCAAGGTATCGCTTTCTATAACGGTAACAAAGAGTATGATAGAGAAATCGATGACGTTTGGATGTTCTTATATCTTTACGATAGTACCGCACCAAAAATCGTCAATAAATACGCTGAATTTGATGATGAAACTCAACAAATGCGTTTCTATGTTCGTTTTAACGAACCAGTTTATTCCGCTAAAACAGGCTCTGCAAAAATCAAAATCAACGATTTGGTCACTGATTACTGGGCTACATATACTGAAGGTAATTTTTCTGACACATTAGTTTATTCACTTCCATTAGATACATTCGCTGCAAGAATTGATAAAGTCGGTATTCAATTACCAACAGATCAAGATATTGGTGATATGGCATATCACCTTAGTAGTGATCGTAGGGTTAGTTGCAATTACTATTCTAAAACTACATCAGATCCAGACTTTGATCCTTTGAGCATTACTTCCGGTTATGTTGATTTAAGCCGTCCAAATTTAGCAGCTGATATTTCTGATTCTGGTGGTAAACCAAGAAATCTTTATAACATCGTCTTATCCGCGAATAATGGAACAACTTTTACCGAAGGTGTAGTCCATTACACATGGAGTAAACAAGAAGACATCGGTGATGAAAATGATGTACAGTTATATAACCATCACCACACTTTAAGAGATGAAGAAATGGGTTCATTTACTGTCACCCTTGCTAAAGACGCGAGTGAAGGAATTGATGGTGGTGATTATTATCTCCACGCTTTAGCGGTATCTAATCACGGCTTTTCTCGACCCGCTCGATTTGGTCCATATCGATTAGATGGAGACGCTCCTGTTATTGAAAAACTCACTCCAGAAGTGTCCGAACCAAATGGTTTAAAAACTAAAACATATAAAATAAAAGTTAATAATAAAGAATTAGGAACTGATATGAAGAACATTTCATTACAGTTCAAATATTCCGATCCTTTAGGTGCGAAGAAAACTGCGACTTTAGATCTCATGAAAGACGGGGTTAGAAGGGCGGGTGTGGACGCTGATGAAAGCGATCCAACCGCAGTCGTTTATAAATATATTTCTAATATTGATAGTACTCCTGCGGTAGTAGATCTTTATGGTCTAGACACAGAATTCATTCCTGGATTAATGGATGGCCGTTCTAGAATGAGTGCAGAAGTAACGTATATCGTCGAAGATGAAGCGGGCAACAAAGCTTCAACTGAACCGACATATCTCGTTTATGATATTAGAGAATTATTTGAAGTCGATGTCGATACGCCAGATAATTATGACCCAGTCGTCGATGCACGTTTTTCTGATGTTGAAGATGATGTTTATAACATCACATCTCCATCCGATACAAAAGGTTTAACATTTACAGTTACAGAAGATGATATCAAAGATTCAATTGCGGATGGTGCGAAATTGTCAGTTGTTCTTAATGATAAAACAGTCATCGAAGCACCAGATCTTGCTTACTCTGTGACTTTAGCGGGGTTAGAACCAGGTCATTATGATGCAGTCTGCCGAGTCAGTGGACACACTTCTGGTGGAGATGTCGATATGGTTTCTAAAACCTATAGCTTCTATCTCACAGATAATTTCACCGACTCAACAGTTAATAAAGAAAACACCGAAGGCAACTTAGTTTTAACTAACCACGTTTTTACCCTTTCTAGCTCGAAATATTATTATTACAACGCGAGCAAAACCATGGTTAGTAACCATTTATATGGTGCGACACTCAATCCTTCCACTGATAGATATGATGGCGGTTCTGCCAATCCGACATTCTCCAGTAGTGTTGAAGCGAAGAAATATGTCAGATTCATGGAATATCAAGACCTCTATCTATTAAGAGTTACCGAAACAATCGCTAGCTTCTTAAATGGTGGTAGTGGTTCCACGATTTATGTGAAAGCAAACGGTGAAACAAAAACCGCTCAAGAGGGCCAATTATGGGTCAGATATAAGAGAAATACTTGGACCACAACTTCAGAAGCGAGTGGCTGGGCTTTCTATTATTACAGTAATGGCAACCTTGAAGATGGTATTAATATCAATGCCTTATCTCCAAATTTAAATAGCGCGATGGATGCGGTTGTTAACCGTATTGTTAGCGCGGGTGAAGATACATATTTAGTAAGAGAAGAAGATCTCAATTCTAAAACAGGCGCCCCACATCTTAACGAAGCACAAATGCACGTTTATGAAGAAACTGCAAGTGTCAGTAAATCAGGAACTAATTATGTGACCAATCCTACTTATGCAGGCGATCCAAAATTATATGTCAACAATGTTGAAGTTGATGACGTTGAATATCCACTCGCCACAAATATGCCAATCACATTTGATCCATCATCAGTCGTTTATTATCAATATGCCGAAGGTGATTGGAATAGATTGAGATTTGAAGACGGACAGACATTTAGAAACGTTTTAACTTCTCCTGGCATCTATCACATTCGTGAATTTGGTGAAGGTGGCGTTTCTGATTATTCATTCTATCTAGATCCAAAATTACCATTAATTAACGCGACCATGAATAAAGGTATCGCTGGTTCTGAACAAGATATCGTCATCAACCAAAATGTCGATGACAACACTGATAGAAATATTACTTGTAAAAACATCGTCTTTAATTCGATGGAAGATATCGACCCATATGCTTATGTCGCTATCTATTCATATCCAAATAATGTTTTACAAAAAGTTTTATATAAAGAAGATATCGCTAATTACATGATTTCCGATGGCAATTATTATGTGCAAATCGGTGATAGATCAGGTAATGTCATTACTTACGTTGTACAAACTTCAAGTTCCGATCTCACTTTATCAGTGGAAGAAAACGAATCAAAAACCGCTGTATTTGTAAATACAAATAGAGATGAATCAGAAATCTATTCGTTTGAAGTTTATTTAAACGAAGTATTGATTGATAACGAATATGCGAGTAGAAAAGTCTATCGTGAATCTGGCTGCTACCGCGTTGAAGTAACTGATATTTACGGTAATAGCGTTTACGAAACACTCGTTCACTCTTCTCCATCTCCAGATATCACTTGGTATTATCTCAATGATAATGGTGGTTATTCTATTTACGATGAAAATAAACCAGTGAAGATGATCTTAAAAGATGATCCTTCTGGTGCGAGAACGACAAACGTTTATACATCCACTCATGTCAGATTGTTATTTACAAATAATAGTTATAACGATAGCCCAGTTAGATTTGAATTAACTGGTATTGATTCAAGTGAGTATTACTATAACGAAACAACAGGTTTACTCTCAATCAACTCCTTGTCTAGCTGGTCATTAAGAGTGTGGTTTGAAGACGCTCCAGATAACGATCATTATTACGTCTGTCAAATCGATAACACCCCACCAGATATCTCCACTTCATTTGTTGGTACAGCATTCTATCAATATTACGAAATGGATGGAGATAAAGTCATCGAAACTTCATCATTTGACGTGATGGATTTCAGCAAATATCAAGTCGGTGATGTTTTGACAGTCGACACGTTAAGATATGTGACAAATAACTCCACAACATTAACTTTTGATAACGGTAGTGTTATCTGTGGTAGTCATATCGTTATCACAATTAGCGACCCATCAGGAGTTTCATCAAATTATTCAGTGATGAAAAACGGTCAACAAATTCAAGTGGCGATGGATAAGAATCAATTATTATTAATGGATTATGGTTCATATGTCATTACTGTTTCTGATGCTTTAGGTAATACCACTGTATTTACATTTATCAATGTCAAAGATAGCACTTCAATCGGAACGATTGATGGAAATATCATCGAAGAAGATACATTGATTTATGGTCATGATGATTTAACTATTACCTCTTTATATAGTGGTGCGGAAACTATCTTAGTCAAAGCCGAAAATCAAACCTATACTTATGAATTTAATTTCGATGGCACAACTCTCACATATGGCCAATACTTCTATAGACAAGATAAATATGAGGATGAAGAAAGCGTCATCCACAATATCGATTATGCAGCTTATCAAGTAGCGACTGGCTTTGCTTTAAATATCAATGAAGTAAAAAGAGATAATTGGTATCCAGTTATTACCCATTCTAAATTCATCATTTATGCGATGATTAATGAAAATGGTTTAGCTTGTTACCGCGTTACTCCAACCGGAGATGACCCAGTTTATACCGAAACATATCTCTATGTTGGTAATAACAAAGTCCCTTCTAGATTTATCGCTGAATTATCAAAAGATTCTCCAGATATCACTTTAGTATCAGGAGAAAAAGAAGTCATTCAAACTCCTGGATTGAATTACATTTATATCGCTGATGATTTAACCATTAAAGCGGCTTCAATCGATTCTTCAATTACCAAAATTGAATACGCATATAATCAAAAATCCGCGGACTTCGATGATTTCAAAGTCATTTATGATGGTGAATTATCCGAATTTAAAGGTACAGAAAACGGTTTCTATCAAATCGTTGTCACCAATAAATACAACAACAAAACGACTTATACACTTTATAAGATTACCGCGTATGGTTCTGTTGTGAATTGCTATTTCTTAGATGGAAATCAAGTGACATTCTATCAAAACGAAGGAACAATTCGCGCGAATCAATCCATTGAATTAATGGTTTATAGCGAAAATGTCACCTTCATCGTTAATGGCGACACTACGACAGGTGTTGTTGAAGACGGTATGACTTTCTTAGAAATCACTAGAGAAGGTACATATCACGTTGAAGTTATCGGTGCGAATGGCATCCGTGAAGATTTCAACTTTGAAATCAAACAAGATGAATCCTTCTTATATGATGAAGAATGGATTACAGGTTATAACACCGAAGCTTTACTCGCTGATCAATCATATACAAACACTTTGTGTTCCGTTGAATTAGATGACGATGTAGTCTTTATCGATATGCTCGTTAACGATGAAATCTATGTGAAGCTATATGATGATGTCACAGAAGATAAATTAAACGACCCAGAATTATTAAAAGAAATTATCGGTAGCTATGGCGTTGGTAAATACGAAATCAGCTTTAGAAATCAATATGGTGATTTAGTGAAGAAGACAGTTCATTTCAACGATGTTCCTTCTCTCACATTACAAAGAATCACGACAACAAACTCCGGAACAGTTGAAGATTACGATTTAGAGTTTGCCATTGAAAAAGATTTCTATTCTAACTACATCATGATTTTCTCCACGGATAGCACTCATTACATCTTCAAAATTAATGGTGATGAATATCGTTTAGATGAACCAAAACAAATTGGTTTTACCAATATCAGCGGAACTGGTTCATTGCCTCCATATGAAATTGAATATCTCGATGAATATGGTAATCACATTTATTTCACTGCAATTCTCTATAGAGAAGAAGTCGAAATTGATACCACAGCGATGAACACAATTCTCGTCGGAGACACACTATACACAAAAGATGATGTGAAGATCACCTTTGGTGAAGGCTTAAAAGCCACATATAGTGTCGATGGTGGACAAGAAAAAGAATACTTCTCAGGCGATACATATTACGCGGATGGAACTTATACTTTCACCGTGAGAGACATCGCGGGAAATAGAACTTTCTACACAGTCGTTCATAAGAGCGTTAACCATTACACAATTAATAACACTTCCACAGGTGAAGAAGTCATGATGGGTGGAGTGGTTAATGATGGCAGTGTTTCATTTCACCCAACCGATGGTTCTAGTATCATCCTCGCTTTCAGAAACGGTGAATTACTTGGCGAAATCAACAGTAATACATTCTCCGTAACTGGCCATTACGAAATCTTAATTGAAGACGTCATTGGCAATAGATCTTATGAAGAATTCTACATTATCAATAACGAATTATGTAAATTCGATTACTCCGCACCTTATGGATATACAGTGACTGAAGTGTGGCGTATCAAACCAGATGGCGCAAGAGAGCTCACAAATATCAAAGGTGATTCCATCTCATTATCTGAAGATGGCAATTACGTTGTTGTTGTTACCGGAAAAGAAACAACAACAACATACAATTTCACAATTGGAATTAGTAACGTCAAGCCAACAGCGACCTTAGTCGGAGTTGAAGATAATGGCGTCACCGCGAAAGACGTCACATTCACCGGCTTAAGATCTGGCGATGTCGTGAAAATCTATAGAGATGGTGTCTTAATTAGCACAACCACCATCACATTATCATCTGACTATCCAACAATTGATGTCGGTGGTAAATATCGTGTAGTTATTACAAACGTCCAAGGTGTGGAAGTTGAGTATAACTTCACAAGAAAAGTCGTAACTAATACCGCAGGTAGCGTGTTTATCATGATTGCTTGTGGTTTAGCGATAACTGGTATTGGTATTGGTCTTTTATACCATACTAAGTTAAAAACTGATGATTAATCATCAATCGTAAAAGACAAGTAGTAAAAGGAGGCAAGATTATGCAAAACATTATCTTAGCAATGTCTGAAAAGGATCTTAACGATATCGTTAAACCTCTTCTTGAAGTATTGAAGGTTTTAGTTCCAGTACTTCTCACACTCGTCGGAGCTTTAGGCGCCGTATGGGTTATTTTCCTTGGCATTAAATACGCCAAAGCGGAAGAACCACAAGAACACGAAAAGGCAAGAAACGCTTTAAAGAATGCGATTATTGGCTTCGTCCTTATCTTCGTTCTTTTAGTCGCTTTACAAGCCGGTGTTACCATCTTCTCAAGCTGGTATAAGAACTACGATTTCCCAGTGGCATAGTTTTTGATTCAGTAATTTTATGGCGGGTAAACATCATCTTTTCAAGTTACCTTTACTTCTCTTTTCCATGTCGCTTACCGCGTGTGGAATGGATTTAGGAACGTTTTCTGAATCGGATGATCTAAGTGTTTACTACGATGCCTTTGGCGATTTAGAGGGATTATATGATGGTGGTGATGAGTCTTATGATTTTGAAGATTCATTATTCAATGAATACACATTAGAAAAGTTCGAATGGGAAGATAGCGGTGACGCTGTCGAAAGTCAAGAATACCTCTATTTAATCATTCCGTTTAAAGAAGATTTGACTATTGAAACCTTAGCGTTCTTCATCTATACAGACGTCAATGTGGCCATTGAACTAAATTTCTTCTATTACGCCCCAGATGCATCTCGCCCTTCAAAAATCAGATACTTAACTTCTCCAACCGAGGAGTATAACGATGATACTGAACAATATGAGCCAATCGAATACGATGACCCAGATGTTTCTACATCAATATGTACGATTAAAGGAAATATCGTCAAAGAAGAATGGAATAGTTTTGCTTGCGAAGGATTTAATCAACCTGATTATGATGATGGCTGTCTACACGCACAAGATGATGGATATCTCTATATCAGAATGGAGAATAATTCCGGTTTTAATACCGAAACAATGACACATTTCTCATTTAAGTTTATTAATTTTATAATCCGCGCAATCTAGAAAGGAGATTATATGTCGAGTTTATTTAGTTGGGTTTGGGACCTATTATATGGAATCAGCAAATCAATGTACGCGATTATTGATAATCTTTTGAAGTGCGCGAATATGTTATGTGGCATTGTGCCAATCACTTACGAAGGAGCGGATACGGATTTCTTATCTTTCCTATTAAGGAATAAGAATATCGCTTTCGCCTTTGCGGGTTCAGTTCTCATTTCTATCGTTTTAGTCTTACTATTTTCGGTCATCATGATTATGAGAACTATCGCAAGCGAGAAAGTGGAAAAAACTCCAACGCAAATCGCTGTGCAAGTCGCAAAAACTCTTCTCACATTCTTATTTATCCCCGCTGCGATGGTCGTCTTAATTTCATTCACTAACGCACTAATGCAAATTCTCTATCAAGCCACATCGGCTAATTCACCAGATGGTATTGGTAGATTCTTAGCTGGTGCCTTTGGTCAAAACGCTTTAAAGAGTGGCGTTGATCCAGACTTCTATCTCGATGAGAATTTTAAATACTGGAGCACATCAAATGTCAAAGGCTATTTAGATTTATCTGATTACGATTATTTCTTCAGCTGGTTAGCTAGCATTGTCATCTTAATCGCTATCGGTATCACATTACTCATGTTCGTTGACCGTGCGTTTGCAATCGTTATTCTCTTTATCTTTGCTCCTATTTCATTATCAACATCTATCGTTGATGATGGGGCAAGGTTCAAATTATGGAGAGAGCAATTCCTAGTTAAATTCTTAACAGGATATGGCTGTATTATCGGTATTAACATCTATGCTTTAGTTGTCGCTGCAGTAACCGCAGATGGATTAGTCTTCTTCCCAGATAGCGTTATTTTAAATAACTTAATGAAGATTTTAATCATCGGTGGTGGTGGCGTATCACTACAAAAATTAATGGCCTTAGTTGGTAACTTAATCGCTCAAGGAGCGGGTAGTAATGAAATGAGAGATAGCGCGATGGCGGCAGGAACCTTTTCTCGAGCTGCGATGGGCGCTGCGATGATGCCATTTAAAGCTGCAAAAGGCTTATTCAGTGCGACAAGAAGTGCGATTAACTTCGGTAATGACGTCTCTCACCATGGTGCAGGTACCGCAATCGGTCGTCGACTCGGTTTTAAAACTGAAAGAGATTACGCGATTGAAGAAGGTAGATTTAAACGCGGTGGCGGAGCAGGCGCAGGAAACCATATGGCTGGTGTCGCTAACAGTATGTTAGGTGCTGGTAATAAAAACGCTGCTAACGCAATTAATAACAATAATGGCGGAAATAATGGCGGCGGTAATAACAATAATGGCGGCGGCGGTAATAACAATAAAGGTGGAAGTGGTAATAACCATCCAAATCCAGGCAGTAATATGATTAGTAACGCTGTCAATAGTGCTTTAAATAAGGGAGGAGATAAGAAATGAGAATCATCCCAAAAACGGCAAAAATTAAAGTCCAATTCTTTAGAAATATTTCTGTTGTCGATATCATTAT
This sequence comes from Bacilli bacterium, assembly GCA_045631885.1. Classification (GTDB taxonomy): domain Bacteria; phylum Bacillota_I; class Bacilli_A; order RFN20; family CAG-826; genus CAJOLV01. The sequence goes on from JAZQVN010000039.1 coordinate 59,341, forward strand.
CGGCTTAGTTTTCCTCGGCCTTATTGTTTTGTTATTACTCACTAACTTAGGTATTGTGAGATTTATCTTCGCTGGTGTGACATTAATTATCGGTGTCAGTTTATTCCTTCCATTTGATGGAGATAGGTTCTATATGTTCCTTGTCCACTCTGTGACATATATCTTCACAGTGAAGAAATACTCCCAAAATAACAGCAAATCTCAAACCAATATCGTCTCATTCATGCCATTTAAAGATATTAGAGATGGATATATCGTTTATAACGAATATTTCGCTGGTGTCTTACAAGTAGACCCAAGAGAATTCTCTTTATTATCTGAATTCCGTCAAAATCAAATCATCGATGAACATTTTGGTCGTATTATCCGTGAAGTTGCCGGTCATACAAGAGCGTCTATCGTTAAGATTGATCGTAAATTAAATTTTGAATCATACATGAAAGAGGAAGAGAAAAAGAAAGATGCGCTCTTCCGTCTATTTGAAGAAGGGGAATTAAGTAAAACTGAACTTGATGCCAGAACTAAAGTCATCAATGGCAGAATTCAAACTTACTCCACTTTAACTAATGAAACCCCAATCGTTAAACCTTTCTATTATTTAGTTATTTATGATGAGAATAAAGAAAATATCAAAGCGATTTTAAATGATGCGATTAATTCATTTAAAGCCGTTGGTATGTCTTCTCATATCCTAGATAATAGAGAATTAGCCATCTTCGTTAAATACAATTACACCAATAATTTTGAGGAGAGAGATGTTGACCTACTTTCACCTGAAGAGTTCATGTCATGGATTTATCCTCAAAACGTTGAATTTAAACCATCTTCTACAATAGTTGATGGCGTTGAATGTTATACGTTCACAGTGAAGAATTTCCCTATCTCTGTTCTTAATGCATGGGGATATAAAATCTTCAACATCCCACATACAAAAGTGGTGATGAATTTAGCGCCTTTTGAAAAGGCCAAAGCTATTAGAATGATCGACCGTTCTGTCCAAGAATTAGCCGCTCAATCAAGCAATAGTTATCGTGTTTCTTCTATCATTGATAAACAAACACATATCGACACTTTAGTCGAAGTGTTACGTATGCTACAAAATGATAATGAAACTCTTTATGGAGTGAATTTGCACATCACTATCTATCCAGGTGCAAACTCCAGTAAAGATGATAAAAGAAGCATGAAAAAGAATGTGAGGAGAATCTTTACAGAAGAAGGTTTTGAAGTGGTGGATAATTACTTCAGACAAAACCTCGCCTTCATCTCCACAAACTTATCTAGACTTGATTCAATGGTGCCATTCCAAAGAGCCATTCATTCTAATTCCGTAGCCGCGGTATTCCCGTTTGTTTTATCTTCTATTATGGATAAGACCGGTTGTATTTTAGGTACGGAAAATGATTATCCAGTCGTCGTTGACTTTTTCAAAAGAGACTATGAACGCGTTAACTCCAACATGGTGGTAATTGGTAAATCCGGTTCAGGTAAATCCTTTGCTACTAAAACTATTCTTTCTCAATTATGCGCGGAGAACTGTAAAGTCTTCATTCTCGACCCAGAAAATGAATACCAATTCCTCGCCCAAAATTTAGGCGGTAGATTAATTGACGTTGGTACCGCGAAAGAAGGAAGAATTAATCCGTTCCACGTCATCACAACATTAGAAGGAGATGAATCCGGCAGTGAATCAGAAGTCAATAACTTCGCTGTCCATCTCCAATTCTTAGAAGAGTTCTTTAAGGTATCTTTAAGCGGTATCAGCTCGGATGCTTTAGAATATTTAAATAACTTAATTGTTGTTTTATATAAGAATAAGAAGATCGATTCTAAAACAGACTTCTCGAAGCTAAATCCAAAAGATTACCCGACTTTTGACGACCTTTTTGCCTTAATTGATGAAAAATTAAAGAAAGCCACAGTCGAATATGACATCACTCAATTAAGAATTCTTTATAACTATATTTCTAAGTTCGCGGGTGAAGGTAGAAACGCGAATTTATGGAACGGTGAAAGTACATTGACCGTTAAAGAAAACTTCACGGTCTTTAATTTCCAAAGCTTATTAGCGAATAAAAACCAAACTATCGCTAACGCGCAAATGTTGATGGTTTTAAAGTGGCTCGATAACGAAATTATTAAGAATAGAGACTTCAATATTAAGCATAATAGTAACCGTAAAATTGTCGTCGCCATTGATGAAGCGCACGTCTTTATCGATCCAAAATATCCAGTCGCCTTAGACTTCATGTATCAACTCGCAAAACGTATTAGAAAATATAACGGTATGCAAATCGTCATTACCCAAAACATTAAAGACTTTGTCGGTAGTGAAGAGATTATTAGAAAGTCCACAGCGATTATTAACGCCTGTCAATATTCGTTCATCTTCTCACTTGCTCCAAACGATATGGATGACTTATGTACACTTTATGATAAAGCTGGACAAATTAATGAAGTTGAACAAGATCAAATTATCAATAACTTAAGAGGTAATGCCTTTATCATTACTTCTCCAACTAGTAGAACAAATATCACCATCATTGCCTCTCAAGCGATGAAAGAACTATTTGGAGAAGGAAATAAATAGGAGGACTAATTTATGGCTGACGAAGAAATCCAACAATTAACGCAAGAAGAAAAAGAGAGAATAATTGCTAGACATAAAGAATTAGTCGATAAATTTAACGCTATTTTACCAGAGGGTCAAAAATTATCTTATGATCCTAATTTAGAAAAGCGCTTAAATGACCCAAAAGAAGTCGCTGCTTATCGTATTGGTGTTGAGATAAGAGAAAAATGGAAACAACAAGACCAAATAATGAAGAATTTAGAAAGTAGATTTGGTCGCTGTACATTGGATCCAAATGTCTTCAAAAGAAACTTTGTTTATGGCTTAAAAACAGAGAATACTCAAGAGGCTAGAGACTTCAATGAAAAGATGTATGACTTATATCTTCATGACCAAGATAAATTAGCCTACTTACGATATAAACCTATTTTAAATTTCAATCCCCAAAAACTATATGAATGCGGTGAAGATACACTTAAACTCGCTGAATTCTATCGTGATAATCAACAGCTTTGTGAAGATGGTTTTGTGATTAATACTTCATTAGCACTTTTAGATTTGCCTCGCCCATTACAAAACGCGATGACTTGCCTTAAAAAGCCAATGGAAAATTACGCAGACGCCTCTAGCGCGGTGAGAGTGGCGAGTGGTGATGAATTCTTCGCTTTCCCAAAATTAACGATTGAACAGGGCTTATTAATTCAAGCCAATGATGGCACAGTCATGAACGACGCTAGTATATCAATGGAAAGAGCGTTCAATGACACTTTTAAAGATGAAACTACCTACGAATCATCTGATAAGTTCTTAAAAAACTTTAAAGATAGAGGATTTAAGTTAGAAGATGGATTCTTTGTTAAATATAAAGCTTTACATGTTGATCCAAAGAATAAAGTGCAAAAAGAAGTCAGTTTTGATGAGGTTTTTGTCAAAAATGACCCAAATACAAAGATTGTTCCAAGAACTCAATATGAAATTGATCAAATTCAATGTGTCACTAAATCTGTCCAAGCAAAGTTCTTGGATAAATTTAAGGATAAAGTATCTGAATTAACTCATACCGAAAAGCAAAATCTATCAGTAGAGAATGTCCAAGAAAAAATGAAAGGTGGATTTTTCGAAAGAAAGTTCAATACCACATCCGTTCAATTTGAACATTTTATGAGAACATATAAAGAATTCAATGATCCTAAATCTGATGGATATCTAAATTATGATAGATTAATTAACGCGACTGATGGTTATATTGCTAGAAAAGCCCAAAAAGGCGTTAGAGATGTCGCCACAGCAAAAGGAACAGATAAGAAGAGACTAGAATTTGTCCACGCAGTTAAAGAAGCTGTGCAATATATGAAAGATAACAAGAACGTTATTATGAAAGATGTTGAAAAATCTTTATTTGAGAATACTGGTCCACTTAGAAGCGCGTTTCTAAATCGAAACGATGTGGATATTCATAACAATAACGAAATTAATAACCAACCACAAGTTCATCAAGTCGTCCAAGATATGGAAAATGACAATGAAATGTCCATAGAAGAGGATGACCTGAACATGTCTGCATAAGATAGAACCAGTTGAGATACGCACTTCGGTGCGTTTTTCTTTACTACAAAAAACCTATTTACAAGATAAATAGAATAACGGCGTAGACAATTGTCCGTTCCTATGTTTTTTAAAAATCGCTTAAAGGCATAGACAAATGTAACGCCCATATTATATCTAGAAATATCATTTCGGATACAAAAGAAATATGTAAATTAATATCCAAGATAAAATTTTGACGGAAAAGCAGTATTTTTCCATAAACGGAATTGACAACTGTCACACCCTAGTATAAAATAGGGGTATGAACGAAAAACAACTTGATATTTTAAGGAAAAATAATGAAGAATCTCGTGAATTTACTAGGAGTTGTATTTCCTTCGCTTTGATCACTTTATTGCAAAAAGAGCAGGAAATTGCGGCATTATCGATCACAAAACTCTGTTCTGTGGCTGGTGTGTCACGTGCAGCGTTCTACAGAAATTACGATTCTATAGATGATGTTCTCAGTGACAAGGTAAGGGAGATGGCTGTTAAGCTAAATGGTGTCGTCGAGAACGATGTTTATAATAACTGGCTTAATTTCTTCCAAATTGCCGAGAAAAACCATATTTTACTCGAGACAATGGTCAAAGCGGGTTGCGAGAGAAAGATTCTTGAAGTCTTCTTGTCATTCTTACCTGAAGATGAGGATAACAGAACCCTTCAAACCATATGGATTTCATTAATTTATTCCTTAATTATTAAATGGATTAAAGAAAAGAAACCTGAGAATGTTGAAGATGCGGCGAAAGCTGCTTATATGTACACCAAGAACATTCCAATGGTCACCGCATAATTGATGTTAATCGATTGGTTGACATCTTTTTTTATTTTTTGTGGCACTTGTGTGACTTTGATTGTTGTAAAATAATCTCGTTAGTATAGCGGAGGACAATTTATGCCTAAAACATTATCTTCAAAAGAAATAGCTGAAATTAAAAAAAGACACGAAGAACTCGTTGGTCAAATTAATAAGGTTCTTCCATCCGATAAACAAATTAAAGCGGATAAATATCTTGATGAAAAATTATCTGACCCTAATTTAGTGAACACTTATCGTATTGCTCAAGAATTAAAAGCTAAAAGAGAAGCCCAAGAGAGAATCAACAGAAGATTAAATGGTGATCCAACTGTCGCGGGTATTCATAAACCATTTCCATTTCCATCAAAGTTTATTACTGACAATACACGCGAAGGTAATAAATATAATCAGGATTTATATCACGAATTTATTAGCAATCCAGACAAAGTTTACTATCAAAACTTCAAAAAACTCTTTGCGACTTCTGCTAGAGAATTAAATGCCTGTGGTAATAATCCTCAAAAATTAGCGGAATTCTATCGTGACCATTTTGAAGAAGTGGAAGCAGCGGATCACTTTATGGAAACATTAAAAGATATTAGAAATGTTTCTCCTGATTTACAAAAACAACTTCCATCAATGCAAAAGCTCGTCTCTTTAGTGGCCTATCCAAAGAAAATAACAATGCAACACGAAAGCGTTGATTTACTCGCTTGCCCAGATTTAAATCTCGAACAAGCTAATATCGTTAAAGCAAACGGAATTGATTTCTTAGAACAAACTTCTCCAGATGTTGTTAAACATATTAATGAAGATTCTAAAGAAGTTAGAGAAGATTCTCCTCAAGAATTCTTTGATAAATTCTCTGATCGTTCTAATCCACCACATGAAGCGAATGCGTTTATCACTAAATATTCTGCATTCAAGATGGAGAATAATGAAAAAGTTTATGTTCCTTTGGAACAAAAACTCACTGATGATAAAGTCAAAATGGTCTACGCGAATAAATCAAGAGCGACATTCCGTATTGAATTACCAACATTAAAAGCTCAAAAAGAATATTTGAAACAATGGCAAAAGACATTCAATGAAAAGAGACACTTCAGAGGTAATTTTGATATAGCGCAAATTGAAGATTCTCTTAAGGGTGGTTTCTTTGAAAGAAAAGTCTTTGGTTCAACATCTAGACAATATAAAGAAATGCTTCAAGCATTCAAAGATTTTAACGATCCTAATTCCAATAAATATTTAGATTACAAACATCTACGCGATAAGACAGAAGGATATCTCGATCATAAACAAGCTCAAGGTTACGGAACTAGAAAAGAATTAAAAGGAACTAGCTTAGCTAGATCTAACTTCGCTAGAGCAATCTTAGATACTATTGATGATCACGATAAGATTTTCAAAGCCACAGATGCAGAGTTATCAAAAGGTGTTGAAGTTCCAAGCTTAAATAATAGACATCCAATGCCTCTAACTGAAGAAGAGTTATTCGATTTACATCCTCATAACAATGAAAACGTGATGGAAAATCAAATCGAAGTAAATAACAATTTAGAAGTTAACGACAGTAATGAAATTGATAACCAACCAGAGCTAGGCGAAATAGATTAATAAAGGAAACCCGTTATGAAAAAGAACCCTGATTTTAAATCAGGGTTTTTTGTTTTCAAAGTATGATAATCCGTCTATTTAATAAGATGCTTTTTCACCAATGCTCTTCAAATAGTTTTCAAGATAAATGTCATATTGAATATCGAGTGGTAATTTTGAAGCGTTATATCTATCTGAAAGCATTTTAATGATGTCGATTGGAATATAAATGTCTTCTCCGTCAAAATGATATTTCGCTTCATCTTGAGCTAACTTCGCAATAGCGAAAGCGATCTTTTCAAATTCATAATCAGGAGATTCTTTATAATATCTTTCAATATGTTTATCAACATATTTATTGGTTGAATTATGTAAAAATCTTAATAATTGTGATAATCCAAACGCTACGACGAGAATGAGAAGGAACACAACGGGCCACGGCAAGTAATCTTGCATATGATAGTGATCTCTCCAAACACCAGCGACGAACGCTAAAATGAAATAAAGTAACCCATATATAACTGTTGGAATTATGCTCCAAAACGAATCTAAAAATTTGATGTGTGAATCAGAAATAGCAACAGTAAACAAAAGAATAATAAAGATTGGATTAAGCGTATGCATGAAAAGATTTGAATTGGTAAACATTGCATAGACAAATCCAGAGCTGATATTAATAAAACTAATTGCAATAACAAAAGTTAAAAACACTCCAACCGCGCCAACAAATAAAACTAAAACTACCCATTTAGGTAGTCTATATCTATTTTTTCTTAATCCATCGATTTGGAACGGAACACAAATTGATGCCGCTAAAGCAGCAAGAAGATTAGAAATAGTGGTGTACATTCTTAAAGTTCCTAAACCAGATTCAGGAGAACTTTCGTTATAGAAATTGATGACGTTTAAAGTGAATGAAACAATAGTTAAAGCAATAACGATTAAACAAATGACTAAACCAATAATGCAGCGCATCTTGTTAATCGTTCGTGCGTTAGTAATTATTCTTTCTTCTTTCATCTCGCTTATTATAACACAAACCAAATAAATAATTGGAATTATCAATATTGATAATTAGGTGTGGCACATTTGTGACATCGACAAGGTATAATTAAAATATGAATTACGTCAGTATTATTAACATCATATTTTTTATCATCAATATTTTAGCGACTATTTATATTTTTCATTTTGCTTTCTTTGCAATTGTAGGACTATTTCATAGAAAAACATTTCCTAAAGCTGTAGAGAAGTGTCGATATGGAATCTTAGTGTCTGCGAAAGATGAAGAAAACGTTATTTCTCGACTCATTGAAAGCATTCGTCAAGCGGATTATCCCCAAGATAAATTAGATATTTATATTATTGCTCATAACTGCAAAGATAAGACCGCGGATGTAGCGAGGGAAATGGGAGCAAATGTCATTGTTTATAACAATGAAAATGCGAGAACTCTCGGATCTGCTTATCAATATGCTTTTAAACAAATAAGTGTTAATGACTACGATGCGTTTATTTTTTTAAACGCTGATAATGTCGTTAGTAAAAACTATTTTGAAAAGATCAATGACGCTTTTATATATCACAATAAACATGATACGATTTGTTCATTCCGTCACGCTTTAAATATTAAAGATGGAGCTTTACCAGCTGCCTATAGTTATTATTTTTCAACTGGTTGCCTTTTGTCATATATCGGTAGAGAAAACTTTGCCGCGGCTTGCCGTATAACCGGATGTGGATTTGTTGTTCCCGTTCGTTTATTACAAGATGGTTGGAATTACACCAGCATCACAGAGGATATTGAATTCAGTAATGACGAAATCCTTAACGGAGAAACTATCCGCTACTGCGATGAAGCGGTGTTTTATGATGAGCAACCTCGTGGTTTAAAAACCATGTGGTTCCAACGCTTAAGATGGGCAAAAGGACAAAATTACTGTAGTAAAAAATATTTCCCTAAGTTACTAAAAGCCTTATTTAGTAAGAACAGCAAGAATAAGCTGTCATTGTTTGTTTATTTGACATTCAACTCATCTATTCCTTTAATGTTTTTCTTCCTTTTCTTAATTCAAAACATCTTATTACTTTTCTCTCCACTTTTTGGAGTGTCCTTACATGATGCCTTTCTTTACTGGAATCATGATTTAAGCTGGTTTGATAATCTCTTTAGGTCGTTTAACTTAGGCGCGGTGTTCGGAACAATGAAATCCTTTATCTGGGTATTATTAGGAGGATATATTTCCGCGACAATGGTTCTTATCGAGTCACGCGGCAAATATAAAGGGCAACCCGTCTTACCAATGATTGGTGGATTTCTCATTTTTCCGTTTTTCTTATTACTCCAAATACCTCTAGATTTGATAGCCTTATTCATTCGTGAAGTGAAGTGGAGAAAGATTCCTCACGGAGAAAACAAAAAACAAAAATAGATCTTTTATTTTATAAATAAAATAGTAATTTAAGACCTAATTGTCCGTACACAAATATCGGCAAAAAATAGATAATCATAATAAACTATTGCATTTCTTGCCGATAAGTATATAATATTGTTATGAATAAATTCATAAAAGTCAAAGAAGCATCTATTAAATGGAATTTATCGGAAAGAAGTGTCCGCAATTATTGTGCCTTAGGAAGAATTAAAGGTGTTGTTTTGTCTGGAAAAACTTGGTTAATTCCTGAAAATGCCACCAAGCCAATTAGAAGCAATGAGAAAAAGAATAAAAAATATCTTTTAGAAAAACTCCGTTTTGAGAAAAACAATCAAATTAAAGGGGGCATTTATCATAAATTAATGATTGATCTCACATATAACTCAAACCATATGGAAGGTAATGAATTAACTCATGATGAAACCAGATTAATTTTTGAAACAAGAACTATTGGAGTAGATAAAAACACTAGCAAAAAAGTCGATGATATCATTGAAACAATTAATCACTTTGCGGCAATCGATCGAGTGATTGACTTTGCTAATTATCAGCTTAGTGAGCAATTCATCAAAGAACTACACAAAATATTAAAATCGAATACAAATGATTCTAGACTTCCGCATTTTGCTGTTGGTGAATATAAAAGGTTGCCAAATGAAGTTGGGGATATGGAAACAACTAATCCTAAATTAGTGGCTTCAGAAATGCACAAACTTCTTGATGATTATAATAAAAAAGATAATCATGCTTTCGAAGAAATAGTGGAGTTTCATGTCAAATTTGAAAGAATACACCCATTCCAAGATGGTAATGGTAGAGTTGGGCGACTAATCGCGTTTAAGGAATGTTTAAAAAACAATATTGTTCCATTTATTATCTTAGATAGCAAAAAGATGTTCTATTATCGTGGCCTAAAAAACTGGAACCAAGAACATGGCTGGTTAATCGACACTTGTTTAGATGGGCAAGATACAGTTAAAAGATATTTAGATTACTTCGGTATTCCATTTAAATAATCCCATTAGCGTACTAATGCCAAAACTGAAATAATGCGCATAGCTTTATGCTTTTCGTTTGTGAAAGAACTCACATTATTTGTTGTTTGATTCTTCAAAAGGAATTGTGATTTTGACTGATGTGCCGCCTTCGCTTCGAGATGAAATTTCTAGTGTGCCTTTGCACATCATCTCTAATCTTTGACGAATATTGTTTAAAGCGATATGTGGCTCGTTGTCATCGGCGGGTTTAAAACCTTTTCCATCATCCTCCACAATAATTTCACTAGCGGAATCTGTCTTTCTTGTTTTAATAGAAATATGAATAGGTTTGTTGCTCGATACCATTCCGTGCTTAACAGCGTTTTCTACAATTGGTTGAAGTGTCAGTGGTGGAAGTTTGAAAGAAGTATATGGTGTATCGAAATTCACAAACAGGGTATCTTCAAATTGGGCTTGTTCAACAGCAAGATAGGCACGAGTATGTTCTAATTCTTCTAAGAAAGATATAGCTTCTTCACTGGCAATTGCTGCGAAGTTTTTTCTTAAGTATGTCGTGAAATCTAGTGTTACCTGTTTTGCTTTATTAGAATCTTGATCGCAAAGATAATAAATACTTGTCATAGTGTTATAAATAAAATGAGGGCGCATCTGCAAAATCAAAATATTAGCTTTTTGATTGACAATTTCTTTTTGATGCTTCAAATATTCTTTAGAATTCTCTTTAACAACAAGAACAAGAATTGTTAACGCCCATAATCCAAGAGCGAGAATGATAAATAATTCTAGCGAGAAGAACATGTGAAGAATCGTGACTACGGTAAGAGGGATTAAATAAACAAGGAATGAAATAAAATAACCTTTTAATAACTTCTTTCTGATGAAAAAGATACCAACAATATCAAATAGCATAATAACAACTGCTGGGAACACTAATAATGGGAATAGTGGGCCACGAATAACTTCGTTATTTGTTGTTACTTGATAAAAGATATCAGTGAATTGACCAATGATTAATAAAGCGATATGTGTAACCGCAAAAACAATAGCGAGTTTAGAAAGTAAACCAGTCGATATTTTTTCTCCCGCATAATGCGATAAAAGAATAGATGGCATGACGACAATTAATATAAGAAAGAAGAACTCTAAAAAGACATTTATTTTTTCTAAAACAATCATTTCGGGATTACCATACACTAACGCATCGAAGAAGCACGCTAACATACATAGCAATTGTAGTGAGAAATGGGTGACTAAATAACGTTTATTCCATTTATCAAGGACAGGAAAAAGCAACGAGAAAACAATACTCACTATTGTTAATAGTACCAACGCTCCACCTATTGAAAAAATAACAATGTAATACCAATCCATAAATTATTTTTCTCCCATGAAGAATGGATATCTTAGATTTTTAAGCTGTTCTTTAACCGCTTCTAAAGTAATTGGCTTAAGCATAAAACCACAAGCACCAGTCTTCCAAGCATCAAGAGAATAACCACTATAAGCAGTTAAGAAAACAATGTTAGTGCGTGGATTGATTTCTAAAAGAATTTTACATAAATCAAACCCACTCATGTTTCTTATTTCGATATCTAAAAAGGCAAGAGCAACGTTGTTCTTTTTTGCGTATTCAATCGCTTCCTCTGTATCAGAAAAGCCAGTCACTGTCGCGTTAGGGATCGCTTCTTCTAAAACTTTGATACCACCAGAAAGAACCGCTTTTCGATCATCGACGATAATAACGTTTGGACATTCATCGCTTTGAGCGGCAGCGGATAGCAAAAAGTTAACATCAACACCTAACATTTCTGAAAGACGTTTGATCATCATTGCATCAGGAAGACGAGTTCCGCTTTCCCATCTTGCAATTGTGGGTCTAGTGACATACATCTTATTAGCTAATGCTTGTTGAGATAGCCCTTTTTCAGTTCTTAATTTCTTTAATGCTTTAGAAAATGTTTGACTCATTAATATCACCAAATGATTTTTATATTTCTTTTTCCATTATAAACAAATAAGACATCTAATTCTTTAAAAAACGTTCCATTCTGGAACATTTTAATATTTATCAAAAATACCACGAGAAGTGATTTTATAGCAATTTCATACAATTGCTGTGAGATCTTTTTTATATATTTGACATATAAAAGATAATAAAAACCCGTTCCATTCTGGAACACCTTATTAAAAATAAACAAATAAAAAAATACAATGAAAATGACTTAATAGGTAAATAATGCAATTTTTGAATAAACAAACAAATCAAAAATAACGAGGAGGTAAAGTAAATTGAACCTTTTATTAGTTGTAAACATCATTGTTTGCGTCGCAGCTTTTTTCGGGTTTATTTATGGTGGAATTTTATTCTTTAGACCTAAAAGAGCCCTTTATGCTCAAATGATTACTCTCGCTATGGGGGTTATCGGATTCGGTAGACTGTTCTTAGTTTGTCGAATTCTTACTGGTGGGGAGATAACTGAAACATTCCAATTAGGTTTTATCGGGATGTTCGCTAGTTTCTTATTCTTCTTCTCTGCGAATTATGGTGCGGTCGACTCACTTATTGATGACAGCATCGGAAGAAGCACTACTAGTAAATTAGTCACTTTCCTTGCTCCAGTAGTGGTAATCGCTTTATATATCGCCTTCTTTATTTTCGCTAATGTCAGTGTGATGTGGAAAATTTTCGCTGGAATTCTTTCTTTAACCATCGCACTTTCTACATATTTTAATATGAAACACCTTTTAAGCCCAGATGTTGATAAAGGTGTTATTACTTGCTTAAGACCATATAACTTACTTGCGTTAATCTACGCAGTATCCGTTGTCGTGGAATGTATCGGTTTAAGTCACGGAAATGATGTCCTTACATTTGTCGCGGGAATCATATCCGCGATAAGCATTATTCTCATCATCCCACTTATCGAGAGAGGAGTTAAGAAATGGCTAATTTAATTTATATCTTGTTTATTTGTATGCTTGCTCCTCTTTTATTAACTCTTCCTTTGATGAAGAGTGCTTCAAGAAGAGTAATGCTCTATCTCATTATCGGTATTTGTGTCTCTTTATTCATTTCAGAAATCAATGGACGCATTCTTATTGCTTTTAATAATCAAATGATTTTGGTTACTACAACATTCACACCAATAACTGAAGAAATTATCAAAGCTTTACCTGTCCTTATTTATGCTTTCTTGTTCTCAGATGATCGAGAAAAATTATTACCTTTAGCGTTTGCTACTGGTATTGGCTTTGCCTTATTTGAAAACACCGTTATCTTAGTACAAAGTATTGACAACGTTTCTATCGGTTGGGCAATTATCAGAGGTTTCTCAACCGCTTTAATGCATGGCATTTGTACCGCCGCAGTGGGATATGGTATGAGCTTTGTGAAAAAGAAAAAGAAATTATTCGTTTCTGGTACTTTCGCTTTACTTGCTCTTGCAGTTATCTATCACGGCTTATTCAACATGCTCGTTCAATCAAAGAACTTACAATATGTTGGATTCTTTATGCCTGCAGTGACATACATCCCACTAATCATTTATCTAGTGTTCTTTGTGAGAAATAAAAAACAAAAACAAGTAGTCGCTAAACCCGCTGAAACACAGGTCCCAGCGGAAAAGCAGTAAAAAGAGGAGCGTTTAATATGAAAAAATTATTTAAAATATTAGCTACCGCCCTTGTTTCATCATTATTTTCAGCAGCAGTTTTCATGACTGTTAATAACAATAATGACGCCACTCCTAAACAAGCAGAAGCAGCATCTTATTCAGGATATAAAGTTAAAGTTAACTGGAGAGTTACTAATGACTCTGACGACTGGAACGGTGCTGAGATTGGCGTTATGGTTAAGCCAAACAATGGTCGAGGAGATGAATACTTTAAATGTTGGTCAGGCGACTTTCAAAACAGTGTTTCTTATACTGATGCCAACTATACAACTGCTGAGATTGATTGTGGGACGGAATTTCCACATAAAATAGTCGCTTGGACTGACATCGGTACCTGGGGTCAGTATCATTATGGCGAAGCAGATATTACTGTGTATATCAACGGCATTAACGTCGCTAGTAGACATATCTCTTATGGTGGTTGGGGCCGTAACAAAGATTGGAACTGGGTGGAAATCAGTGAAACTAAATACCCATACCCAGTTCAGAAAAAAATAAATATAGATTATTCAGAAAACATTGATCCTAAAGACGAAGCGACGCAACTAGTTAAGATAAGCGCTACTGATCAATATGGTGTTAAGTGGACAACACCAGCTAGTATGCCTATTACAGTGCATAATGAATCTTATCCAGGTGAAGATATCGCGGAAAGATTAGACAATTATGGCTTTCAATGGAAATTAAGCACTTCTAAGACCACTGAACATACCAGTAATTATTATTTCTCTTTTTCGACTGGCAGTTCAGTTTATCCAACTGTTGAAAAGATGATTACAGTCAGATTTGCTTTCCCTCTACATCTCACCATTTTAATAAATGGTGAAGTGGTTTACAAAACTATTGGTTATGAAGGAGATGTAATTGAACTTCCTGATCTAGAAACCCCTATTGGCTATTACATTAAAGGTTATGATAAAAACAAAACAGACATGGGTACAGTCGCAAAAGATAAAGTCACTGGTAAATTTACATTTAAGTTTATTTCTGGTGATGTGACATTAACTGCGAAATTAAACGCCATTTCTTATAAGATACATTTTGATAAGAACGGAGAAAACGTTAATAAAACAATGAATGACAAAACTGTCAGTTATAATTCGAATGCGACTCTTCCGATAAATTATTACGTACGTGAAAATTATAAATTCCTTGGCTGGAATACGAAGGCTGATGGAGCTGGAACATTCTTTGCAGATAAAGCTAAGATTCCTAACCTTTCTTCCACAGCAGGTGAAATAGTTGTTTTATACGCACAATGGGAACCACTCAATCCAAGTACAACCGCCTCATTATTCACAGACGGTTCATTTGGACTTATCGTTGGCGGCACAGTTGCTCTAGCGTCCATAATTGGCTTAGCGGTTTTCTTCATTAGAAAAAAACGCATTGTTTAATGAAAGGACGAATTATTAATTATGAATAAAAAAACGACTTTCAAAATATTAACAATGGGCTTTGCTACATCTTTCCTATTCGCGTTAGTGGCATTTAATGGTGCAAAAGCATCTATTCCAGCTTATGCTGATGGAGGAAAAACACGAGTTGAAGTCACCAGTGGAGGTTCGACACAAGTAAGCGAATATGATGATGTCGCTACAGCATGGGATAATGCGATTTCACACGCCAATTCTACTGATGATGTAAAGATTGTTCTTGGTAATAACTGGGAACATGAAGGAAGACTCACTATAAGTGAGAGTAAAAAGTTAACTCTTGACCTTAATGGTCATTATATAAAACGTACAATGGATGATGACTACCAAATTAGTGATGGTAGTGTTTTCCTTGTTCAAAAGAACGCAACATTCACAGTTATGGATTCTAACCCTGATGTCTTAGGATATGACGGAGTTGAGGGTGGAGTTATTACTGGTGGATCTAGTGGTAATTCAGCTGGTGGCGTTCATATCGAAGAAAAAGGCCATGTTATTTGGCAAGGTGGCACACTTTATAAATGTAATACCGATTATGATGGTGGTGGTTTTTATCTTGATGGATCATCAGAAGAAACAAGCCTTACTATGACAGGAGGAAGAATATATGCCTGTCAAACCGTTGATAGTGCGGATAACTGCCATGGTGGTGGTATCTACATTAAAAAAGGAACGGTCAATATTAGTAACGCCACAATTGATGATTGCTATAGCGAAGATAATGGTGGTGGTATCTATATTGATGATGGATATCTTAATGTTTATAACACTGTATTCTCTAGTAACTACGCTAAAGAAGAAGGTGGTGCCTTATATTTAGCAGGCGATGCTCTTATTTATTTCAAAGATTGTATCTTTGCTGGTAATAAAGCCGATGATGATGGCGGTGCTTTATATATCAATAACAACCCTTCTGAAAAGAAGGCTGAAAAATATTCAAATTTAGGTTATCCAGCTACTATTTTTGATGGCTGTATATTTAGAAATAATAAAGCAGGATATCGAGGCGGCGCTATTTTTATCGATGATGATAATGTTGCTTTAATCAATGTCACAATCGAACATAACGAAGCTAAATCAGGCGGCGGTGGTGTCTGGGTTGATAGTCTTAGTGATATTACATTTAAAGGAAAATGTATTGTCAAAGACAATACCTGTACAGAAAATTCCGCATTTAGAAATGTTACTTTACAAAAATGGGGTGCCTCAAAAGCTTATGTTTATAGTGCGGGCTTATACGCTGGCTCATATATTGGAATTAATTCTGACTCTAGTTCTGATGACATAGTTATTTCCTTAAAAATGAGCAAATATCAAATGCAATATTTCCACGCGGATAGTGGATCTCTTGTTATACGTGATGAACATGAAGAAGAAGCAGATATGGTGGTTACTGCCTCATTATTTGGTAATGGCTATTTCTGGGTTGCAGTTGGACTTGGAACAGCCGGCATTATCGCGGTAATAGTTGTTGTTATCTATCGTAAAAAGAAATTAGCAGCCGCTAAAGCGACTGGTAATGTCGAAGAAAATGTAAGTGAAAAAGAAGTAGAGGAGGATGAATAAGATGAAAAAGCGTATTAAATTCTCAAGTATAGTTTGTTTTGTATTATCCTTATTTCTCTTTATAGATAACGCGAACACTAATAGATATAAACCAGTTTTTGCTCAAGACCAAACTGTCTATCTTTCTGAAGTCAAGATGTATGAAGCTGATAACGAAGAAGCAGCAAGAACAGAATGCACAAACGATGGTTATACATTCATTAGTAAAGATGTTAACTCCGGTACAGGTAAAAAGCCCGTTTATTTGGGTTATAAAACCACATTAAATGAAAAAGAAGCAATTTATGAAATAAGAATTCTTGCTATGGACCGCGGCTATGAAATTAAAGATAAAGCCTCGATGCAACAAGAATACATGAAACAGCAAACCGAATTAGCAGAAACGTTAGAAGCTTCTTCGATTGAGTTTGTTTCTAATTTCTCGGATGAAAGTCCAAAAGCTATCGATGCTTATAACGGCATGAATATGATTGTTGTTCCGGAAGAAGGCAATCAAAAATTCGGTGATTTCTTACTCGCTGGTAAAGGCACAAAAGATTTCTACGCTAAATTTATCGTCCAAGCTAGCTCTTCCACTTTAAATTCGGTTATTAGTTATCTTTCTGCTGGTTTAGCCCCATATGATAAAGAAGCTGAAGAAGCTGGAGAAGATAATAGCTGGGCTGCTAAGGTTATTGATAGCCCATTATGGGATGTCATCGAAGATGATTTAAGCGAAGATGAAGAAGATGATCTTCGTAAACAATATGATGATTCCGCTCAAGGATTACATAAACAATTCCAAGAATTCGCAACTAATGTTGATAACGCTTTACAACGCTATAGCGGCAATAAAATTACTGCGGATAAAAGCCTTGAAGAATACGTGGAAAATGTTGAAACGGTTGAAAATGATGAAACCGATTCTTTATATATTGATATTTATGAAAAATTAAATGAATATCAGGCTACTGACGCTATGCCTTTAGGCGAATACATCTTTAACTTAGGTAAAGCTACTAAAGATGAAGTTGATCTTAAGATGATTTATCCAATCGTCGATTCCATGAGCTATGCTCAGTGCAGAATGACGATGTATTCAGGCTTAGTCGGTGCTACATCTAACCTTAGTAAAAATGAGCGTTCTCCTCAATTTAATGATTTATTAGCTAAAGCCAAAGAAAAACTCAGAATCATGACAGAAAATGATGTTTATTCTATTTGGCTAAATGCTGATCCTGATTTTGAAAACGCAAAAGTGGCGTATACTTCTGATGCGATTAGAAAGAATGCAGCGCAAACTGCTTTAGAAAAAGATACATCTAACGAAGGACATGAGACAGTTGAAAGAGTTTTGAAGTGGGTTGGTATCGCTTCAAGTGCCTTAACTGTTGTTTCCTTTATTATTGGTAAATATGCTTTAGTTGGTCTATTAACCATCATTGCTAAATTCGCTTCAGCAGCAGTAGCGTCTACATTATCTAGCGTTATTGGTGTATTAACCACTATTGGTTCAGTTTTAGGACAAGTATGTATGTTCCTTGGCTTACTCATCTTAGTATTCACGATTGTTTACTATTTGTGTAGATGGATTAAGAACTTGATTGAAAAGAGCAAACCAAAAGAATATACAGATATGCCTGATTATGTTGTTGATGCTCCTAAAACTAGTAGTGGTGACGCTAACATCAAATATAAAGCTGTGAGAAATAATAAAGGAAAAATCGGCGATTTAAACGGCTACGAAGGACAAAAGGGTTGGGTTTGTATGTATACGACAAAAGATAACCGTGTGGGTAGTCCAATTATCGCTGATAGCAATGAAAATATTTTCAATATAATTTACGGAAATAGTGAAAAACAAAACGGATATAGTTCCGTTAACTTCTTTGGTGAAGTTAGCCCAGGTAACTGTAACACATTCGCTAAGAGCGATGATGTGAATGGCATCTATATCCATTATCACACCATGAAATCGCTTAACAACAAGATGGCGGATGTACCAATTAGCACAACTCCATCTCTTATTGGTAAACAATATTATGGAGATATTATTGTTAGAACTGGTAAAACAGAAGCCGAAGCTAAAGATAGAATATCTGTTAAAGGTTATTACATTTTAGACCGTAATCTTACCCCTTCTCCAAGTACTACAGGTACTGCACATTATTTTAGTGATGATGAAACATATTACACTTATATCGGTTATCAACTCACAACCGATCCTAATGATGCAATTCGTGATATAAGAGTGGCGACATTCTTACCTGATGCCACTCCTAGTTTTGGTGATATAAGCTATGGCTGCGCTGGTGTAATCGGCTATAAAGCAAATACTAGTGAAGAAGATGAAGATTGTCCTAGTAATTTAACTGGACTATATGTCACTAAGAGCGCTAAAGCGGGTACTCCAATCGAAGAAGGAAAACTACATATTGTCACCGATTATAGTGAAGCAAAGGCTGGTTGGGAGCCAGTCACAACCTTCTCTGGTGCACCATATGACTTCAATACTGTTTATATTTCAAGTGGTCTTTTCTCTACTATTGGTATCAGAATGTATAACAATTCTAATTCATGGAGTCATACCAAAACTCTTATCTATTTTGAACCAGAAGTTAAATATACAAGTGGTACAAAATATCTTTCTGGTATCTACTTCCTCCATGGTTTTGATACTGATTTGTCAAAAGGCAGTTATAGTCACCAAGATAAACTCAAATCATACATGAGTGATTTTGTAAATGAAGTGAAAAAGGTACCAAATACTGAGGTAATATCTGATAACCTTGCTTCATCAAGTAGAGCAAATGATCATGATACTCATAGCTCACAAAAATATATGTATATTTGTTATACATATAGTTACAATCCTTATCGCGCTTTATACGATATGGCAATATATCAGACTTCACCTTATGTTGAAACTTTACCTTACACACTTTCTAAAGCGTCGACTTATTCTGATAAAAAAGCCGGTTCTGCCGAAGCCAATATCAATTATGTAGCAGCAAGCGTTCTTGCTCATCAAGGTGTAGGAGGCAGTTTTGCCTCTAGAGGATATCTACCTCAAAACGCATATATCAACCAACGTTTGCTTACTACTGAACTTTTTGATGATATACACACTAGAGACCTTCCTGAAGGCATTGATTTTGGTTATAAAATGCTCAATCTTTTACCAACTGGTTTATATGTCGCAGGTTATACAAATGGCAAAAACCCATTAACTCTTGATGATGTAATTATTTCTTCTAATTCACATTCAGGTAAACTCGAAGATAACACAATCACATTTGATGTCAGTGGTGAAATGACTTTAAACGACCAAAAATGCGCTGGTGACTTTGTTTCTATTCAAGAAACGAAAAATCCATATTCATTAAAAGCCTATAATATCGCTTATTCCGATATTTATTATGATGATGACGATGATGATGATGTTTGGAAAGCATCGACTACTAAATATATTTATTTAAGAAAAGAAGTCATTAAAGGTAAATATATTTCTCGTGTATTTGTTGGTTCTTATTGTAAAGAAGATTACACCCCAACAAGTCAGAAAAATGCTGATGATGAATATGAAGAATTAAGTAAATCTACTGACCATCAAGCAATGATGATGGCTAATCAATCTGGCTCTGGCGAAGTTATCGTCTATAACATGGGTATTACCAAAGAATATCAATGGACTAACTACTCTAATAAAGACGGTATATCAAAGTTAGAACCCGCCAATGAATATCAATATGCATCTTATATCTCAGTAGCCCGTACTGATAAAGAGCAAGATGCTGTGACAGGATTATTACTCTTTAGAAGTGATGATGCAAAAGCCGTTCCTGAACAAATTCAAATTCAAGGTATGACGTATTACTGTGCTAGTAATACAACTCCTTTAAGAATTGTGAAAAATGATAAAGATGGAAACGATCCTAAAAAGGATAAGATGGAATATGAGAGTTATTATCTCTATTACACTTACAATAAAGGTGCTACTCCAGGTAAACCATTAACAGAATTATCAATTAGTAGTGATCCATTCACTTCTGGACAAGCGACTGTCCTATGTTGTAATAAAGAAGATGTCGTCTCATATGTAGATGGTAAGAAAGTCATTACCGAACCAGCGGAAATATATGGTAATGGTCATCTAAATGCCTTTATCCATACTGCTTATGAACACGGCAATAATACTTATTTCAATAAACTATATATCGCTGAAGGAAATAGTAAAAAAGAGGCAATGCTCTCATTATTAGAGCAAGGCTGTACAGAATTCTGCGATATGGATTTAAACGTTGATTCTGGTGGCAAATATGTTTATTTCGGCTATCGAGGTTACACGATTGATTACGATAAGGTCAAGATGCAAGCTACTGAATCCGCTCGAGAAGCAGAACTTAAAAAACAACAGCAAGGTGCTGTCTATGATATTGTTTGTACGATTGGTCAACCTTTCCATCCAGAAGGTATCAATTCTGAAAGATATCAAATACATTATGCGCCTGTATCTAATATTAATTTGAATGCAGGTACACAAGGACCAGAAATCTATATGTACTATACTTCTACAGCAGTTGCTACTTCGTATAATAGCAAAATTGGTCCAGATTCATCTCAAATCAAATCAAACGATCCTGCCGATATATTCACCGCTCCAATCACAAAGATTGCCTTTGCAAGATATGATAGAGTGCCTTATCTAAAAGACGCAAGTGTTGAAGGCGATGGAGAAAGTAATATTTATAGATGGGAATATATTATGAGCATCGATTTCAGAACCGTTGTTGATTTTAACGCTGGCATTGTGAAATTCGATGATGATCATGTTCCAACTGATAATAGAATTACCGCTTTCATTCAACGTGAAGATGGTAGTGCTAAGTCATGGGGTGAAATCACTGGTGGTTTCGTTTCTGAATCCATGACTGTTGGAACAATCTACCGCGTTACTGGTAATAGCGATACTGCATCAAATAATGCACGAGTTAATACACAATATCACTTTAACTTATTCGATAACTTTGGTTCTTATCGTTCATATGAAGATTTATGTCATGGTCGTATCAACGATTTCAATATTTATCTTAATAATGAATATAGTGAAATTCGAAAAAGAAGTTCGAGAAGAGCTTAGTTCCAATAGGTTTTAGGAGGAATTAATCATGCTAAAAACCTTTTCTAAATTAACAATTGCCGCTATGGCGGTAGCCTTAGGGGTTTCAACCCCATCTCATTACGCTCCCGCAATGGCAGCAGGTGAAACAAAATACATTTCCGAGGTGAAAGTGGGTATTGGTAAAACCGAAGATGAAGCAAAAAGTGAACTTCTTTCTGAAGGTTATACCATCCTTTCTAAAGAGGGCAAGTATGCTGATTTAAACTATGAAGCAGGATCTGACGCTGCTCAAGCTAGAGGTCAAAAGATAGTTTATCTAGGATATAAGACAACCACTGATGCTAAAGAAGCTATAACTGATTTAGCAGTCATGAACATGAGAGGTGGTTATTCTGTTAAAGACTACGAAGAATTAATGGAAAACAAATTAAAAGTTCAAATAATTCCTTTCGTAGAAAGATTCATAGTCACTTTACAAGAATATAGGGATAATCTTGATTCTCCTTATGCATCTAATAAAGCTCGTGCTCAATATATGAAATCCATGCTTAACAATCTAACTGATGATGATACAGGTGGTTTAATGGGTGATTTATTAACAAATGAAACTAAATACGAACTTGGTGATGCTGCTTATGCCGCTTTAAGCGATGAAGAGAAAAAGAACCATGCTGATATTTTAACTATCCTCATGCAAGCCAATGGTAAAGCTACTTTATCAATGGAAACATTCCTTACTAAAGCTACTGATACAGATGAAAAAAGCTGGATTGATAGATTAGAAAACAACACCTTAGATGATTTAAGACAAGAATTAGAAGATAGCGGTGTTGATATTACTGAAATAGACGCTACTTTAGATAGAACTTATGGTGATGACGCTAAGAAATTACTAGAAAAATGGGATACATTTTCTCAAGCCCTTAGCGACTATGATGACAAAGCTAATGCTTTGGCAAATTATGGCGAACACGAATATGATGAACAATTTGAAACGATTGATCAATTCGATGAAAATAGCAAAAATTATGAGAAAAATAAAAACGCTGTTGTTACAAGCGTAAAAACAGGAGATGAATTGGCAAGCACCGTATTAGATCTTGAATTAGTCGCTGCAAAACAACGCATGGATGAAGTCGATTATGATTTCGATAATGGTGCAACTCTTGCTGAATTTTTCGCTCAAGATGCAAGTGTATTTAATGGCGATGGGATTAGAGATTTATATCCAATCGTTGCCTCTTTATCTGCTGGTCAAATCG
>JAZQVN010000040.1:0-8495 GCA_045631885.1 Bacilli bacterium
GCCTCATAGCTGCGGCGATACTGGCTGTTGTGGGCTTTATGGTTGCAGCCTCTGCCACTTCCGTGGAGGTGGAAGTGAAGAAAGCGGAGGAGAAGGTCAAGGTTCAGGAGGAGATTCAGGAAGTGGTTCTGGTGAGGGTCAAGGTGGATCAGATTCTGGTTCTGGAGAAGGACAAGGCGGAGGCTCTAGCGAGGGTGAAGGCCAAGGTTCAGGCGAAGGACAAGGTAGCGATCCAGTTATCACCACGAGCAAAAGAATGCAGGATACTCCAATCCTCCACTGCTTCAACTGGTCAATCAGCAATATTTCTAATAATTTACAAAATATTAAGGATGCAGGGTTTAAATCTATTCAATTATCCCCAATGCAGCCTCAAAAAGACTATTACACAGGCCAAAACTGGGAATCCCAATGGTGGAAGCTATATCAACCGTTAGGCTTTTCTGTGGCCCAATCTAATCAAAATGTCGTTGGCACGAAGAGCGAACTCACCGCTTTATGTACAAAAGCTAAGTCTATGGGCATCGATGTTATCATGGACGTTGTCGCTAACCATTTAGCGGGTGGAAATCAAACATCTTTAAATGGTTCAGTCAATAATTTTGAAAAAGATATCTATTCTCAAAATTTAATCCACGGCATTGCTCAATATGTTAATGACAACTCTGTACAAGCGGTTACGCAGTACACAATTGGTGATTATCCAGATTTAAAAACCGAGACCACCACTGTTCAAAATAGAGTTTTATCATTATTAAAAGAATATATCGACTGCGGTGTTAATGGTTTCAGATTTGACGCGGCTAAACATATTGAAACTCCAGATGATGGAACATATGCTTCTAACTTCTGGCCAACAGTTTTAAATGGCGCTACTACTTATGCCAATAACAAAGGTTTAGTTGACCCATACTATTATGGAGAAATCTTATATCAATGTGGTTCAGGTAGAAGTTTCTCATCATATACAAAGTATATGTCAGTTACAGATTCATCTTTAAGTGGCTCTGTTAGACTTGGCGTTGTTAACAAAAATGTTTCTTCAATCGTTAACGCAAAATACAACACAAACTTATCTGGTATCAACACAGTCTTATGGGCGGAATCTCATGATAACTATGCGACAAGTAATGATAGCCAAGATAAATCCACGAATGTTTCTATCTCTGATATCAACAAGGCCTATATGATTCAAGCCAGTAGAAAAGACGCGGCTATCTTATATTTATCTCGCCCAAGTGGAAATATCGGTTCCACTGGTGATCAAAGTTATAAGAACAAAGAAATCAAAGCTATCAATGAATTCCATAATCTTTTAGTTAATAAAAGCGAAAGCATCTCTTCTGATAACGGTTGCTTTGTTAACGTCAGAGGAACTTCAGGCGCGGCAATTATCAATGTCGCAGATTCAAACACATCTAAAACAGTGAAGGTTTCTGGTTTAGCTAATGGCACATATAAAGACTTAGTCTCAGGCGAATCATTTAACGTCAATAACGGAAGCGTCTCCGCGAAGTTCACTAATGGAGCCTGTATCTTAGTTAATGAAAACGCAAGTGACTTAGTGGTCCCATCAATTGAACTCAGTTATAAAGAAGTTTACTCTTCTTCTCAAGCGATTTCCGTCACTGCGAAAAACGCGACGACTTTAACCTATTCTATTAATGGAGGAACCTCCACTGCTTTAACGAGTAATTCATTAACTTTACCATCAAGTTTAGCTAATGGAAAAGTATCGGTGAAATTCTCCGCTACTAATAGTAATGGAACAGTGCAAAAAGAAGCCGTTATGGTCAAGACTGATTCATTACTTAATAAATCTTTAATTATATATAATAGTGATTCTAATCATGACTGTTTCCTCTGGGCCTGGAAAGATAATGGACAAGGCTCATGGTTAACTCCAAGTAAAGAAGGAACATCCTTAGGATTTGATATGGGACAAAATAATAACTTTGTCTTAGTTACATTCGCTAAAGGAACTACTTCTCCTAACTGGGATAATAAAGTCAAACAAAGCGTGGATACTTCTTTATCTAGTCGTATCTATGACTTCAATTCTTTAATTTCTTAAAATTCTTTAGCAGTTTTATCATCTTTATTTGTCTTATATGGTGAAGGAGATAAAAAACGATGAAATTCAATAAATTATTTAAAAACTTATTAATTCCTCTATCAATTTTTGCTTTGTCCGCTTGTGGAAGTTCCACTAATGATGCATCTATAGAAGCTGGAAAATCAGGCGGAGATGCTGAAGGTGGTTTTGAAGAAGGTGGATCTGGAGGATGGTTCTCAGAAGGTGATGGAGATGTAACTCCAGGAGGATACGACGCTCCAAGTGGAGGCGGAGAAGATGTTCCAGGAAGCGTACCTGAAGAAGGAGAAGAACCGACTAAACCAAATGATTACACCGTTCAATCGGGTCAATTAACTTGTTCAGCATTAAATGATAATGATCACTACGGCTATTGGAAATCATTAAGTGAATCTAATCAAGAAGGAAAAGGCATCTATCAAGATTATAAAGAAAAATATGACTTCAATACCTTTAACCGTTTAGTCTTAAAAATCACTAATGGTCGAGATATCAAAGTCAGCTTAAAAGATAATAGTTACACAAGTCATGTTGATAACTTTAATAACGCTTATTTATTCCCAGAACTAGACAAGGAAAACTACGATATTAATATATCCTACATTGATAAAGATGGAAATAGGCAAAATATTGAGAAAAATGTCACTAATAACGAGGAGATTGATTTAGAAAATGAATCAGTTAAAAATGAAATCATTCAACTGATGTTTGTTATTGATGCAACTGGTTCAATGGGGGATGAAATACGCTATATCAAAGCAGAAGTTAAAGACGTTATCGCTTCTATTAAAGAAGATAATCCAAACTCCACTATCCAATTAGCGATGATGGTGTATCGCGATATCGGCGATAAATATGTCACTAAATATAACGACTTCACTACCGATATTGAAAAACAACAATCATTCATTAATGAACAATATGCTTCAGGAGGCGGAGATTTCCCAGAAGCAGTCCATATTGCTTTATCTGAAGCTGTCGATAAGGACTGGTCTAGTAGTGACGCCACTAAAATCATCATTCATATTGCTGACGCACCAAGTCACGACAAAGATGTTGATGATTGGAATGTCGCAGTGAAAAAAGCTAGTGAAAAAGGTATCAAAATTATCACTGTCGCATCAAGCGGGATTGACCGCATGACGGAATATTGTTTCAGAAGTCAATCAATCTTAACAGGCGGACAATATGTTTATCTCACTAATCACTCTGGAATAGGTGGAGAACATTTAGAAGCCACGAGAGAAGATGAAGCGGTTATTGAATATCTCAATGCCTGCTTAGTAAGACTAGTAAACGAATATTATACCGGAGAGCTAATCGAGCCAATCAGTTATTATCAGAATAACCAATAATAAAAAAATGCCCGACATAAAGTCGGGCTTTCTTAACATTTAATAACTATTTGCTTTTTTCTTGGACGAAATCAACAACATCCCCTACTGTGACAAAGTTAACAGGTTCATTAAAGGAGATAGCGAATTCTTCTTCCATTTCCATCGCTAGCATCATTAAGCCAAGGGAATCAAATTTTAAGTCATCAATTAATTTAGTGTCTTCATTAACTCCATCAACTTTGACATTTGGCATTGAATGAACAATAATCTTTTTTAATTTTTCGATGATTTCTTTTCTTTCCATTATTCTTTACCTTCCTTTTTATATGGTTCATATAAGTAGTCAAACCAAGGGAAATTCTTCCAAGTATTGACGTGTAATCTATGCATTTCTTCTACAAGTAGAAGAATCTTGACCGCTGCGCCTTTGATATGAGGGGTGAATTCATGATATTCACCTTTTACATAAACGCAGATTTTTGTTAAATCAACAGGGATGTTGAATGTATATAAATTCGTGTAATCAAGATTTAAAACAAATGGTTCACCATTTTTATTTCCCACAAAGTGGAATCCTTCGTGATCCACGGTAATTCTACCTTCACCAGCTTTTTCACTAGTCTCTTTATTCTTGATATAGTGATCATTTGGTAACATTCCTAAATCAGATTCCGCGGAGAAGGAATATTTATCATCTTCTCTAATCGCTTTAATAATTCCCGCGCGTTCTTGAATAACCCATTGAAGAGGTGTTTCTGGCATCACGCTATTCTTGTATGGATGGAAGTCATAATATTCATCCATATCCGCACCATTACCGCATTTTAAGCATTTGATGTAGTTATTTCGACTTTCCATCATGAATTCTTCACCACAACTTGGGCATTTATAACACATGTCGGATAAGTTTTTGGCAATACCACCTTTAGCTTTAAATTTGACTCTCGCGGTTTTATTCCATTCATAATCATCAAATTTGAATTCTAAATTGATTTTATCTTCAATTTCTTGTTCAGATAGACTTTCTAAATCTTCTCTTTTGAATAATAAATATAATTTACCGTTAACTTTACCAAATCTATCTTCATCGCAGTTTTTATTATTAGTTAAATAGCTTCCTTCTAAATGCATCATATAGACAGGGACTTTATAATGCTTTAATAATTTACCAGTTCCTGGAACGATTGGTTGGTTATTACCAAAATTTGATGAATTACCTTCTGGAGATAAAGCGACAATTCCTCCAGACATAATCACGGAGTTAATCGCTTTCATACCGACAAAGTCGGTATTATCAAAAGGTTTCTTTGGTAAAATCCTTTGCATTTTAAAAGCCCAATGCAAATGAGAACGGAAGAATTCATTATATTCTGCGACCATTGACATTCTTCTTGGCCATAATGCAGTGCATAAAAAAGTATGATCTCTTCTCGATTGGTGGTTCCATATCACAAAAGCTGCGCCTTTTTTTGGAACTCTATCAATAATTTCTAAATGAGGATGATATTTTGCCCCTAATAAGTGAGTTCTACCGACTAGATAATAAATAAAATGCGGCAAAAAAGCTGGTGATTTATATTTTCTAGTGGCGACTTCTTTTCTGATATCTAATTTTTTCATGCAAAATATATTATCCCCTAATCATATAGAAAAATCATTAAAGATTTTTATTTAATATTAATTTTAATTACTAAATCACTCGTTGGATAAGTGACGCAGCTATGAACGTAATGATATTCTTTATCGATAAATCTTCTTTCATCTTTATCGCTTGGAATATAATAAGTTCCTTTTATTATTTTGATACGGCAACTACCACATCTACCACCTCGACAAGATGTATGGATATTAATGCCTTTACTTTCTAATGCATCAGCGATACTTTGATTTCCCAAACAGGTGATGTGATAAGTTTCTAAGCCTTGATGAACTTCGATATTAAATGATTTATTGATATTTTTAATATCAAATCCTTCTTCTTTACTGACGTCTTCAATTGGGAAAGCTTCATTTCTCACTCTTCTAAGATCGACATTTAATTTCTTTAATTCTTCGATAATATGTCGATACATCATAAGCGGTCCAGAGAAGTAATAAGTGCAATTGGGAGAAGAATATTTCTTAATTAGTTCACTATTAATAAAACCTTTTTCTCCTTTATAAGGGTAATTACCACTTATAACGTGGATGACTCTCACATTATTTCCGGATAAATAGTCTAATTCCGCTTTGCCAATGATTTGATCAGGATTATCACTCCCGTACAAGATTGTTAAATTAATAGGTAAATTTCTTTCATTAATATCTTTGGCCATTGAGATAAATGGAGTGATACCCGCTCCTCCAGCGATTGCGACGATATCTTCCGAATCTCTAAATTCATTATATGAAAATTGACCTTGGCCCACTTCAATATAGACGATATCATCCACTTTTAAGTTATGGTTAATATATTTAGAAACTAAACCATTCGGTCGATCTTTAACGATAATCTCCACTATTTTTTCTTTATAAGATGTATTTGGAGAAGAGACTATTGAATAAGGTCTAGAATAATATTTATCACCGATTCTAATAGTTAAAACTAAATATGTACCCGCTAAGAAATATGGGATATTTTTACTAGATAAAACTACTCTTTTACTATCATTAGTCTCAGGTAAGATATCAAAGACTGTCGCTTCAATTTTTCCTGGATGTAATTGCTTTGCAATTAAGTTGATATTACTCTTCTTAATCTCTTTATCATCTGCGTTTTTAATCGCTAATTTTCTTTTCTTTTTAACGCGAAAAATACCAGAGAGGTCTTTGAGGAAACCTTTAATTTTCATTATTTGTTCCCTCCTTTATCGTTTTTGATAATTTCTTCCGCGGCAACTTTCCCACTTTGTATTGCAGGGCCCATCCCATCTCCTTCAGAAGTATGTGCACCAACAAAATATAAATTTGAGAAGTAATTCTCATCTTTCATTTCCGTTCTCGCCGCGGAGTGGTTATTCATCGAATGACGATAACCATAGATTCCACCATTATAGGATCCAACATAATGGGCAATGGTAATTGGAGTTTCGACGATTATTTCTAAGATGTGATCTTTTAAATTCACGCCTAATCTTTGACTTTCTAGTTTTAAGAAATGCTCAGTCATTGCGTTTTTATAATCTTCGTAATTATTTACTTCAACATCTTTAAAAGATTCACCATTTGGTAAATAAGTTATTGAGTAGATACATGTTCCTTTAGGAGAGGCATCTTTATTTAACACATTCATACAAACAGAAGTTAAATAATCCCATTTATTAAAGGCTTTTCCTTTTTCATACATCAAAGATGTATCTAAACCGTGTGGTGCGTAGAAAGTCGCGTAATCTCTAATTCCTAAATCTTTATAATCTTTATCTAAAAGCATTACCACAGAGAAACAAGAAACACCGAGTTCCATACCGTTCACTATCTTGATCAACGAAGATGGAACCTCTTCTTTTGGTTCAATCATTTCTGAATAGACAGTATTTGGATAAGCTCCAGCGATAATGTGTTTACCTTTAATGATTGTTCCATTAGTTAATTTGACCGCGTAAGCTTTTTTATCTTTGACTAAAATCTTTTCTACTTTTTGACCTAGTTCAACTTGTCCGCCTTTTCTTTCGACTGATTCGAGCATTTTTAACGATATCTCATACGATGTATGCGCAGGAAGATGAGGGCCGTGTCCAATATAGTCGGCGATGATATAACCGAATAATAAAAACGGCAAATCATCAATTGGGCTGCCTAAATACATCCAATAGGCTGATAAGATTTCTATCGCTGTCGGAGGAAGTTGATATGCCACCATCACTTCTAAAGCGCTATAACCGAGAACTTTGACAAATTCTGGGTGCTTTTTAATTAACTGGAGTTTATTTAATTTCTTATCGTTATAATGATTCGCTGAATACCAAACTTTGTGACATAAAGAGAAGAAATCCATTAATTTGTTATATATAACATCCATTCTATCTCCACAGGCATCCGCGATATCTCTCGCTGGAAGAGAGAAATCTCCATTTTGTCCCGCTCTAATGACAACATTTAAATGATTAGAAATATATCGATATGCATCAGAAATATCTAACCAATCAACGTGAACATCGTGTTTATCTAAATACTCTCTAATTCTTAATGGTTGTTCTTGAGAACCAATTGATACCATTTCATGTAATGAAGCTTCAAATTCTACGCCTCCACGGACAAATGATGTAGCCACTCCACCTGGTAAGTTATGTTGTTCTAAAACTAAAACATCATAATTATCATCGAGCAATCTTAAAGCCGCGGATAATCCCGCTAAAGCGCCCCCAACGATAACGACATCATATTGATCTTTATAAAACTTACTCATGGTTACGATAATACTTTTCAAAGAATAGTTGTTGATATTTACTTGGTGAAACTAGTTCATGGGTTTCATCATCTACTTCACTACTAGTGCCACCGGAATAAGAAGAAGTTCCTTCTTGTACTCCCGACATTTTAATATAAATATCATTAAAGAAATCTCCGACATTGCCTAATAGATTATGGTTTTTCCAATATTCAGTAATGTAGGCTAGATTCTTAGAATAAGCATCATTAAGTTTAATTAATTTATTTTGATCTTCTTGGCTCATGAAATAGGAAGAAGATAATTGTCTAATTTGATAAAAATATGATGTATAAGCGGAATATCTTAATAATGGAGAAGAACTATTAATAAGAACATAAAATGAGACTTGATTCGCATCATCTTCTCTCATGACTCCTTTGGTATGCGCTAATTCGTGACCCATGACAAATGGTAAAGACGCACTTGGTATCATCGTATTAACATTAGCTTCTCCTAAAGGAGCAAATGTCACACCGGTAATTTGTAGTTCACGATAGATGAATGAAGAGATCATCTTCTTTGGATGAGTTGTTTCCGCGTAGAAATAATCATCTTCAAGAACTGTATACGCTTCTTCCGCTAGCGAACCGATTTCTTCAAAAGACATATTTGTTTTAACATCACCGTTTTCATCAAACTCTAATTGACTAATACA